>NZFR01000126.1 GCA_002689335.1 Verrucomicrobiales bacterium
ATCTCGATATGGGTCTGCAGGGATGCCGCCGCCTCGAAAATTTTCGATAACCACAACCGGAAGGTTCGATGAAAACTTCCTAGCATTGGAAGCCAATTGAAGGTAGGTGTGGGAAACGGGAGGGCCGGCGTTGCCTTTTGAGTCAAAACAACGGGCAGTGAGCATCGTGGTTTTGGAAATACGAATTTTTCCAGTGTATAACTTCGAACTCTTATCGGGGACGGACTCATCCGTGGTGTATCGGATTGTTTCCCCTTCTTTTCCAGGTTCCAATGAGATGGACACTGAGAATGAAAAACTGTTGCTTGTCTTTGAGAAAACCGGAGTTCCGGGGCGAGGGGGGAGTGCGTTGGCATTGAGGCGGCCCGGAGTGGCGAAACTGAGGAAGGCCCTTTTTTTGCGGTCGATTTGACGACTTTCGCCGCTCAGCAAAAGGGGCAACACAAAAAAATCATTACGGTCATATCGGCTGTCGTAAGCTTGAATGGTAAGCACGTTTCGATTTCCCGACTTGAGCAACCCTACGTGGTCGCTTACATCGAAATCCTCGTAGTTGGCGATTGCATTTTTCCCGGATGCGTAAGTGTTGTAACGGGGCTTTTCGGGGGCGTTTGCCGAGGCGACTCTGACTCCGTTGATCGAGGCGATAAACCCATCATCATAGCGGATTCTTAATACGAGTGCCTTGATTTCATCTGGATTTTTGACGTTGAACGTTTTCCTGAGCCAGATGCAGCGTTTGGAAGTGGCGATTTTTGTCCTAATTAAGTCACTGTAATTGCTGCCTTGTTTTTCAAAACCAAACCCGGACCGAGATAATTTCCATGAGCTGGTGATTTTGAAATCCGGGTTTTCCCAATCCAGTTTCGAGTGTGAACTCGTCGGAATTAGATAACGAAATGTGGAATGAGCCGGGATGATTTCATCCAACTCCCCCATCATGGGAACCCCGTAGGATTTGTCTTCATCTCCGGCCGGAAAAGAAGGATAGAATTTATCGGCGAAAGATCCATTCGGCTTGGCCAAGCCGAGAAATTCACCAGCCCTCGAGAGTCGGAAACTTGTGTGCATCGGTTTATNCGGATCTGCGATATTATTCCCGGACGCATGGACGACTACAAACTCATGGGGTGGAAGTTTTACGTTTGGGAATNTCCATTTATGGGCATCCGATGCGTCGTCGCTAACCCCCCAACCAGTGAGGTCGATTGTGGTGTCGGTTGGGTTGTAAATCTCGATCCAATCGGGGGAATCGCCGAAATCATCGCGTAAAGTGTTGTCATTCGCCGCGACGATCTCGCTGATGAACGGTTCGTNCGCATACACAAAAGGCGTTTGGCCAAGCGCNCTCAATAGTANNANAAGCGAGGTATGTCGAAATAACCGCATANTTATTTGNATGATTGCCGCAGGACGNTTCGGCTTGNGGGAAGGTAACGCGCTTGGCCAAGCGGAAAAAGCCTTACTCTTACTTAAGCATCCGCCACGTAGGCCTTTTTCANTNCTGTNTCACGTTCNAATAAAGTNGGGTGATNATAGTGAAATCCACTNTANANTGGGTGCGGNGNGAGGTTTGACAGGTTTTCTCGATTTAGTTTTCGAAGCGCCGAGATCATGGGTTGATTGGCNTTGATTGCATTGGTGGCATAGGCATCCGCCTGATACTCAAACTGTCGNGACCAAAANCTGGACAAGGGAGTCAACCAAAAGGTGACNGAGCCGGCCAATAGGGAGAAAACGAGAAAAGCCGGTGCATAATCATCCGCTGTGAAGCCGAACGCTTCAACAAAAAGTGGTTGTTGAGCGAGGANGTTGAGGAGGTATAGNCCGATCAAAGTCATAGCAAANGACCAGCCGATCATTTTTGGAACGTGCTTTAATTTNAAGTGACCAATTTCATGTGCCAGTACGGCTTCAAGTTCCTCGTCNTCGAGTTGTTCCACCAATGTGTCGAATAAAGCNATCTTGCGGCCTTTNCCGAGTCCGGTGAAAAAAGCATTCGAGTGTTTTGATCGCCGACTGCCGTCCATGATTTGGATACCGGCATTGACGAACCCAGTTCGGGTTGCGAGGCGGTTTAACCTCTCTTTTAAATCGCCNTCTGGCAGTGGCGTGAATTTGTTGAATAACGGCAAAATGAAAATGGGAGNCAAAACGCTCATGAGTANTTGGAAGGCGACAATTACTCCCCAAACCCANAGCCACCAAAGCTCGCCNCCGAAGTCGCTNAGCNAAAGGATCANCCAGAGNAGCGGAACNCCAATGAGGAAGCTTAGCAGNAATCCTTTNAGTTGNTCGCCCCACCAAGTTTTTTGCGTCGANGTATTAAAACCGAATCGTTCCTCGAGTCGAAATTGTGAGTACCACGANAANGGAAGCCCGAGCATNGAGAACAGCCATAGCAANGCCCATAAAGAAGTTGCTTGAGCNAAATGNGNATCTCCGAGAGATGTCGNGATGGANNTNAACACGGTTGCAAANATGCCNGTGAAAAGTAGGGCNATAAGCAGTACGGTTGAGTATGTGTCTGAAAAAGTCCCGAACTTAGCCTTGGCCAAAGTGTACATTACCGATTTTTGATACGTTTTCTGGTCCATGATTTCCCGGAAAGATTCAGGGATTTGATCGGCGTGTTTTTGAACATGACTGGTGTTTAATCGATCCAGACAGAATTCGAAAATGTAACGCGCCAAAATCAAGCCAAGGGCTGCAGCGGCATAAATAGTTTTTGGGTCTTCCCAGTTCATAATGTTTCAGCAATGGAATTCGATAACGCAGAGATAGTTTTTTCAACCTGAACCTTGGTCGTGCAAAATGGAGGCATGATGACGATGACATTCCCGATCGGGCGGGTTAGGACGCCTCGCTTAGCCATGGCGTTGCAAACTCGTATGCCGGCCTGTTCGGCCAATTCGAAAGGTTCGCGTGTTTTCCAATTCCGCACCAACTCGACTGCGAGGACGCAGCCAGATTGACGAATGTCCCCGATTTTTTCATGGGTCCATAATTGTTCGGAATATTTTTTTAACCGAGCGGCAAGGTTTTTGCGCTGTTTTGCGCCTGACTTGGAATTAAGTAACTCGAGGCTGGCCAGACCGGCGGCAGCGCCGAGAGGGTTCCCGGTGAAGCTGTGGCCGTGGAAAAATGTTTTAAATTCTTGGTACTCCCCAAGGAACGCGTTGAAAACATCCTGAGTCGTGAGAGTGGCGGCCATTGGGAGATAGCCGCCGGTCAAACCCTTGGCGATGCAGAGGTAGTCCGGTTGGATTTTTTCTGAATGCGATGCGAACATCCTGTCCGAGGCTCGACCAAGACCAGTCATGACTTCGTCTGCTATGATTTGAGTACCGTTGGCGCGGGCTATCGCGCCCACTTTTGAGAGCCAGCCCTTGGGCTGTGCAATCATTCCGGCCGGCCCTTGCATCGCTGGCTCCACTAAAAAGGCAGCGTAATTGCCGCCGCGTTTTTTGCGTTGTTCGAATGTTTGTTCAACTTTATCGATGCATTCCATATTGCATTTGCGATAATTGCGGGCGTCCGCGCGTTCCGGTTTGGCTTTGTTAAATGGACATCGATAGCAGTGTGGTGAAAGGACTTTGTCTGTTTTGAACATGAGCCCGGAGTAGGCCTTGTGGAAGAGGTTGATGTGTCCGGCGCTAACAGCTCCGACAGTGTCTCCGTGGTAGGCTCCGTCAACCGAGAGAAAACGAGGTTTACGCGAACGGCCGGTGCGGCGTGCAAACTCGTACGAAAGTTTGATCGCGACTTCAGTTGAGGTGGAGCCGTCATCGGAAAAAAAGACCTTGGCCAAGCGAGGCTCCGTTTTTGGAAAACGAGTGCGTGGCTTGACCAAGCGGACGAGACGCTCCCCGAGTTTGGCTGCGGGTGCGTTCGCTAAGCCAAGCGCTGAGACATGGGCAACCTTATCCAGTTGGTTTCGGATTGCGCGATTGATTTTCGGATGGCTATGCCCGTGGAGATTGGTCCAAATCGATGAGTTGGCGTCGATATATTCCCGCCCCTGTTCGTCCCAAAGCTGTGAGCCTTTTCCCCGGTCGAGAACGATCGGTGTGGATTTTCGCCAGTCCCGCATCTGCGTGAACGGATGCCAAAGGTATTTTTGATCCAGTGTTGCGGTGGCCGTTTTATTCATTAGTGGGACACTGGGAGTTCTTCGAATTCGCCGAGATTGAGTTCAAAACCGGTTCCAAACGGCTGGGAATTAACGGAAGCCAAATCGATTTGGCCATTTTGAATATCGAGTGTAGGCCATTTGTTGGCGCTTGGTTTGTATAATCCGGGGTGAGCGGCGAGCACTTGCTTTTGTGTGCTTTCCGGAAACTGCGACAGTCCAGCCATGTAATGATGACCGTTTCGCTCCACGCTTTCGATGCCGAGAATGCTCATCACGGCTAAGTCTTGGATGACAGCTATGGGGCCGACGTTGCAGAGGTCTTCTCCGCTCATCACGGTTTTCATCCCGAGTCGCTGGTGGTGGGCGAGCAAGCACGCGTTCGCGATGCCCTTGAAGATTCCTTTGCAATTTTTGTGACTGGTTCCGGCGTATCCAATCTCCAATGCGGCGGGTAGACACTCGAGCGCGGCGTCCGATTCGTCAATTATGATCGGCGGTCGATCTTGCCATTGGTCGAACTCACTTTTTAAGCCGTCATTTAACGCTACATCACGGTGGAGCGGTTGTTCGATGAAAAGCAGATGGTTGAAGAAAGAGCAGAGAGAGTCCTCCTCGTTGAGTTTTTCCCAGTGAGTGCGAAACGCGTCAATCGACTGGAACTGTTCGTTCCCGTCCAAACTGAAAGCAAACTCGCCGGTGGTGTTTTTCCCAATGCAATAGGCCACGTTCTTCAAACGTTCGGTATCCCAATCGATGTCGCCGTTGATTTTAATTTTAAAATGAAGGAGGCCGTAAGTTTTGATGCATTCGTCAAGAGACTGTGGAAGGCTGTCATTGATCCGGTCTACAACCGAAATTTGCGCAGCATTTAGTGGGTCGGCCAAGCCAACGGTGTGTCTTGCCTGAACTTTGGCCAAGGGCGCGGGGGGAAGCAGTGCGGAAAGCGGTTGGCCGTTCAAAACCGGGTGAATCAACTTAGGCGCAAACCCAAGTGTGCCGTTTTGTAGCGCTTGGCCAAGCGATTGATCTTTGGCTTTGCAGGATGCCTCGATCAGAGCTCGCTCGACGAGAGATGTACCAAATTGCGCGAGGAGAGGCGGGATGCCTTCCGTCTTGGCCCATGCGGACTGGCCATCATAAATCGTCTTCCAAAGTTCGAATGCCGTTGGTTTTTCCAAACTAAGCGCTTGGCCAAGCGCCTGCCGAATGACGCGTAGCATGTCGGCGATTTCTTTTTCAAGCGGATCGTCTGGTACTTTGGTGAACCATTTGGGGGGGAGGAGATCTGAAGCGATTCCAAAACTTGCTTTNCCATCGACNNCGGCCGCTACTTTGACGAANACCATCGGNACTTCCGTCATCGTCGCGATGCCNTATTTGAATGGCATCCGAGTTTTAAGTTGGATCTGGTGGATNGAGGCTCCTGTNATCTTCACCGGCATACGGGAAGTGTTAAACAGNCACCGNGTGTGCATCAAGTTAAGCATCGTCCGAGCNCGTTAGTTTNCGTAGGNTTTTGGCAGTGAAACTNTTGTTTATNGGCGATATCGTGGGCAAACCCGGCCGGAAGGCGGTTCGGTATTTTTTGCCACGATTGCGTGAGTCNCTTGGCTTGGATTTCGTCGTTGCCAATGGGGAGAANATGGCCGGCGGTTCCGGTGTGACCCCGGCCACGGCTGCNGAGGTCTTCGAAGCCGGGGTGGATGTGATGACCTGTGGAGACCACCTTTGGGATCAGNGGGAAGTGGTNGGGTTGCTGAATAACGAACCTCGATTCGTACGTCCGGACAACTATCCCNAAGGCACGCCNGGGCAGGGGTTTTGTGTTCAGCAGCTTCGNGACCTCCCNCCGATCGGTGTTTTGAATTTGCAGGGTCAAACTTTCATGAAGCCGATTGAGAACCCGTTTTTCGCTGCNGATGAATCGGTCGAGGTNTTGCGGGAANGTGCCAAAATAATCTTCGTCGACATGCATGCCGAAACAACGTCGGAAAAAATTGCGATGGGCCGTTTTCTTGATGGGCGAGTGAGTGCCGTNGTGGGCACGCACACTCACGTGCAAACTGCGGATGAAGAGGTTTTCCCAGGGGGCACGGCGTTCCTCTGCGATGCGGGTTGCACNGGGCCTCAAGAGAGTATTTTGGGGCGGGAGATCGAACCGNTCATTCAACGTTTTTTGACCTATCAACCACAACGATTTGGGGTGGCCTCAAAACGAGTGACATTGAACGGGGCGCTAATTGATATCGACGAATCNTCGGGTAAGGCACTTTCCATCGAGCGGGTTTCCGAAANNCTTCCGGATAGTCAGATTGAGGAATGACCCNCGAGCAGCAAAACCAGTGGGAGTTCGGCGATCTGTTCGAACAGAAGGCNGAACAAGTTCCAACAAAAAAGGTTTACACGGTCTCAGAGATCAATCGCCGAGCGAAGAATTTNCTCGAAGATCAATTGGGAGATGTATGGGTTGAGGGCGAGGTCTCAGGGCTTCGTCGGCAAGCTTCGGGGCATTGTTATTTCGCNATCAAGGATGAATCAGGGCAAATTAGCTGCNCNCTTTTTCGGGGAACGTCGAGCGAGGCCAAGTCNCATCTNAAAGATGGTGCGATGGTTTTGATTCAAGGNGAAGNCACGCTTTATGAGGCAAGAGGTCAGTATCAAATGATCGTCCGAAAGCTTGAACTGNAGGGAAGGGGGGCGTTGCAGATCAANTTTGAAAAACTCAAAGCCAAGCTCGACGACGAAGGGCTTTTTGCAGNAGAGCGAAAAAAGAAACTCCCACAGTTTCCGGCGCGAATTGGGGTAATCACCTCGCCGACCGGTGCGGCCCTGCGGGATGTCGTTCATGTCATTCAGCGAAGGGACCCTTCATTGGAGTTAGTTCTAGCCCCGTGTCGAGTGCAGGGTGATGGAGCCNCAGCCGAAATGGGGATGGCGATNAAGCAACTCAATCGTTGGAGTGCTAAAAGTGGGAATAGGTTGGATTTAGTTTTGCTCACGCGAGGAGGTGGAAGTTTGGAAGACCTATGGGGGTTCAATGAAGAATCGCTGGCTCGTGCGATTGCTTCTTCGACTTTGCCAGTAGTTTCTGCCGTGGGTCATGAGATTGATTTTATGATTTCAGACTTNGCTGCGGATGTGCGTGCTGCCACCCCGAGCGCCGCAGCGGAGTTGATTACNGAAGGTGTTTTCGCTTCTAGAGATTTTGTAGCACGCTCAACGTGCCGGTTGGAGCGCTTGGCATCCGACAAACTTAGCTTGGCCAAGCGGGAATTAGGGCACGCCATCCATCGCCTTGGCCAAGCTCATCCCCGCCGCCAGTTGTTACTGTCTACTCAGCGGCTAGATGATTTGAGTGCCGAGTTGCAGCGCTTGGCCAAGCGATCATTGGAATCGAAAACCTATCGCCTTGACCAAGTTTGCCGTGATTTGGATGTGCTTCGTCCCGATGCCGTCGTTCAGCGTCATCTGGAACAGCTTTCGCGGTTACTTGATCGCTTGGTCGGTTTGTCGCAACGACAACTTCAGACTCGCCGCGCTCGCCTGGAAAAACGGTTAGCTCAATTGCGACTGTTGTCGCCGGATTGCATTTTATCCAGAGGTTACACGATCACCTCTGACGCCAATTCAGGGGCCATCATCCGTAAGTCGAGCGATATAGCGGTTGGTCAAAAAATGACGACGCGAACCGCTGCTGGAGGGATCTCGAGCATAGTTGAATCTATCGAAGATTGAGCTAAAGATTCATGGCCAGTCGCCGATACTTTATTGGTTCGCGGAAAGGCGGAAAACATCGTGAATGCTTTAGCTCAATTACAACCGGTTAGGGACACCCTTCAGACGTTGCTGCTTCATCAGAAACTTACTGATGAGACACAGATTTTTCTGCAGGCGTTGCGGAGCGGTGATACACGACATGCTTGGAGTATGATGTCGAAATCCTGGGATGGGATGAATTGTTCAGATTTTTCTTCGATGATTAGTGAAAGGTTGCCCGCGTTTGGCCGATCCACCGCAACGTTCATTGGGTTGGTGATGGACGACGGATGTGAGGCTGTGATGGATGCGTTTCTTTACTTCGAAAATGAACGCTGGGCTTCCTGCGATGTGACCCTCGCGTTGGAAGAATCGCACTGGAAAATCGATCGCCTTGCCTTGCGGGAGATCGATTGGGAGTTGGATCCGTTTTCTGATTCGGACCCAAAGTTGACCTCGAGAACCCACTCATTGGACATAGAGGGGTAGGGCGTTTTACTCCCACTCAATGGTGGCGGGTGGTTTGCTTGAAATATCAAGGCAAACACGATTGACGCCATCGACTTCGTTAATGATACGACTGGAGAGTGTTTCGAGCACTTTGTAAGGCAACTTCACCCAGTCGGCTGTCATGCCGTCCTTAGACTCTACAGCACGGACGGCGATGGTGTATTCGTACGTGCGTTCGTCCCCCATGACCCCAACGCTACGAACAGGAAGGAGTAGCGCGAAACTCTGCCAAATTTTGTAGTACAAATTGTTGGTTTTCATTTCCTCAACGACGATCGCATCGGCGTTACGGAGAATTTCACATCGTTCAGGCGTGACTTCTCCGAGGATTCGAACAGCCAACCCGGGGCCGGGGAAGGGTTGGCGCATGACAATTTCCTTCGGGAGCCCTAGCTCCTTGCCTAATTCTCGAACCTCATCTTTGAATAAGCATCGCAGTGGTTCGATCAACTCGAAGTTCATCTTTTCCGGAAGTCCACCGACGTTGTGGTGACTTTTAATGAGTGCTGCAGGGTTGCCGGCGATCGGCACCGACTCGATCACGTCAGGATAAAGTGTGCCTTGTGCGAGGAATTTGGCTTTTCCAACTTTGCGGGTGGCTTTTTGGAAAACGTCGATAAACGTGTTGCCAATGATTTTCCGCTTGGTCTCAGGGTCGGTGATCTTGCGTAGTTTCCGGAGGAACAAATCTGTCGAGTCTTCGTATTGAAGTTTGATTTTGAAGTTCTTCCTGAAAACCTGTTTGACGACGTTCGCTTCCTTCGCACGGAGCACGCCATTGTTCACGAAAATGCAAGTTAGCTGCTTGCCGATGGCCTTGTGAATCAAGGCGGCTGCGACACTTGAGTCCACACCACCGCTCAGGCCGAGGATCACTTTTTCTTTGCCTACCTGTTCGCGAATCTGCTCAACCGCTTGGTCAACATAATTGCGCATCGTCCACTTGCGTCCACATCCGCAAATTTTGTGTACGAAATTTGAGATGATCGTTTTGCCTTTTGGTGTGTGAACGACTTCCGGATGAAACTGCAATCCAAAGAAATGGGCTTTTGCATTTTCGATGGCAGCAAATTTGGAGTTTTCGGTCGTGGCGAGGGTTTTGAAACCTTGGGGAAGTTCTGTAAGTTTGTCGCCATGAGAATTCCATACCTGCAGTTGCTTGGGCAGACCGGCGAACAATCGGCAGCGGGATTTTTTCACCGACAAAGTGCCTTTGCCATA
>NZFR01000127.1 GCA_002689335.1 Verrucomicrobiales bacterium
GCCGTTATCATGCAGGAATATTGCATACCTGATGCTAAAAAGAACATTATTCAATGTTTGGATCATATTTGTCCATGGGAAAATATCCGCATGCAGGGGGAAGATGTCAAAAGCGAGGAGATCGTCGTCGGCAGAGGAACTAAAATAAATTCGGGAGCGATCGGATTGCTCGCAGCAACCGGCCACCACGAAGTAAACGTTGGGCAACAACCGAAAATTGCGCTTGTAGCCACCGGCAGTGAATTAGTGGAAGCACCAAGTAGACTCGCCCCCGGAAAAATCTATGACAGTAATCGCTCAATGCTCGCCTCAATGGTCTCCCTCATCAATGGGTTGCCTAAAACCTACCCTATAGTTAACGATACCCTTGATGAAACTGTCACCGCTTTGGAGAAGGCATTTAACGAAAACGATGTAATCCTAACTTCGGGCGGCGTATCCGTTGGCGACCACGATCACGTGAAACCCGCTCTGGAGAAACTCGGCGGCCAAATCGATTTATGGAAAGTGTCCATCAAACCCGGCAAACCGTTTATGCTTGGCCAAGCGTTCGACAAGCCTCTCTTTGGCCTTCCCGGCAACCCTGCTTCTGCGTTGGTGACCTACCTGCTATTAGTCCGCCCTGCACTGCTAAAGATGCAAGGAGCTAGCAATTGCCGCTTGGCCAGGCGACACGGGCACTTGGCGATGGAGATGATCAATAGAGGCGACCGCAGGCACTTTGTTCGTGTTGCCATTGATGAACAGGGTGAAATAACCAGCGCCGGAGGGCAGCGCTCTCATATGTTGGGGAGTTTGGCCAAGGCGAACGGTATAATTGACGTCGCAGCAAATACACGCTTGGCCAGTGGAGAAAAAGTCGAAGTGTTGATGATCGACGGCTAACCCTCAGCCTTCTTCTTTCTTCAGTAATTGAAGCTTACTGAGTGCCTCAGATTTCTTTTCATCCTCCTCACGAATCACATCCTCAAGAGATCGAGTGACGCACTCGCGAATAAGTTCTGCCACACTTTTCCCTGTGGCTTGTGAAGCGGTTTTCAACGTATCCAACAACTCCGGGGGGAGAACGGCGACCGATTTCTTTTTGGGCTCGGCCTGCGGTTGCTCCTCCGTTTCTTCCTCCTCCATCGCCTCACGGAATTTGTCCCGTACAAATCCCACCATCTGCTTTCCCTCGGTATTGGCGAAAGATTTTACTTCCTTTAAAAAATCCTTCGGAATCCAATTTTGTTTCTTCTTTCCTCCGTTTTGTTTGGGTTCTTCAGCCATATTAGTTGGACATTTTGGCAATTAATCGATCGTTGAATTCGCGAGCAGGATTATATCCGACTGCACTAAGTTTGGTACTTAACGCGGCAACCTCGATCAATCGGGCAAGCGTTCTTCCAGGGCGAACAGGAATGCTAATGTGCCGCACTTTCACACCCAAAATTATCATAAAATCCTCATCTATCCCCAGGCGATCGACATCATCCGATTCCTTCCAGGATTTCAGTGTAACAACTAAATCCAACCGCTTTTCCGTTCGAACACTCTTGGCACCGAACATCGCTCCGACATTGATGATTCCGATTCCGCGAACTTCCATATGATCACGGGACAACTCTGAACTGGTCCCAATGATTTCTCGACCATCGAGCAACGTCACTTTTGTGGCATCATCAGAAACCAAGCTATACCCCTTCTCGATCAGCTCAAGTACCGTTTCGCTTTTGCCAATGCCGCTTTCACCTCGAATTAATACTCCGATACCGTGAACATCCACCATACTTCCGATCACTGTATCGCGAGGTGCGAAAAGTAAATCCAGCTCGATCGTAGCCAAGTTCACAAACCGCATCGTGACCATCGGTGTTTGAAAAACAGGAACACCCGCCTCATTTGCAATCGACTTAAGTTGTTTATCGATCGGGAGGTTTCTCGTATAAACGATGCATGGTATTTTATACGAGCACAGTTTTTTGTATCGCTTCGTCCGCTCACTCATGAAGAGGGACTTGAGATAATAGGCCTCAGCGTTCCCGATTACCTGAATGCGTTTGTAGGCGATATATTTCGTAAATCCCGCCAGAGCCAAACTTGGCCTGTTAACCGTGGGTTCGATGATCGTTCTACCCAACCCGCTCTTACCGGCGACCAAGTTCATCTGCAACGGCTCCGCTTGGTTTTCGAAAAACCGCTGCGTCGTGATTTTTTCCCGCTTGGTTTTTTTTCTCGCCGCCATGCTACAGGTTGAATTCAGGACCCAAATAAATTTCGCGAGCCGTCGGGTCATTCACTAAATGTTCCGCCTCGCCTTCGCAGCGAACATCTCCCTTGTGGATAATGTACGCGCGGTCGACCAGTTTTAACGTCTCCCGAACATTATGGTCCGTGATCAAAATGCCTATTCGCCGCTCTGTCAACTTCTTCAAAATCTTTTGAACCTCGTAAACCGCGATCGGATCAATACCGCTAAGCGGTTCATCCAGTAACAACATCCGAGGGCTCGTCACGAGAGCGCGGGTGATCTCAAGCCGCCGTTTTTCACCTCCACTCAACATGTACGCCTTGCTCTTGGCAAGGGAGGTTAAGTCCAACTCCTCAAGTAACGATTTTAGTCGGGCTCGTTGTTCGACTTTGTCCTTCGTACAAGTCTCAAGGATAGCCAATATATTTTCCTCCACCGTCAACTTGCGGAACACAGACGGTTCTTGTGTGAGATACCCGATTCCCAAACGAGCCCGGGCGTGCATCGGTTTATTGGCGATGATGTTTCCTTCAAAAATAACATCCCCTTCGTCCGGCTTCACCAAGCCAACGATCATATTAAACGACGTCGTTTTCCCCGCACCGTTTGGTCCGAGCAACCCGACAATTTCGCCTGGCGAAACTGAAATCGAAACGCCGTTCACGACTTGCCGCTTCTTGAACTGCTTGCCCAAGCCTCTTGCCTCTAACAAACTCATCACTGTGTTGGCTCCGGCTTCTTCGGTGATTCCTGCATTTGCCTGATCAGTTTTGCGTTCAAAGTCATCTTCCATCGACCGCTCGCGCGAAGCCGCTTAGCTTGTTGATCGTACAACACCTCATTTCCTCTCAACTCCCCTTCCGGCGTCTTCAAAACGGGGTTACCAGTCAACTTCAGTTGACCCGTTGTGATCGCGTACTGTGCCGCTTGGCCAAACGCGACAACCTCAGAGCCTTCCTGTTGAGTGTAAATTTCCACGCTTGGCTCTCCCGTCAACCGAACGGTATCGGCCGTTCGATCATAAACCAAGCGGTTCCCAACAAAACGCATTGAGTTTTCCCCTGCTGTTGAACCGTTCAATTCACCAACTGCCAAAATGGATTCGAGTTCGTTCTTCTCCGAATCGATCATAAGCGACACCGATTGAGCTTTCACGCTGAAGCCATTGTCGTTGGCCAAGTGTACGTCACCAAGAAACGCCGCTTCGTCAGGTTGGTTTGCAGCAACCGCCCTGCGGTATTCGAACAAATCACAATCCACCATCAGCGGAGAAGTGGTCTCGGTTTCCTGCTTTCTCGCGTTTTCAGGAAACAAAAAACCGATCCCTCCACTTTGTTTTGGCAACTTCATTTTCACATCACCTAAGGCACGAAACTTCCCATCTTCGGGAAGAAGTTCCACTCGATTTGCGCTCCCGGTTTGGCCACTCAAATTCCAAACGGGATTCATCTCCAACCGTATCCGGCTGTTTGCATAATCATAAACCGCCAACTGCGAAGACAAGTGGTCCTCCCCTTGCGACAATTTGACTCCGATCGCCGTTGCCGACTCAACTTCACCACGATCTACACTCGATAAATTAATGTTTAATAATTGGCACTCCATTCGACTCGCCCCCCGACTCATTCGAACCGAACCGATGTAGCGCGCGTAACCGGTGCAATTTTCGCCAGCAGGTAGGAAGATGAAATGACTCGCCTGAATTTCCAGTGGCACGGATGGAAATGATTCCTCCTTTTGGCGAGTCGGTGAAAACTGAAACAATCCACTCTCAGCTCCGGACTCTGCAGGCAACTTCATAGCAACATTCCCCTGTGCACTCACGACCGTCGATTCACGATCGATCATCAGTAAATCTGCCCGCCCCGATCGGTCGTCCATTTCCCATCTCGGATTCCCTCGGAACAAAATCATCCCGGAGGCTAAATCATAGTTCGCTCGATCACTGATGGTTTTGGATTGCTCGTTTTGTACAACAACACCGCCAAACGCCCCAATCGATTGCACCTCCCAATCCTCCTCTCGCAAGCTCACTTTTATCACGTCACTTTTCAAAGTTCCGTCAGCGTCGGTCACGGTAACCGAGTCTCGAAATTCCGCTTGGCCGGGTTGGAGATCAAATTCCGTCGCAGAAATCTGAATCACGTCTTCGCCATCGCTTCCCTCAGTCGTTTGAGGTATCGCTTCGCCAAGCGGCACGCCGCCGATCTCCTTGTTCAATCTGGCTTTCACTTCTGCAGATACTTTCAATGTTGGGCCGGCCAAGTTGCCGGAAAAACCGGTTCCACTCAGTTGCATTTGCCCGTCTGCAGTCGAAAGCGAAAGTTTTCCGGGTGACGAAATCAATTTGGTGTCCTGATCGTAGAGACACTCCGTAGCATTGAAAACGAGGCTGGTCTTGCCTTCTGCAGTCACTGAAACCAACCGTGGATTCTGTAAGGCCAATTGGCCGTCCTCACGAAACACTGCCTGCGCACCGGTCAGTAGAGTAGTCCGCTTGCCGTCCGCCGATTTTTCGGAGACACGGAAATTTTCGATCGTCGTCCCTGCTGGCGCTTGGCCAAGCGCAGTTGGCGCCCCTGCAACGAGGAACGCCAACCCGCAAACAATCTTCCGGTGTATACTTGGCAACACGGCTTCCGCGATTGTGAAATCGGCACTCAGGCTTGCAAAGTTTTTCCTGTGTGCCATCGAAAAAAGTTAATCCAGTGGCGGCAGTTGAAACTCGTCTGCGTGATAGGAACTTCGCACCATCGGACCGCTGGCCACGTGCGCGAAGCCCATCTCCCGGGCGATCTCGCCAAATTCGTTAAATTTCTCTGGGGCTACGTACTCGGCCACCGGCAGATGACACAAGCTTGGTTGAAGGTACTGCCCAAGCGTGAGGATGTCGCATTTTGCAGCTCGCAAGTCGCGCATNGCCTCGANCAACTCCTCNTNCGACTCGCCCAAACCAAGCATCATTCCAGATTTGGTGAATATCCTGCCATTTCCGCGTTCTTTTACTTTTTGCAGCACCGAAAGTGAACGCTCGTACTTCGCCCGAGAGCGAACTTGCGGGGTCAGCCTGCGAACCGTTTCGAGATTGTGGTTGAATATTTCAGGCTCTGCATCGAGTACCATCTGAAGCGAGTCATCTTTATCAAGGAAATCAGGCACCAACACTTCGATGATGATCCCAGAGTTCCGACGACGTACCGCCTCGATTGTTTCCTGAAAATGCCTTGCGCCGCCGTCGTCAAGATCATCACGCGCTACCGCCGTAATTACGACGTGCTTCAACTTCAATCGAAACGTCGCCTCGGCAACGCGTTCCGGCTCATCGCCCTCGAGAGGCAGCGGTTTGGCCGTGCTGACGGCGCAAAAACCACAGGCCCGCGTGCAGCGATCGCCAGCGATCATGAACGTCGCCGTGCCCTTGCTCCAACACTCCCAATGGTTGGGACACTTCGCACTTTCACAAACGGTGTGCAGATCCAACTCCTCAAGCAGACCTCGCGTTTGAGTGAACGCACTGCTACGCGGGAGTTTTAATCTCAGCCAATCAGGGATGCGTTTGCGTTGTTGAAGAGGAACCGTTTCCGACATGAAATATTAGCTCAATGATTTCCAAAATTGTGCCAACTCCGAAGCTCCGAAATCAGCCAACACCTCTCCGTCCACCTCGATCACCGGCGCGAAACTTTGTTTGGTCAATCGGTACATTTCATCCCAAGCCGCCCGATCGGATGTGACATCCAACACTTGGTATTTAATCTTGTTGCGATCCAGCCAATCCATCGCCTCGGCGCACCATCCGCAGAATGGTTTGATGAAAAGTCGAACGGTCGTGGGCTGATACATGTGCTTGGCCAAGGCCGTGCCTACTTTGCGCTGAAAGTTAGCGCAGCGCAATCTCACGCTTGGCCAAGCTCGGTAATAATCGTGTCATCGTGCTCGTACGCCGGAGCGCAGCAGCACAACAACCGTAACAGCTCTTCGCCCGTGTTCCACAACTTGTGCGCTTGGCCAGGCGGGATGGCGATGGCATCTCCCGGTCTGACATCACGTTCCGCTTGGCCAATTTTCATCCGTCCCGTGCCATGAGTGATGTAGTATATCTCCTCCGCTTTGGTGTGGTAATGCTCCATCGTGGAGCCACCGATCGGTATCCTCGCCTCGGCCAAACTTTGACTGCGAATACTGGAGTTTCGGTGAGCCAGTAATTCGCGAATCTCCGATCCGTCTTTCGTTCGAAACGGCTCCGCTTGATCGATGTTTACGATATCCATGGCTAAAGCGTCGGCCCCAGCATCCAAGGGGCGAATTCTTCATCGCCCATTCCAGCCAACTCACTCTTTGTTTTTTCGCCACTAGCCACCGAAATAATCTTGTCGTAAATCCTCTGTCCGACCTGCTCTACCGTCTCATTACCATCTAGAATTGTACCGGCGTTGACGTCCATGTCCTCCTCCATCCAATTATACAGAGGAGTATTCGTGGCGACCTTGATGCACGGTGAAGGCTTACAACCATAAACGCTTCCCCGCCCAGTAGTGAAAACGCCGACATTACACCCTCCGCTGATCAAGCCAGTCATACTCACCGGGTCATTGCCGGGCGTATCCATGAAGCAAAGACCTTTGGAATTGATTGGTTCCGCATAATCGTAAACAGCAGAAAGCGGAGCCTGCCCGGCCTTGGCCACCGCGCCCAAGCTCTTTTCAAAAATCGTGGTCAAACCTCCATCCTTGTTTCCCGGAGATGGATTATTGTCGATAGTGGAGCCAAACATTTTAGTGTGGTCTTCCCACCAACGAATTTGGGAAATCAACTTCTCGCCGACCTCTCGACTAGCCGCGCGGCGAGTCAACAAATGCTCCGCACCATAAATTTCAGTCGTTTCACCAAAGACAGAAGCAGCTCCTTGGCTCACCAACTCATCCGAAGCAACCCCCAACGCAGGGTTCGCAGACACACCGCTGTTTGAGTCGGATCCACCGCAGTTCATCGCGAGCGTTAGTTTACTGACTGGTTGCGGTGTGCGTTGCTGTGCGTTGACCTTGGGTAGCATCTCTTCGACCGCCTTGATCGCCGACTCCACAGTTTTCCTCACGCCACCAGTTTGTTGGATGGTTAAAAATGTCGGTGGCTGTTCGCCTTCCTGCAACTGGTCGAGTTTGTAAGCCTCGACCAATCCCGGGACTTGGTTCACCTCACAACCAAGTCCGACCAATAAGTAACCGCCAATGTTTGGATGGCGCGCCATCCCGGCGATCACACGCTGCAAAAGAACGTGACCATGATTCGGGTCATAACTGCAGCCGCCCTTATGAGTGAACGCCACAACACCATCGACATTTGGGTAGTTATTAGAAAGATCGTTCGTGCGAAAATGATCGGCCACGTAACGAGAAACTGATGCAGAACAATTCACACTGGAAATAACTCCGATATAATTTCGCGAACCTGCTTTGCCGTTTGGCCGAGCAAATCCTTGAAATGACTGTTTGGAATTTTGGCTTACGGCCGACGGTTGAAAATCAGCGCAAAAGCCATAATCTCGGCCCACTTCTTTTAACTCAACATTGTGAGTATGGACCCAATCCCCGGTCTTAATGGCCGCTTTAGCAAAACCGATATTTTGACCATATTTAATTAACTCTTGGCCCAAATAAACATCAGCTAAAGCCACTTTGTGACCGCCAGGGATCGTTTGACGCAATGTTATTTCCGACCCATTCAATCGTATCGATGCCCCGCTTTTCATCGTTCGACGAGCAGTCGCAACATTATCGTTTGGTTTTAGTACGATGAACTCAGATGATTCCACTGTCGATGAGTTTAAATTTTTCACAAAAAAA
>NZFR01000128.1 GCA_002689335.1 Verrucomicrobiales bacterium
CCCACGGTCAGTGCCTGTATCCAGCCGGCGATCGTTTTCGTGTAAGCTGGGTTGACCATCCACGAGACGGTGTTGCTGATGAGGTAAAACAGTAGTGCTCCGACCAGTGTGCCGAGGAAAACTCGACCGTAGCTGCGACGCTTGGCCAGCCACTTGGCCAAGACGACAAGCAGCGCGAGGATGACCCAATTGGTGACCAACCTCGGATCGAACACCGCCGCGTCGTAGGCGAACACATTGAGCAAAATGTCGGTGACGATGATTGTCGCCAGCGGCAGCACCCAGCCCATCCAGCCGGGCAGCCAAAACGCTGCACAAAACAACAACGCGTGCGCGGCACTGAAATTCTGCGGGAGCATGCCGGGCCAACGGCTCAAGGCGAAGATGAGCATCAGCAGGAGTGGCAACCAGAGTTTGCGCGGCACGGCGTGACGTTAGCCAAGCGCTTGGCCAAGCGCAAACAGCCACTTGCCGCGCTTGGGCCGGAAGGTTAGTTTACCCCCCGTTATGAGTGAAAACGCACCCCCTGTTATCCCCTCCTCGCTGCCTAAGTCGCAGTCGACCCAACCTTCGGTGCGCCCCAAGAAAAGTCGCGGCTGGATGTGGTTCTCCTTTTTTCTGCTGTTTTGCATTTTTAGTGGCAGTGGATTCTTTTTGTTGATTGGCATGGTTGGCATGAGCACTGCGTCGTTCGAGGAAAACACCTACTACGAGCAGAGCCTGCGCGACAACGACAGCAGCAACAAAATCGCGGTTATCGATTTGAATGGCATGATTGCCAGTTTCGCGGTCGATGCCAGCGGCCATAATCTGGTGCAATCGCTCAAGCGGCAGTTCAAGTGGGCCAATAACGATTCCGACGTGAAGGCGATCCTCTTCCGCATCAACTCGCCCGGCGGTGAGGTGCTGGCTTCCGACCAAATTGCGGACATCGTTCGCGATAGCAGCAAGCCGGTTATCTCCGTGATGGGCGCCGTGGCGGCGTCGGGAGGGTATTACGTGGCGGCACCAAGCGACTGGATCATCGCCCACGAATTGACCATCACCGGTAGCATTGGTGTGATCATGTCCGGCTACAGCGTGCGCAACCTCATGGACAAGGCCGGCGTGCAGCCGATTGTTTTTAAGAGTGGCAAAAACAAGGACATGCTCAGCATGAACAAACGTGAGGAGGACATCACGGACGAGGAACGCCAAATTGTGGAGGACATGATTGGCGAGACGTTCGGCCGGTTCAAAAAGGTCGTCCGCGAGGGTCGCGCGTTGGATAACCGAGATGGCGAGGACGGGAAGACGTTGTCTAAAGACTGGGAGTCGTTCGCCGATGGGCGGATCCTCTCCGGCAACAAGGCGCTTGGTCAGGGTTTCGTCGATGAACTGGGCGACTTTGATGACGGTATCGCGCGCGCGATCGAGGTCGCTGACGTCTCCGATGCAAACGTCATCCGGTACAATCAACCGATGAACTTTTCGATGATGTTTCCGTTCCTCGGCAAAAGTGAGCCTCAGCAAATCAAGATCGACTGGGGTGTCGAGCTGCCCAAACTTAAGGCGGGTCGACTCTACTTCCTCTCGCCTACGCTGCTTTATTGATTGGCTAAGCGGAGTAAAAAAGCAAAAGCCGGCGAAGCGGCCGGCTTTTGTTTTTGGTTTTTGGGTTAACGGGTTGCTACGAATTATTTCTTCCGNTTGTTNTGCCNGTTTCGGNGTTGCTTGGCCNGGTTTGAGTCGGGGTCCTTCGCCGGAACGCTGTAGTGTTTGCGCAGGCGGTTCAACTCTTTTTCAAGGCGGACCTGTATTCCGGCGTACTCCTTGCGGCCGTGGATGCTCTGCATCTCTTTCGGGTCTGCCGTGAGATCGAACATCTCCCAATCCTGATTTTCGTAAAAATNGATTAGCTTGTAGTTGCCGTCCGTCACGCCGTAGTGGCGGGCCACGCTGTGGGCGCCGGGGAATTCGTAGTAGTGGTAGTAAAACGTTTTGCGCCAGTCGGCGGGGGTGTTGCCCTTTAGGATTGGCAGCAGGCTGCGGCCCTGCATATCGCCCGGGATGCTCGCCCCGGCGATGTCGANAAATGTCTCNGCGAAATCGAGGTTCGAAACAATGTCGTCGTTGATCGAGCCCGGCTCAACCACGCCCGGCCAACGAACGACGAAAGGCATCACAAGCGATTCCTCGTACATCCAGCGCTTATCNTACCAACCGTGTTCGCCGAGGTACCANCCCTGATCGGAGGAATAGATNACGATTGTGTCCTTNGCCAAGCCGGTGTCGTCGAGGTATTTCAAAACTCGGCCGATATTGTCGTCCACCGACTGCACGCAGCGGAGGTAATCCTTGATGTAACGCTGGTACTTCCACTTGACGAGCGCCTTGCCCTGCAGGTTNGCCTTGCGAAACGCCTCATTCTTNGGGCCATAGGCTGCGTCCCNAAGTTTCTTTTGTTCCGGCGTAAGATTCTTGGGGCCGGCGTTCAGNTTGAGATCATTCTCCGAGAGGTGACGCGCGATGGTCATCGTTTGATTCGCAGAGGCCTTGGTGCGGCCNGAGTAATCGTCCCACAACGTCTCAGGCTCAGGGATCTCCACATCATCAAACGTGTTCAAATGATCCGGCCCCGGCTGCCAGTTGCGGTGCGGNGCNTTATGCTGAAGCATCAGCATGAACGGCTTGTTGCCCNTGCGTTCATCTTTCAGCCACGCCAAGCCCTTGTCCGTGATGACGTCTGTNGTGTAGCCGACATTTTTCTCGACCACCACCTCACCGCCGGCGTCAGTCGTCCGCATTGGNGGNTTGTAGTACGGCCCCTGACCGATCAGCACATCGAAGTGGTCAAACCCGGTTGGCACACTCTTGAGATGCCACTTGCCGATCATCGCCGTCTCATAGCCGACCTTGCGCAGCAACTTGGGGAATGTCTGTTGCGATCCATCAAACGGCGCNTGGCCGTTCCGAAAAAAACCGTTCAAGTGGCTGTGTTTNCCGGTGAGGATCACCGCGCGGCTTGGCCCGCAAATCGCATTCGTCACGTAGCACTTCTTGAAGCGCATTCCCTCCTGCGCAATGCTATCGATATGTGGCGTTTTGTTGATCCNCGACCCGTAGGCACTAATCGCATGCGCCGAATGGTCGTCAGTAAAAATGAAAATCACATTGGGCTGCTTGGCCGCCATCGCCTGAGGTNCCCCGTTTACGCCGCCCAGCACTGCCACTGCNAGTAGCACCGTCGTTTTTTGTATGAATTTTTTCATTAAAAAGTCGCTTCAGCCAAGCGCTTGGCTAAGCACCAAACCCAAACCGGAAANNCCAAACATANGGAACCNNCACCCANTTGGCCAAGCTATAATTGGTATCTCGTCAGAGCGATACGGTGCGGCCGGTAAAATTGAACAATCAAGGAAAGTTCAAATTGAGATTCTTGCGCAAGTTGATCTTTATGATCTGACCGTGNGCTATGGAAAAAAAGNATCGCGATCAAAAACATAGTGACTCTGCCGCTTTGCGACAAATCGTTTGNGCCGCTTTCGAGCGAGGATAAGCCGATCATTTCTTTTGGCGATGATTCGATGGTACATGTGCGTTGGGATAAAGTTGTGTTGGAGTTTTCAGAGGGTCCTGCTGGGCTTTGGCAGACGGAGGAGGGTGAGAGTTCGATGCGTTTTNATATCACGGAGGGGATAAANTTTTTTCGGCTTCGGGCCGAGATTGAGGCCGGTTAGGGCAGTTGCTCAGTCGCCGCTGGTTGCGATGGATGTCCCTTAAAACCGGGGCATCTTTTTTGTATATTTGCAAAGCGCTTGGCCAAGGTTTGGTTTGACCAACGGGCGGTTTTTTGAGGGACTACCGGCACCCGTTCAACCGCTGTTGGCAAACCATGACACATTCACTTTTGGCACAAGCCGCTGATTCCGTTTCGTACTGGCCGCTGGGTATTCTNGCGATCAGTGTNNTATTTATCGTATTTTCGATCATCAAGCTGAAGCTGCATCCATTTTTGGCACTGATCTTCGCTGCGGTGCTGACCGGTCTGCTGACAGGCGACCTGCCGGGGATGACCACGGAAAATGTCGGCCTGTTCAAAAGTCGGGTGGCGTTGGCCGACACTCCGGATGATACGACTAACGACATGGTGCTGGCGCTGAATTGGTCGTTGCTTGCTTTTGGGAACACGGCTGCCGGGATTGGGTTTGTTGTGGCACTGGCGGCCATCATTGGCACGTGCATGTTGGGCAGCGGGGCGGCGGATCGGGTGGTGCGAGCTTTGCTTGCTTTGTTTGGGGAAAAACGGGCGGGCTTTGTCCTGCTGTTGAGTGGTTTTCTGCTATCGATCCCGGTGTTTTTCGACACGGTGTTTTTTCTGCTGATCCCGCTGGCGCGGGCGTTGAGTTTGCGAACCGGAAAAAGTTACACGCTGTACGTGATCGCTATGGCCGGGGCTGGGGCGATTACCCATTCGATGGTGCCGCCAACCCCCGGCCCGTTGATGATTGCCGACGGATTGAAGCTGGATTTGGGCGAGGCCATTATGGCGGGTTTGGCTTCGAGTGTTCTGCCTGCGTTGCTCGTGCTGTTTCTCGCACGGCGTTTTGATGCCAAGTTTAACATCCCGATGCGGGACACGCCGGGGGCGCCCACCAGCGAGTTGAAAACTATCGTGGATAAGAAGGATTCCGAGTTGCCGAACCTCTTCCTGTCCTCGCTCCCAATTGCCCTGCCAGTGGTGTTGATTTCGTTGGTCTCCATTCTGAAGCGTGCTGTGGAAAATATCGGTGACGCCGGTTGGTTTAAGTACCTCGAGTTTTTTGGTAACTCCAACATCGCCATGTTGATCGCCGCCGTTGTGGCCATTTTCACGCTCGCCGTTCAGATGTTGCGGGAGCAACGCATCGAGGAAGGCGGTGTGATGCAGACATTGGCGAAGGCGNTGGAGAGTCCATTGCAAACGGCCGGCATCATTATTTTGATCACCGGTGCCGGTGGGGCGTTTGGTGGCATGATTCGCTTGGCCGGTGTGGGTGAGACGATCGAACTCTTGGCCAAGAGCTACAACATCTCGCTCATTCTTTTGGCTTGGGGCGCGACAGCGATCGTGCGGATCGCGCAGGGATCGGCGACGGTCTCGATGATTACCGGTGTGGGCCTGATGAGTGCGGTGATCGGCGATGGCAGTGGGCTGCCCTATCATCCCCTATACATCTTCCTCGCGATTGGGTTTGGCTCGATCACGTTGTCGTGGATGAATGACAGCGGCTTCTGGGTGGTGCAACGCCTCAGTGGCTTCACGGAAAAGGAGACGCTCAAGACGTGGAGTGTGTTGCTGACGGCGATCGCCGTGTTGGGTTTGGTGCAGACGTTGATCTTCTCCAAGATCCTTCCGATGAAGCAGGAGGCCAAGCCGGCTGAGACGGCGGCATTGGTCATTCAGCAGAAATAGGTTGAACCGCCGGGGAATCGCTTTTCTTATCTGTCGCGGCGTGGTCGCTTGGCCAAGCGCCAGAGGAGCGACGTGAAGCCGACCGATCTCAGAGGAATTCTCCAGTATATCCCCAAGTTCCGGGATAGGATTTTTGTTGTCAGCATTGATGGTGCGATTGTCAACGACGAGAATTTCGCCAACCTGCTGCTCGACTTTGCCGTGCTACGCTCGCTCAACATTCGTGTGGCGCTGGTGCACGGTGCGGCCAGCCAAATCGCGGCGTTGGCCGCCGAGCGCGGAGTCGAGCCGTCCGATCTTGATGGAACCGAGCCGGTCGATGCCGCCACGCTGGAGTTGGCCTTGACTGCGGCGAACCGGTTGACGCACGAGATTCTTGAGGGTTTCACGGCGAACGGTCTGCGCGGGGTGTCCACCAACGCCGTCACGGCTCATCCGCGAGGCATCATCAAAGGCACTGACTTTTTGTTCGCGGGCAAGGCGGAGCGGATCGACCTTGGCCATTTGGAGGGGTTGCTGGCTCAGGGGAATATTCCAGTAATCCCACCGCTTGGCTTCGACCGCGAAGGCAACACNTACCGTGTGAATTCGGACGACCTCGCCTGCGAAGTCGCCGTGCGGCTCAAGGCGACCAAGCTGATTTACGTGACCACCCGCGANGGGTTGATTCGAAACGGCGAGATCATCCGGCAGATTCCTAATGGCGAGCTGGATCAGCTTTTGGAAAACGAACCGGCCAGTTTGCAACCGGAGCAGTTGGCGAAGGCTCGTAACTCCGCTGCGGCTTGCCGCGCCGGGATCCCCCGTGTTCATCTCATCAATGGCAGCGTGCATGAAGGATTATTGGCGGAGGTGTTTTCAAACACCGGCATCGGCACGTTGGTTTACGCGAACGAGTACCGGCAGATTCGCCCCGCGCGAAAACTCGACCTGAGTAGCATCCTCACGCTGACCAAAAATGCGGTTGAGTCGGCCGAATTGATGGATCGCAGCCTGGCTGAAATCGAGGCGAACGTCGGTGAATATCATTTGTTTGAAATCGACGGCAACCCGGTCGGATGTTTTTCGCTGACGCAATTTCCGGGAAGTGAGGTGGCTGAGCTGGGATCGGTTTGTGTGAGTCCGGCGCATGAAAATCAGGGGATCGGCGGTCGGCTTGTCGAGTATGCCGAGAAGCTCGCGCGAGATCGGGGCGTGACTCAGTTGTTTGTGCTCTCGACNCAAACCTTCAAGTGGTTTCAAACCAAGGCCGGTTTTGTCGAGGGCGACCTCGCGGATCTGCCGGAGGCGCGGCAGGCGACCGCCCACTCCAGCGGGCGGAACTCGAAAATTCTGTTCAAGTCTCTCGGATGAATCCCGGGCTGCTCCAGTCGATTCGCGANGCGTGTGANCGGCGCGGCATCNCCCCCACTCCGCTTTTGCTCGTTGCCAGCGTGGCGGATCAGCGCTTGGCCGTGTGTCAAAAACAGATTGATTGGGATTTTTCCGAGGTTCAACGAATCGTGATTTCCACTTCCCGATTCGGTGTTGGCCAAGCGGAAGGNTCCGAGAAGACACCCCTTGGNCTGCACCGGATCGCGGAAAAAATTGGGGACGGTCTTCCTGCTGGAACCGTGTTCAAATNCCGACAGGTCATCGGTACGGTTGAGGCCGAGCCGGATGCCGCCATCGCACATCGCATCCTTTGGCTTGAGGGACTTGAGCCGGGTCGCAATCAGGGAGGCTCGGTCGATACCCACGCCCGGTACGTTTATATCCACGGTGTCGGTGATGAATCCTCGATCGGTCGACCAGCCTCGCGCGGTTGCCTGCACATGGCAGCGGTCGATCTGCTACCGTTTTACNATCNTANTCCCGGCGGTACGCTTCTCTGGATCACCGAGN
This sequence comes from Verrucomicrobiales bacterium, assembly GCA_002689335.1. GTDB lineage: Bacteria > Verrucomicrobiota > Verrucomicrobiia > Limisphaerales > UBA1096 > UBA1096. The sequence continues at coordinate 7,319 of NZFR01000128.1, forward strand.
CGTCGCTGGGTTAGGCGAGCTGATCTTGATTCACNACGTTCACCGGCGAGCCGTCGAGGAATGCCCGCACGTTGTTCAGTGCGATGTCGATCAACCGCCGCCGCGCGGCCTNTGTCGCCCAGCCAATATGTGGGGTGATGTTGCAGTTGGGCGTGTCGTACAGTGGATGATCTGCGGGCGGTGGCTCGGTTTCCATGACGTCCAATCCCGCCCCGGCGATCTCGNCCGCGTGCAGCGCCTTGGCCAACGCCTCCGTGTCGATCAATGGCCCGCGCGCGGTGTTGATGAGCAGCGCGCTTGGTTTCATTTGGGACAGACGCGCGGCATTGACGAAGTGGTGATTTTTCTCGGTCAACGGACAGTGCAAACTTAGGACATCGCTCTGCGCGAAAACTTCGTCCATCGTGACCATCTCGATTTCGTCCGGCAATTCCCGGGGCNGTCGATGGTTGTGTGCGATCACTCGCATGCCAAACGCCTTGGCCAACGCCGCCGTTTCGCGGCCGATCTGGCCNAGNCCCACGATACCAAACNTNCGCNCTTTGAGCTCCGTCAACGGTTGGTTCCAAAAACAAAAATCGGGNCAGCTTGCCCAGTCGCCGTCACGGACGTTTTCGGCGTGTGNGGCGACGTGTTGGGTCAGGTTCAGCACATGCGCGAACACCATCTGTGCCACCGCCGGGGTGGAGTACGCCGGGATGTTCGTGACCGGCACACCGCGCACTCCGGCCGCATCGAGGTCGACGACATTATAGCCAGTGGCCAACACGCCGATGTAGCGCAGCTTGGCNAAGCGGNCGATCGTCTCGGCGTCGAGCACGGTTTTGTTGGTGAGCACCACCTCGGCATCGGCTGCGCGTTCGGCGATCAGCTCAGCCGGANTGCGGTCGTGGGTCTGCACTTGGCCAAGCGCATCGAAGCCNCTCCAGTCGAGGTCGCCGGGATTGGCCGTGTACGCATCAAGAATAACAATTTTCACGCGGCCCGATGAAACGGGAACCAGCNGCGCTCGGCAATTCGGAAAAATCCGGTTGCCTCNGGCCGGTCCTGCATGGACGCTTGGGNCATGGGAGCGAAAAGCAAATCNGATTCCCGGCGGTTCGCGAATTATCCTCGACTGAATCCGTTGGGCATCGGGCGGAACATCTCCGCAGCGGACCTGATCGACCAGACGTTCATGGCGTACAACGGCGGGCGTCTGCGTGAGGCGGCGCAGTTGATCAGCAAAAAAATGCTGCCGAAAAACGGAACCGTAGGCGTCACGTTGACCGGAGCACTTACGCCGGCCGGGCTGGGCAAGTCGTGCCTTATCCCGATGATGAAAGCTGGGTTCATCGATTGGATCGTTTCGACCGGGGCCAACCTTTATCACGACCTTCACTACGGGTTGGACATGAAGCTCTACGCTGGTTCGCCGTTCCTCGACGATCTGGAGCTGCGCGAGCAATCGGTGATTCGAATCTACGATGTTTTGTTTGATTACGACGTGTTGCTCGACACGGATGCCTTCGTCCGCCAAGCGATCAGCGGGCCGGAATTTCAAAAACCGATGGGCAGCGATGAATTTCATCATCTGCTCGGGAGATACGTCCACGAGCGCGGCCGCAAACTGAAACTCAAGGACAGCTCCTTGCTGGCGACGGCTTACGAGTGTGGCATTCCGATTTTCACCAGCAGCCCCGGTGACAGCTCCATCGGCATGAATGTCGCTGCGATGGCGCTGCGCGACTCCGATTTGACCATCGATCCGAATCGAGATGTGAACCAGACAGCAGCGATCGTCTACGATGCAAAGTCACGCGGCCTTGCCTCATCAGTGTTCATCCTCGGGGGTGGTTCGCCAAAAAATTTCATTCTCCAAACCGAGCCGCAGATTCAGGAAGTGATGGGTATCGAAGAGAGTGGGCACGATTATTTTTTGCAAATCACCGACGCTCGCCCGGACACCGGTGGACTTAGCGGAGCCACACCGGCCGAGGCGGTGAGCTGGGGCAAGGTCGCNCCCGACACGCTCCCGGACTGTGTCGTGGCTTACGTGGACTCCACCGTCGCACTGCCGCTNCTCACCGCTTATTTGCTGACGCGCAACCGCCCACGTAAAGCCAAGCGACTGTACGACAAACGCGATAAGCTACTCAGAAAACTCTCGGCCAAATACCTCGACACCGGCACTGTCTCAAAAATCAAAACCGGTCGAAAAGTAGCCAAGCGCGCCACCACGGCCGGGCATAAAAAACGATCCAAACCGATTTAATGCGGATCGCGATTTTCAACGCCGTGCAACTCGAGACCGCCGGCGGNATGGAGCATTTCTGCATCCAGACTGCGGCNCACCTCTCCGGGTTGGACGGGGTTCAGNCNGACTGCGTGACGATGGNNGACGCGTTCAACCTCCGCTACGGCCAACTGCATTCACTCTACTTTTTACGGCAGTTCGATCGCGCGACGATCTATCGGGAGACGCGTGAATCCATTGAGGCCCGGCTTGNCCAAGCGCGTTACCGCAAGTACGCCGATTTCAACGAACTCACCCAAGCGCTTGGCCAATATGATCTCGTTTACAGCCGTAACGAAATCACCGAAGCGTTCCTGCTCCACAGCTTGGTTGGCTATCAGCGAATCCCACCGGTAATCTTCGGCTGTCACTGTCCGCACCGTTATGTTGGCGCGAGCACGCTTCACAGTCGCTTGCACAANCAACTCTACGCATCGCCGCTGTACTCTCGCTTGGCCAAGCGCGTGGCCGGTTTTCACACAATCTCCCGTGGCGACACACTGGCCATCCAACAGCAGTTTCCGAGACACCCTGTTGAGGCCATTCCAAATCCGTTTGATGCGGNTGGTTACGCCGAACGAGCNAAAAAAACAGCGCCGCNTTTTTCTGTCGACGCCAAGCGGTTCAACATTCTCTGGGCCGGTCGCTTGACGGAACAAAAAGGGGTAACCGAATTGTGCCAATTGATCACCGACGTCAACAAAACGCACACCGACAAGGTCGCTTGGCATATTTGCGGCGAAGGCGAAATGAGCACAGCGATTGCCAAGACCGCAGCCGAACACAAGAACGTGAAAACCCACGGACACATCGACTGCGAGGCAATGCCGGNTGCCTACGCTTGTGCGGATTTATTCGTGACCACCAGNCTGTGGGGCGAGACCTACGCCTACACCCCGCGCGAAGCGAACAGCCTCGGCTTACCGGTGGTGTCGTTTGATATTTCCGGCTGCAACGAAATCATCGAACATNGCGTGAACGGCAAACTCGCCGGGACTCAGGCTGAGTTTGCCTCGCATGTTCGCTGGTTCGCCGACGGCAACCAACTCGCGACGAACATCAAAAAACACATCCACGCCAAGACCAATGCCACTGCAGCATATCAACAACTGCTTCATTTTTTTCGTCGTTGTCTTTAGTTTGCGTGCCGNGTGAGTGTTCGTACCGACAAAACTGAACCCCTGAAAGTGGGGATGATCTCGCTTGGGTGCGCGAAGAATCTCGTCGACGCCGAGGTGATGATGGGTTCTCTCTTGAAGCAGGGATTCCAAATAACCAACGAGAACNCCGAGGCTGATGCACTCATCGTTAACACCTGTTCGTTCATCGACGCAGCACAGGAGGAGAGCGTAGACACCATTCTCGAATCGACCGAATTCCGCGAGCAGGCCAAGGCCGACCAAGCCGTAATTGTCTCGGGCTGTCTTTCGCAACGATACCGCAAGGAGCTACCCAAACTCATGCCGGAGGTCGATGCCTTCATGGGCATCGATCAAGTGGAACAGGTTGGGGATATCGTGCGGCAGGCCGTCGACAACCGCAGCTCTCGTCTGGATGAAGCTGCCGAGCAAATCGAAACAAATAGAGATGAGACCAAGCAGGCTGTTGCCGAACTTGTGGCTGGGGAAGACGAGGAACGACCGCCCACGCCCGGCCAACCGCTGGTCGATATTCACTCGCGCCCCGATTACATTCCCAAGTTTGAAACGCCGCGTTTTCGATTGACCCCCAATCATTTCTCGTACGTGAAAATTGCCGAAGGCTGCAATCATCCCTGTAGCTTTTGCATTATCCCGCGCATGCGAGGCTCGCACCGTAGCCGTACCCAGTCCGACATCGTTCAGGAAGCCCGACAACTCGTGGCTGATGGCGTGAAGGAGTTGAACCTGATTTCGCAGGATTCCACCTACTACGGACTCGACCTGCGCGAGGATCACCGGCCGAACATTGCCTCGCCGGAACGCTTCACCGCTGCGGCAAACGAACTGCCGGCGGATGCCTCGACGTTGGCCAGCTTGCTTCGTGAACTCAACGCCATCGAGGGCGAGTTTTGGATTCGTATCCTCTACACTCACCCCGCGCATTGGACGGAAGAAATCATCANCGCCATCGCTGAATGTGAAAAGGTCGTTAAGTACGTCGACATGCCGCTGCAACACATTCACGACGCGATGCTCGAGCGGATGCGTCGCGAAACCAGCGGNCAATANATTCGTGATTTGATCAGCCGCATTCGCGAAGGCATTCTCGGNATCGCAATTCGCACGACGTTCATCGTTGGTTTTCCCGGAGAGACTGAGGAATATTTTGANTCGTTGCTCGACTTCATGCGCGATGTGCGCTTCGAGCGACTGGGCGTTTTCACTTATTCAAAAGAGGACGGCACCAAGGCTGGCGTGATGGAAAGCCAGTTGACCGACGATCAAAAAGAGGAACGCCGCGAGCGCGCCATGGCGGTGCAACTCGAAATCAGTCGTGAGATCGCCGCAGAACAGGTCGGTAAAACCATCCGCGTGCTGGTCGAAAAACAGGCCGACGAAGAGGAACTCAAACAGGCCAACACCAGCTCATGGGAGCACGGCTTGATTCGCTCAGAGGACAGTGAAGAGGAGTTGGGACTTGGTTCCTGCCTTATCGCCCGAGGTGAGGTGGACGCACCGGACATCGACGGCCGGATATTGATCAAGGGGGAACTTCCGCTTGGCCAATTCGCCGACGTGAAAATCACCGGCCACACCNATTACGATTTAATTGCCGAGCCGGTTTAGCNCGCTNGGCCANGCGCACACATGAATCTACCCAACAAACTTACGATCAGCCGAATCTTGATGACGGTGGTTTTTCTCGTCGTATTGNTCGTTGAGTTCCCACTCCACTACACTGTTGCGCTGTTGTTGTTTGTGGCTGCGAGTATCACGGATTGCCTCGACGGCTCCATCGCCCGGAAGCGTGGGCTCATCACCGACTTTGGCAAACTCATGGATCCACTGGCGGACAAAGTCCTGATCTGCTCGGCGTTCATCGCCTTCATCGAGCTTGGCTGGATGCCGGCGTGGATGGTCGTGGTGGTTGTCGCCCGCGAACTTGCCATCACCGGCTTACGTCTTTTGGCTGCTAGCAAAAATATCGTTCTCGCTGCGGAAAAGCAGGGCAAAAACAAGACGATTACCCAGATCGTCGCCATCATCGCCCTGCTCGTCACGAACAGCTATGCCGACTGGGGCATTGTGGGCAGCTTCTTCGGTTTCAAGATTGCCGGCCTCGCTTGGGCGGCGTGGGTGGCGGAAATTTCCAAGTGGGCGGCGGTTGTGCTGACTGCATCCTCCGGGATTTTTTATCTCTGGAAAAACCGGGAAGTCTTCCTCAACGACTGCTGAGATGAACGGGTTAATCCTACTTGTTGCCCAAGGGCTTGGTACCGGTCTCGCCCCCAAGGCCCCAGGCACCGTTGGCACGCTGCTTGGCTTGCCGTTGTTCATCCTGCTTCTGCTGCCCGGTAACTTTTGGTTCTTTGTTGGCATNCTCGTTTTTCTNGGCATTGCCTCCGTTTATTTTTGTGAACGAGCCGAAGAGATNTTGGATCAGCGCGACCCCGGTTCCATCGTGATCGATGAAATCGTCGCCGTCCCGCTNTGCTTCGCCGGTTGGGTGTCCTCGCTTTTTTTNAAAACAGGAGCNATGCCGGAGTGGGCTTATTTTTTCAGCGCAGAAAACGGNGTGTGGACTATTGGTGTCGTNTTNCTCTTTCGCGTTTTTGACATCGCCAAACCTTGGCCGNTCGGGCCAAGCCAAGCGCTGCCCAAGGGNTGGGGCGTGACCATGGACGATCTNCTGGCGGCTCTCTANGTGAATCTCGTNGTCGNCTTGGCCTCANTGTTCCTCTGAGCGGCTTCCGCCTCGACAGNCAGTCTTGCTCGCCTACACTTNGCTGCNCGATCCATGAAAAAAAATGCACTNTCCCTCGNTGCAGTTCTGTTTCTCAGTGGTCTGCCGATCCATGCCCAACCGGGCCTCAACACCAAACCACTCACACTTGAGGGCGACATCGCCTCGCACCTNGTCTCCGGAGTGGATCGATTCCTCCTCGACGAACTGGCTGCGTCAGTTGCCAAGCGGGAAACCCATTGGAACCGCGACTTGANTTCGCACGAGGCGTACGTAAAATCGATCGATCCAAATCGCAAACGGCTGGCTCATATTCTCGGGTTGCGAGACGAACGAATCGCCTTTGACGGACTACAGCTCGAGGGTAGCACCGCCGAATCCGCACTGGTTGGGCAGACCGATCGCATCAACATTCACGCCGTCAGTTGGCCCGCATTCGGCGACGTCACCGGCGTTGGGCTTTTGCTTGAACCGCGAGGTAGAGACACGGTCGCTAATGTGGTCTCCATCCCCGATTCCAGCCATATTCCNGAGCAAATTGCCGGTTTAGAGCTGGGTTTGGTGCCNGAACTGCAATACGCGCGGCGCTTGGCCGAGAGCGGTTGCCGGGTGGTTGTGCCCTTGTTGATCGATCGAAAAGAAAAAATCAGCCGCCTCACACATCGCGAATTTCTTTACCGTTCCGCTTTCGAACTGGGCCGACAACTGGTCGGATACGAGATTCAAAAAACACTCGCCGTCATCGACTGGTTCAAAAAAACCTCACCGGAAAAACCGGTCGGTGTGATCGGCTGGGGAGAGGGAGGATTGATCGCCCAATACGCCGCCGCTGTGGATACTCGAATCGATGCCGCTTGTGTTAGCGGATACTTTGATTCGCGCCAGAACATATGGCAGGAACCGATCGACCGAAACATCTTCGGATTGCTCGAGCAATTTGGCGATGCGGAGGTCGCGACATTAATCGCACCGCGTTCGCTTATTATCGACGCAGCACGTGGTCCGGAGGCAACCATTCCGGGTGGTCGCGGAGCTCCAGCCCGAGTCGTCACTCCATCGATTGACTCCGTTAAAAACGAACTTGGCCGTGCAGAGAAGCTCGTTGACGGACTCAACCCTTCAGCAAATTTTTCTCTGATCGAAGGTGGCGCCAAGCCACTGGCTGGCCAAGCGCTTNNCNAATTTTTGAAAACACTTTCGTCCGGCGCAACGCTTGGCCAAGCGGGAGAAAACAACATCACGCACCTTCGCNAAAAATTTNATGNGGCCAAGCGGCACGCAAANCAGTTCCACGNAATCGACCGACACNCACAATGGCTGCTTCGNGAAAGCCCNTTCGTACGAAAACAATTCTACAAACCGGACACGTCCTCCGTGGCCAAGTTTCAGGCGTCCAACGAAAAATACCGCGAGCAGTTTTACAACGATGTCATCGGCCGCTTCGAACATGATCGGTCACCCTTCAACGCGCGAAGTCGGAAAAGTTACGACACAGAAAAGTGGATCGGCCACGAGGTGGTGCTCGATGTATTTCCGAACGTCATCGCATACGGAGTACTCCTGTTGCCTCGTGATTTGAAGCCGGATGAAAAACGGCCCGTGGTGGTTTGCCAACACGGTTTGGAAGGCCGACCGCAGGACATTATCCAAGGGGATCATCTAGCCTATCACGACTTTGCAGCTAAACTGGCCGAGCGAGGTTTCATCACGTTTTCTCCGCAAAATTTGTACATCTTTCAGGACCGTTTTCGCACGCTACAGCGAAAGGCGAATCCGCTCAAAAAGACCCTTTTTTCGGTAATAATTCCCCAACATCAGCAAATTGTGGACTGGCTGAAAACCCTTTCTTATGTGGACGAAAAGCGCATCGCGTTTTATGGACTTAGCTACGGAGGAAAAACTGCGATGCGTGTCCCTCCTGTGGTGACCGACTACTGCCTGTCGATCTGTTCGGCGGACTTTAATGAGTGGGTGGACAAGAACGCCTCCACGCGTAATCCACACAGCTACGTCAACAGTGGGGAGTACGAAATATTCGAGTGGGATTTGGGCAGCACATTCAACTACGCCGAGATGGCGGGCCTCATCGCGCCGCGTCCGTTCATGGTTGAGCGTGGTCACTACGACGGAGTGGCCTCCGACGAAACGGTGGGTTGGGAGTTCGCAAAAGTGCGCTACCTCTATCAGGGAAAATTAAAACTAAAAGACCGTTGTGAGATCGAGTGGTTTGATGGCCCGCACACGATCAATGGAAAAGGTACGTACGATTTTTTGCACCGTCATTTGAACTGGCCGAAGCGTTAATTTTTTCATCACTTCATCGACCCTCGAAAACCAGTTTTTGTGCATTTTTAGGTGGTTTTTTTCCCGTAAGTTGCTCCCTTACTAAAATGCCAATAACATCCGGTAACATTGAATCAACTTTCTCAGTTATGTCATTGTAGCCTTTTTTTTGACATTTTTCGTCCAATATTGCGGACAGGTTGTTTGCAACACCTATGAG
>NZFR01000129.1 GCA_002689335.1 Verrucomicrobiales bacterium
GGTCGAACACCGAAATCTTCGCGTTCTGCTCGCTATAAAACTTGCCGTTAACAAAAACCTTCATCCCGAAAGGGGGCGAACTTACGTGAAAACTGCCCCCCTTGGCAAGGACACGAAACACCGACCGTCGTTTGCAAGCTTTTCTGCGACTCGCTAAGTGGATACTCTTTGGCCCAGCGTATAGTGTCGCATGCTGTGGATTTCACTCAACATACACGCCGCTTGGCTACGATCATTTTCGCCGGCATCTTTTGTTTACCCAAAATGTCCTCCGGTGATGAGGTAAAGGCGCTCGAGATTTCGACTGCTCAAAAACAAATTATTCAACCGTTGGTGCAGGAGTTTGGCGGGCCGTGGCTTATAGAACCTGGAGGAGGGTCGCTGTTGATCATCTTGGATTAAATCGATGCGCTACAGGATAAACAAATTTGGGCAGAGAAAATTGACGGCAAGTTTATCAATTGTTTAAAATGCAGACACAAGGGTAATGGTGACTTAAAGACGACTAGGTGCGATTAATCTTCAACATTCTTTTCAACATATTCTTTTGCCTCTCAGCGCCGTATTATTTTCTTCGCATGAGGCGGCGTGGCGGCTGGAAGCAGGGATTTGGGGAACGTCTAGGGAAGTATTCCACCAAGTTCAAGCAGGCTATAACCAATCGTGATGTAATTTGGCTGCACGCGGTTAGCGTTGGGGAAGTCAACATTTGCGTTCAACTCATCAAGGTGCTCACCCCTCGATTGCCGAACCTCAAAGTTGTCGTATCGACCACCACCACCACCGGCATGGCTGAGTTGCGCAAAAAGCTGCCGGTTGAGGTGAGTAAAATTTATTATCCGATTGATCGCCGTTCGCATGTACGGCGCGCGTTGGCAACCATAAGGCCGAAGGCGGTGGTCATGGTCGAAGCGGAGATTTGGCCCAACTTTCTTTGGGCGCTACAAGGGCACAAGGTCCCTCATTTTCTGGTGAACACCCGAATCTCGGACAAGTCCTTTAAAGGCTATCGTCGCTTCGGATTCATCTTCCGAAAACTATTTGCTGGGTTCACCGGAGTGGGGGCACAAAGTGAGGCCGATGCCAAGCGAATGCTGGAACTCGGATGCCGCGAGGAGGCTGTGCAGGTATTTGGTAGTTGCAAATTCGATGGCACCGATCTCTCTCGCGAACACCGAACAGACGTTGATAGGATGCTCAAACAACTGGGCATGCCTGAAGGCGCACCGGTGATTGTTGGAGGGAGCACGCACAGCGGCGAAGAGGAAATTTTGGCGCGCTTGGCCAAGCGCTTGCGTAAGCGTCACCCGAATTTGTTCCTCGTCTTAGTACCGAGGCATCATGAACGGGGAAAGGAGGTTGGCGATACCTTGGCCAAGTTGGGCGTTGAGTTCGTCTACCGGAGTGAAATCAGCCCGAACATGGTGCCTCGAAAAGAGGACAGTCTGGAGTGCCTCTTGGTCAACACCACAGGTGAACTGAAATTTTTCTACGAGGTAGCCACGGCGGTGTTTGTGGGCAAAAGTTTTTCGGCGCAGGGCGGACAAAATCCGATCGAGCCAGCCGGCTTGGCCAAGCCGATCGTGTTCGGGCCGCATATGGACAATTTTGCGGAAATCACAGCCAAGTTTTTGGCGGACGACGGAGCGATCCAAGTAGCTGACGAACAGGAACTTTTCGCAGCGTTTGAAATGTTGATATCAGACCAAGCCAAGCGGGATGCGCTTGGCCAAGCGGCACAAAAAGTCGTCCAGCAAAACGAGGGCGCAGTCGAAAGAACGGTCGAAATGATTCTTCGCNATATCAAGTCGGACGNNATGGCGCAGCNATTCTAGTCGAAATTATTCNAAAAAACTTCAAAAACGGTTGACAGAGGGGCGCTTCGGCTTAATCTCCACCAAACCTATCGGGTATAGGTAAATTATTTTGAGCGTTACGAAAACCAGCGGTTTGGTTGCAGATCTGGATTTTGATCTCGCTGAAACCAATCAACGCCTCGAGAACGTGGCGGCACAGGAGCGTGTTGCTTGGGCTGTCGAGCAGTTCGATGGCGGGTTGGTGTTGTCGTCCAGTTTTGGCATTCAAGCGGCGGTGATGCTGCACTTGGCTTCTGAGGCCAAGCCGGACATCCCCGTGATCTTCGTCGATACCGGTTATCTGTTTCCAGAGACGTACACGTTTGCGGAACAACTCACGGATCGCTTGGATTTGAATCTGAAGNTGTATCGAGCTAGGCGCAGTNCGTCTTGGCAGGAGGCGATCGACGGACGTCGATGGGAGGATGGCTTGGAGGGCATCGAAGCGTACAATCAGGAAAACAAGGTTGAACCGATGGAACGAGCGCTTGAGGAACTGCAAGCCACATCGTGGTTGGCAGGATTGCGTCGGCAGCAAAGCAAAACGCGCGAAGATCTGCCGGTGCTCGCCTTGGCTGGGGGCAGGGTGAAAATTCACCCGATCATCGATTGGACCAACAAAACGGTTCACGAATATTTGAAAGCGAACGAGTTGCCGTACCATNCGCTTTGGGATCAGGGTTACGTTTCTGTTGGGGATAAACATTCGACTCGTAAACTTGAGNNGGGAATGACCGAGGCTGATACGCGTCACAATGGNATCAAACGNGAATGTGGTTTACACGAAGGTGTGTCGACTGATTTTAGCATCTGATGAGCNCACCCGAAAATATCCATCCAACCTTTGGTCAGTTACTGGGGCGCGAAGCCAAGGAGGCGATGCTCAATCAACGCGGTTTGGTCGTTTGGCTTTACGGATTATCCGGGAGTGGCAAAAGCACTTTGGCCACGGCGCTGGAGCGGCGNNTGCATGAGGAGGGNGTATTCACCCAAGTGCTGGACGGTGACAACATCCGAACNGGCCTGAATAACAACCTCGGTTTTACGGATGAGGATCGATTGGAAAATATCCGCCGGATCGCTGAGGTGGCCAAGCTCTTCGCCCAAGCCGGAGNTGTGACGATCACGTCATTCATCTGCCCGCGCAATGAGCTTCGTGCGATGGCCAGAGAGATCGTTGGCCCGGNGGATTTTTTGGAAGTGTACGTCGAGTGCCGCTTCGAAACCTGCGAACAACGCGATGTGAAAGGTTTGTACGCCAAGGCCAAGGCGGGGCAGGTGAAACAGTTTACCGGCAAGGACTCCTCATTCGAACCACCCGAACCGCGCGGTGTGGCGGATTTGATTTTGAANACAGACAACCAGACCGAGAGCGAGTCTCTCGAGCAACTTTTTCNGGCNGTGCGTCCGCGAGTGACGATGGCCAAGNGATAACATGAGCGAACAAAAGGGATATCAACTCACCCACTTGCAGCAGTTGGAGGCAGAATCCATCTTCATTATGCGCGAGGTGGCGGCACAATTCGGAAAACCGGCATTGCTGTTTTCCGGGGGCAAGGATTCCATCGTGATGGTGCGCTTGGCCCAAAAGGCGTTTTGGCCAGCGAAGCTGCCGTTCCCGCTGGTGCACGTCGACACGGGACATAACTTCGATGAAACGATTCANTTTCGCGATGACTTGGCCAAGGACGTCGGCGGTGAACTGGTCGTGGCGAGTGTGCAGGAGGAGATCGACGCCGGCCGGGCCAAGGAGGAAACAGGCCCGAACCCGAGCCGTAATCGACTGCANATCCCGGCGCTGTTAAACGCGATCGAGAAAAATAAATACGACGCCTGTCTGGGCGGGGCGCGGCGCGACGAAGAAAAGGCGAGAGCCAAGGAGCGATTCTTTTCGCACCGGAATTCTTTTGGTGAGTGGGATCCGAAAAACCAACGGCCCGAACTTTGGAACTTGTTCAACGGTAAGATGGATTTTGGGGAACACTTTCGTGTTTTCCCATTGAGCAACTGGACTGAGATGGATGTTTGGCAGTACATCAAACTCGAGAATATTCCATTGCCGAGCATCTACTTTTCACACGAGCGCGAGTTTGTTCGGCGCAGCGGCGTGCTACTGGGCAAGTGCGANCACATCACNTTGCTCGGCGGAGAAAAGTGGGAGAGCGGAAACGTTCGCTGCCGCACGGTGGGGGACATGACCTGCACCGGCATGGTTGAAAGTGTAGCCAACGACGTGGACGACATCATCGAGGAAGTCGCAGCNGCACGTCAGACGGAACGCGGCGGCCGCGCTGATGATAAACGAAGCGAAACCGCCATGGAGGATCGCAAGAAAGAAGGGTATTTTTAGAAAGAAATTTCGATGAGCACTGATACGAAAGGTTATTTGGANATGGACCTGCTGCGGTTTACTACCGCGGGCAGTGTGGACGATGGCAAAAGCACGCTCATCGGGCGGCTGCTGTACGACTGCAAATCCATCTTTGAAGATCAATGGGAAGCGGTGGAGCAATCCAGCAAACAGCGCGGTGATGAAAACGTAAACCTCGCGCTGTTGACCGATGGGTTGCGTTCCGAACGAGAGCAGGGAATCACCATCGATGTGGCCTATCGCTACTTCGCCACGCCCAAGCGCAAATTCATCATCGCTGACACACCGGGTCACATCCAGTATACTCGCAACATGGTGACGGGCGCCTCGACGGCAAACCTGGCCATTATCCTAATCGACGCCCGTCACGGCGTGATTGAGCAAACCTGCCGCCACTCCTTCATTGGGAATCTGTTGCAGATTCAGCACATCGTGGTGTGTGTCAATAAGATGGATTTGGTGGGCTGGAGCGAAGACCGGTTCAACGAGATCGTGGAGCAGTACAAGGAATTTGCCTCCCGGTTGGATGTGCCTCACATCGATTTTATTCCGATCAGCGCACTGCTCGGCGATAACGTCGTGGAGCGCTCGGAAAACATGGATTGGTATCAGGGTAGTCCGTTGCTTTATACGCTGGAGAACGTGTACATCGGCAACGAGCATAACCACGTTGACGCGCGTTTTCCCGTGCAGTGGGTGATCCGTCCGCATAGTGAGGAGTATCACGATTTCCGTGGGTACGCCGGTCGTGTGGCGGGTGGCGTGTTCAAACCGGGCGATGAAGTCACGGTGTTGCCGAGCGGTTTCCAATCCCGAATCAAGGGCGTGCACGATATTAGCGGCGATCTGGACGAGGCCTACGCACCAATGTCCGTTTCACTCACTCTCGAAGACGAGATTGATATCAGCCGGGGCGACATGATCGTGAAGCAAAACAACCCGCCCGAGAGCAGTCAGCAAATCGAGGCGATGATNGTTTGGTTTAGTTCGGATGCGAGCTTGGTTGAGCGCGGTCGTTACACCATCCGCCACACAACTAANGAAGCCAAGTGTTTGCTGAAGGAGATGAAGTACAAGGTGGACATCAACACGCTTCACAAGCTCNAGGACGATCGTGAGGTGAAGTTGAACGATATCGCGCGTGTATCACTGCAGACCAGCGCCCCGATCCACTTTGACCGTTATCGNCGCAATCGTGCCACCGGCAGCTTCGTTTTGATTGACGAGCAGTCAAATAACACNGTGGCGGCTGGAATGATNGTGGGTTGAGTTTGCGCTTGGCCAAGCGCTTGGCCAAGNGGGCAACAAAAAAGGCGACGCCGATCAGCGTCGCCTTTTTGCGTTAAATGATTCCGTTTAGTCGTTCAGGGCCTCGTAGACGTTGCCAACCATGNCTTCACTCGGGGTGAGNGTTTTCGCGCCGGGCGACCACTTGGCCGGGCAGGCTTCTTCAGGGTTGNCNGCGCAGTGGGCATTGGCTTCCATTATGCGGACCAACTCCTCCATATTCCGGCCAACGTTGTAGAAGTTCACCTGACCNCTGACCAGTTTCCCCTCGGGGTTAATCACGAAGGTTCCGCGNAGGGCCAAGCCGGTTTCATCGTCGTAGACGCCNAACAGACTGCTTACCAAGCCGGTGGTGTCCGCAGCCATGGTGTACTTGACGTCCGCCATCAGCTTTTCCGACTGGCACCAAGCCAAGTGGCTGAATTTCGTGTCGGTGGAGACNGAGATGACCTTGGCTCCGAGTTCGGTCAGCTTGGCGTCTTGTGCCGCCAAGTCGGCCAATTCGGTCGGACAAACNAAGGTGAAGTCTGCCGGGTAAAAGACGAGGATAGTCCACTTNCCGGCTTTTTTTAGGTCGGCAAGATTGATCTCCNCAAATGAACCGCTGGCCGGTTCATAGGTCTCCATCTTAAANNCAGGAACATCCTGNCCCACNCCAATCGGGGNGAGGTCACCGTANACGTCGTCTNTGAAATCAGTCATCGTGNNAATCCTTANAGACCTTTTTCGATCATCAGTTTGAGCAGGTCNCCAACGCGGTTGGAGTAACCCCACTCGTTGTCGTACCAGCTAACGAGNTTAAAGAAGTTGNCGTTCAACTCCATGCCAGCGCCTTGGTCGAAGANGCTTGAATCNGNGCAGTGGATGAAGTCGGTGCTCACGACGGNGTCNTCCGTGTAGGACAAAATGCCCTTGAGGTAAGACTCGCTGGCCGCCTTCATNGCNGCNGANATTTCAGCATAGCTNGTGCTCTTCTCNGTCTTGAATGTCAGGTCGACCACGGAAGCGGTCGGGGTCGGCACNCGGAANGCCATGCCGGTCAACTTNCCCTTCACCTCCGGGCAAACAAGGCTCACTGCNTTGGCGGCNCCNGTGCTGGCCGGGATGATGTTNGTTGCAGCGGCGCGGCCGTCNCGCCAAGCCTTTCNGCTNGGGCCGTCCACGGTTTTCTGTGTGGCGGTGTAGGCGTGNATCGTNGTCATNAGACCCTCNGCGATGCCGAAACCTTCCTTCAACAAAACGTGCACGACCGGGGCCAGACAGTTTGTNGTGCAGGAAGCGTTGGAGACGATGTTGTGGTTGGCGGCATCNTAAAGATGATCGTTCACGCCCATCACCACNGTGAGGTCTTCNTTTTTGGCCGGGGCGGAGATNATAACTTTTTTAGCNCCGGCTTCGATGTGACCCTTGGCTTTTTCACCATCGGTGAAGAGGCCGGTCGATTCGATCACGACGTCCACTCCGAGNTCCTTCCACGGCAACTCNGCCGGGGANGGAGCTTTGACAACTTTGATCTCAGCACCGTCGACCANGAGGGTTTCGTCGTCNTTGTGGCTGACATCGCCTTTGAAAGCNCCCTGAGTNGAGTCNTACTTGAGAAGGTANGCCAAGTTGTCGGCCGGGACGAGGTCNCCGACGGCGACCACTTCGACCTCNTNCCCCACGAGGCCTTGTTCCACCATTGCACGATATGCCAATCGGCCAATGCGGCCGAATCCGTTGATTGCTACTTTTACTGCCATAACAAAAAGAAATTGAGTCNGGTTGCCCGANNAATTCGGGGTCGNCATNNTACCGATATTCGCCCANCCGTCAACGGGATTTATTTGTCACAAAACGGTCTCATTGGCCAAGNGCTTGGCCAAGCGGGTCAGCGGTAACGGCNNTTTAGCTGCTTGAGTGCCCGTAATTCGGGGACATCCGTGAANCGNAANCGAATNATCCCGAGAAATTGNAAATGCCGGTCGTANGCCCCTCCGAGCAGNGTNCCCGAGGANAAAATGTGTTCNCNCGANTTGGCCTGATAGGCGACNAGCGCGACTTTTGAGACGGCAAAGTTATTCTCTTTTTTGAAAAACGAGATCTCNGGCAACGCAACCGGGGCGCCTGTCACAGGNTTGGGCAGGGCCTGATCNTCGGCAATNCCNAGCGTGGCTTTGCTACTGTCNAGAGAGTTGGCGCCACTNCGAACCTCGACGATCATTTGAGCCTCCTCGGCCGTATCCACCACCNGCANTCCATTGGACAAAAACAGATCACGCAGCGACCCGAGCAGATACTCCTGATCNAGNGTTTTTAAATACTCGCTGGAAATGTGGACCTTGAAGCCTTTGAGNCGGCCGATGGCTTCCGCATCGAGNTCGGAGAGGGAGCGGTCGATGGAGGTGCTGACCAGCAGTTGTTCGCCNAGGCTTCGGGCTGGCTCGGTCATGCGCAGTTTGTTGACGCAGCCGGTGGTAAACNNCAATAGCAGGGNCAANCCTAGCTGGGTTGGAGAAAAGAAATTCGAAATACGGTCCATGAATTATCGATCGGTTTTTTGGTGAAGGATACAGGCTTCCAAGCCGAGAATNTACGACGAGGCGCCGAAGCCGTTGATGCAGCCGATACAGGCTTTCGCAATCATCGACTTTTCGCGGTACGCCTCACGGGCGTGGACGTTTGACAGATGAATCTCAACCGCCTTCACACCTGCACCGACGATCGCGTCCTTCAGCGCGATGCTGGTGTGCGTATAAGCGGCGGCGTTAATGACGACGTAATCGAAACTACCGGCGGCCTGTTGAACCTGCGTCACCAGTTCGCCTTCGTGGTTGGATTGAAAGAAAGTTGCCTCAACGTTGTGCCTGTTCGCATGCTCGCGAACCATATCTTCTATATCGGTCAGCGTGAGGCTGCCGTAAATCTCTGGTTCGCGTTGGCCCAGCAGGTTCAGGTTCGGTCCGTTGAGGAACAATACCTTCATATCTCGGGAGATTGTTATTCAGTTTGCTCGCTTTTGTCGAATTGATTTGTCGGGATGGCCAGCAACCAGCCGAGCATTAGCCAAGCAGGCCAAGCCAGTGCCGGGATGTATAGGCCGAATTCCACCACTCCCTGCAGCAACCAGGCTAAGAGCCCCAGCCGCATCGCGACGAAGATCGGCTCGGTCAATCGCCGTCGTGCCAACACCCAAGTGGCCCCTCCGAAAAACGCCAAATAAATAGTA
>NZFR01000130.1 GCA_002689335.1 Verrucomicrobiales bacterium
ACCGTGGACAAAAAGCGACTCCTCAAAAAACTGGGAAGAGTTTCAGCGGCAACACAAGATCGAGTATTGGCTATTTTGGCAGAAATGTTTGCGAAGTGACGTGCTCGGCAGCTAACAACTCGTCGGGACTTCCTGGAGGACTTTGATACAGTGCGGGATGGCGCCCTCGACGAAGCCGAGGCACTCGACCGCGCCCTTCGGTTTTCCGGGGAGGCAGATCACGAGCGNGGTATCGANCACCGCAGCCANGTTGCGGGAGAGGATTGCNTTGGGNGTGATTTTCATCGACTCGATCCGCATCACCTCNCCAAAACCGGGTAACTCACGCANNGCCATTTCACGCACCGCCTCCGGTGTCACATCNCGCGGNGCNACCCCGGTGCCTCCNGTNGTCANAATCAACTGACAGCCTTTGTTCACCTGTTCNCGCANGGCACGTTGGATGTCTNGAATCTCATCCGGCACGACCGCCTCAGCCAACACTTCCCAGCCGTAACCAACCGNGGCCTCCTTCAGCGCCGGACCGCCGGCGTCCTCGTAAACACCCTGCGTCGCGCGGTCGGAAACCGAAATTAACCCTACCTGTATTTNCNTCATCCTGCCTTAGTAGATTAGCTGAAACTCCGGAAGCATGGCTACCGCCCAAAGGATGTCCTCGACCGATTCGACTGCGTTTTCGCCACCGGCCAATTGGTCGAGCATGGCCGACTCGGAATCGCTTGGCCCGCGCCCCAGCGCCAGTTGGAACACCCGCTTGGCCAAGAGCGGTTGTTTCTCCTCCCCTTGAGCCAAAACTGCGGCGCCCTCTTTNATCATCTTCGAAAGCACCTCACCGTTTGTCATCGCCAACGCCTGCAGCGTGGTCGCTACTGAAGGCCGCTCGGTGGTCACCTGCTCGCGGTTGGGGCGACCAAGAGCCGTGGTGAGCGCGGTCTTGTTTTGCATCGACTCACGAAATTGGCCGCCAAAGGCCAAGTCAGAGCCGCGCACTTTTAGCTCCTTGGCCAAGTTCCACGGAGCCATGTTAAGCCCCCCCAACTCGGCGGCGTTTGCCCACTTCCCATCATCGAAATCCGGCTTGTTCCAACCCTTTATATCCTCCGTGTTGACCTTCCAAGATTTGTCGGAAATCACGTCTCGGGTGCTGCCATCCTCAAACTGAAAACGAATGCCCAGCCACAAGCCTGCCGGATTGCGGCCTTCGCCAGAGTTAATCGCCATCACAGTGACCACGTTTCTTCCGGCNTTGAAACGATCGGCCAAGTTTCGGAATTTCAGCTCCTTCCAGTTTTTCCCGGCCATNCCGTTTCGATGGTTCACGAGCAGNACAAACGAGTTGTCCGCAGCGGCGATGACGTCAGCCGTTTTCGGCTTGGCCGGCAATTCGAACGCTTTGCGGAAATGNGCCGAGCCGGGTTTAANACCCGCNACCGCCCGGGATGTGCTCCAGATCCACTTNGCCTCCGGCACTTCGGTGTCCTTTTTCTTCTCAAGGTTTGCGCCTTCGAATTTGATTTTCTTGGCCGGTGATTTTTTCCAGTTGCCGGAGAGCGTGGCGATCGCGTCGACAAACTGCTCGGCCGACATCCGTCGCACTAGCGGCCCGCGAAACACGAATTTTTTTTCGGCCTGCTCAGAGCCGTTCACCGCCGGAAGCTGGTACGCCTTCGACGTCATGATCTGCTCGATCGTGAATTTCAGGTTGTAACCATTATCAGCCAAGTCGCTGGCGAGCAAATCCAGCAGATCAGTGTTCCAAGATTCGTTTTCCATCTCATCGACCGGCTCCACCAAGCCCCTCCCGAGGAATCGCGCCCACAACCGGTTGACGATCGTGCGGGTAAGTCGTCCGTTTTTCGGACTCGTCACCACCTCGGCCAACTGCCGGATACGGGTGGTCTTGTCGGCTTTCGAATCGATAGTGCCCAACTCCGGATGGATAAATCGTACATCAGAAGTTTTCCCTGTCGGTTTGTCGCACTCGACCATCTCCAGCGGCTTGTCGGCGTAAACGCTGGCCAGAGCGTAAGCATCGGCCAGCGACCAGTCGTTGATAAAACTGTCGTGGCACGAGGCNCACTTGAGATTCACACCCATGAAAATCTGCGAGATNTGCTGAGCCGCCTGCATTTGCGGCTTTTGACTGGCATTGACCACGCCCCGCCAGACGATGCCTTTGGTGAAGCCCTGCGAATGCTCGGTCGGGTTGACCAGTTCGTACACGAAACGGTCGTACGGTTTGTTGTTATAAAGCGAGCCGTACAGCCAACCGGTGATCTGCTTGCGCCCGCCGTCGATGTATCCCGTGCCGGCGTAGTCGTTGCGAAGGATGTCATTCCAAAACGCGAGCCAATGCTCNGCGTACGATTTCCGATCATCGAGCAACCGTCGAACCAACNCGCGGCGCTTGTCCTTTTTCTTGCTNGCGACAAATNCCTCCANNTCCTCCACCGNCGGCAGNANGCCNATCGTGTCGAGATAAACGCGCCGNGCAAAAATGCGATCCNACACCACCTTNCCNGTCTCNACGNTGTGCTTGGCNAAATACGGTTTCAANAGNCGATCAACCGGGTGTCCTCCCTCCGGCCCCGGCAGCTCCGGTCGACGTGGCTTGAGATTCAGCACCGGTGCCTTGGCGAAATTCGCACCCTCCTCCCACTCGAGTCCCTGATCGATCCAAGCCCGAACCAAACCGACTTGTTTCGGAGTAAATTTTGACCCCTTTTGCGGCATCACATTGTCGGGGTCGATCCCCGAGACCAGCTCCACAAGATAACTCTCCGCACTTTTCCCGATCACCACCGACGCCCCAGTGTCGCCCCCGGCCAACAACTGCTCGCGCGTCTCGAGGCTGAATCCCCCCTTGAACTTGCCTTTGCCATGGCACTTCGTACAGCTCTGCTCGAGCAGCGGATAGATTTCCTTGGCGAAACTGACCTTGTGCTTCGCGGCCGGCGGCAGCTTGGCCTGTTGCTCGGCACTCGACTGAGCCCGGAAGACTCCCGGCAAAGCCAGCAGCAACCCGAAACACACAATGGTAACTCGACAAAAAACTTTCACGGTGGAGCGAAGATAGAACCCCGCACCCCACCGGAAAAGGAAAATGCGCTACGAACCCTCCGGTAAAATCTCGTAAACGAGCAGGAACAATCCTTCGCCCAGACGATCGCTCACATTTTTGAAAGCTTGATCGCGCTCCATCAACACGGCCAAACTGGATTCCGGAATAGCGATCGCAAATCGCGCTCCAGACCGCTTGAAAGCACCGAGATCTCCGCCTTCACCCGCACTGTCGAACAAGTCTCCATGCCACTGCTGCCCAAGATGCCAAGCGACGTATAACCCAACCCGATGACCTTCCGCCGAAAAGAATGTCGAACCGACAATCGGCCCCACCAAACCGGATTTTTTCATCCGCTTGGCCAAGTCCTGCGCCACAATTCCGGCTTCCGGCTCAAGAGGAGTTCGCCAAGCCAACGGCAGCAAAAAAATCAACGCACACACCCAAGCAACGGGCCTATGTTTTGCAAACGTCACCTCCGCTTGGCCAATCGCAAGAATCAGTAACAACGGCAGAAACAAATAAAAATAACGCTGATCCACAGACATCACGTAGACCGGTAGATAAACGCCACCAAGGCAGATCAGCGGGATCACCATCCAGCGCCACCGATCGGTCAGCCAATTTTTTCGCCAAGGGCGTTTTGCAAACAGTGCCAAGCCAAAACCCAGCGTCCCAACCCCAAACCAACTCAGCCACACACCGACACCATCGAAGCCCGCCAAAAACTGCAGCACCGTCTTCGTGTTGCGTCCGATGAGCAAAAGCTGGTGCGAAAAACTCTCGCCAGTCTCCAACGGAGACCACGTGTCGTAAGCCATCCGACTCGGATCCTCCCAAGCCGTCACCCTCCCCGGCTCCGGTTGGTAAATCGTGCTACCAAACGGATGCGGCGCCGGTTCGTCATTGCCCGGCCCAACGATTGCATGAGCAATCGCGCCGGAGGTCGAAAACGTTGGCTTGTCGTACTTGAGCGAAAGCACGACGATCCAAGGAAGCGAAACCAATGCGAACAAACCAAGAGATTGGCCAAGCTGCCGCCAGACTGCCGATCGGTTCTCCGCTTGACCAAGCCGCCAGCAAAGCGCGAGCAACACGCTTGCCACCACGCCAACCGGCAACGCCACCGCCTTGGCCAAGTAAGCCAGGCCCCAAGTCGCACCGCCCCCCAGCGACCGCCACCGATTCATCAACCAATCCGGCGACACCGCTTGGCCAAGCGCGAAAGCCATCAACCCGGCAACCAAAAGATCCGGCGTCACGTTTTCTGCCATCCAGCCGGGAATCGTTAACGCCAACACGCACGCCATGATCAACTCGTCGACCAAACGCAATCCCACGGCACGAACCAAAAACAGGCTCCCGTGAAAAAACACTCCGCCGGAAATCAACATCGCCATTTTCCCGGCGAACAACGGTGACACGCCCAACCACAGAAACGGCACCATTAACCAACTTAACAGCGGCCCCCAATAGCCGTTCACCGCGAAATCGAAATTCCCCGTCGACCAATATTCGGCGACACGCATGTACGCGATGGCATCGGTGTTGAGACGCAGTAAATGATTCAGCGCCGCCACCAACATCAACACATAGGCCACCACCCAGCTGAGGCGCAGCCAAAAATGCAGCTTCGACTCAGCCATGCCTAACGCTGGTTTTGTTTTGTTTTGACTCAACGAACTAGGCGGTTTTGCTGAAAATAAACAAATTATTCAACCCAAGTTGAAACGACTTTCGGAGAACCAGTTGAAAGCCGGAGGAGACGAATAGCGGCTCAACGGCATCGGGATCAAAACCGTGATGCTCCTCCAGCGCCATCCCGTCAACCAACCGAATAAAACGAAGCACCGCCAAGATGGCGTCCACCTTCGGCGACGGCACCGTCAACACCACCACCCCACCTCCTACCAATCGAACGCGACACGCCTCAACCCAAGCGGACTTTTGTCCCTCCGGCACATGCTCCAAAACAGCCAACATCGCGACGGCATCAAATAAATCTTCGTCCGGCAACGAGCCGGGAAATGGCCCCGAGACGAAGTTGAATCCGGCGACGGTTTCCGGCTTGGCAAAGCGGGAATCGATACCCACTCCGGTTGCGCCATGCTTGGCCAAGCGCCGGCAAAGCTCGCCATCACCGCACCCCACGTCCAGCACCCGTTCGGCCTTGGCCAACTGCGGGATCGCCTTGCGAATTCGCAAATCGCGAATCACGCGGTCGAGCCACTTCACCCGCTGCCTCCCCTGCATTTCAGCCCCAGCACACTGAGAAAAAAACTGGCCAGCACGATTTGAAAGCCAAGCGAGATGGCGAGAATCGACGGTATCACCTGCCGCAATACTTCCGACGGCTGCAGCTCGCCGAAATCGACATCCCGCCAGCCCAACGTCGCCGAAATCGAACCGGCCAAGCCCAGCGCGATCAAAACACCACCCACAACCAGACCGGTTTCCAACGCCACGAAGCGGTACAGTCGGTTCAATGTTTGGCTCTCCGGGCCAAGGCCCTGCGTACCGACAAACGTCCGCGTGAACACGGCGAACAAGACCGATTGAAAACCGAGCAACACGGCGAGGGCGGAATAAGCGAGTGTACTCACATCGAGCATCGCCCCGCCCAGTTGCCGCGCCTCCGGGAGCAGCCAACCGCCCACCGCCAAACCGGCGATCATCAATAAAAGACCGGGATACAAAAACAGCCAGCTCGGACTGAACAAAAGCATGAACCGCAGATGCCGCCAACCGTCGCGCCAACTGCGCAGGTGCGGCGGGCGGCTGCGGCCGTCCGGCGAAAGGGTTGTCGGCACTTCGGCGATTTTCAGGCCGAGCAACGTGGCCTTGACCACCATCTCGCTGGCAAACTCCATTCCGGTGGTTTGCAGTTGCATCCGCTTGAAAGCGTCACGGCTGAATCCCCGCAACCCACAGTGAAAATCGCCCGCTGGACAGCGGAAAAACAGGCGTCCCAATCCACTCAAAACCGGGTTGCCGAGGTATCGATGCAGCGGAGGCATGGCCCCCTGCGCGATTCCACCGCGGAACCGGTTACCCATCACGAGATCGTAGCCTTCTCGTAGTTTCTCGATGAACGGCATCAGGCGGGAAAAATCGTAACTGTCATCGGCGTCTCCCATGATGACGAACCGCCCCCGGGCCACCTCGATGCCTCCCGTCAACGCGTTGCCGTAGCCCTTAACCTCGACCGGCACGACCCGGGCACCTTCCACCTCGGCAATGGTTTGCGAGCCATCCGTACTGCCGTTGTCCGCGATGACGACCTCGCCCGAGATCCCGTTTTCCGAAAGGCAACCAAGCGCTTTGCGGATACATATGGCCAGAGTCTCGGCCTCGTTTAGGCATGGCATCAAGACGGTGACCTCGACGGGATTACTTGGACTTGGCTCGGTCATGATCGCGCTTGGCCAAGCGTTTGGCCAAGTGGTGGGCAAACGATGCCCGATTCCCACTCGGGCGACAACGGCGAATAACATTCCTTTTTTGAGACTAGTCGCATTGACATGCCGAAGCGTTCGCGCAAAAATAAGTGCGTGCAACTTGAAGTGAGAGAAGAAGCTAAGCAGAAGTTCATCGAATTTCTGGTAAAGAAGGATCTTCGAATCACCAACCAGCGGCGCGTGATTATCGATACAGTGTTCGACACGAACGAACATTTCACCGCCGAGCAGCTTCTGGAATGGGCGCGATTGAAGGACAGCTCGGTCTCGCGAGCCACGGTTTACCGCACGCTTCCGTTGCTGACCGAAAGCAACCTCGTACACGAAATGGACTTCGGGAAACCGTACAAATTTTACGATCCAAACTACTCCGATAGCCCGAATCACAATCACCTCATCTGCGAGGATTGCGAAAAAATCGTGGAGTTCGACAGCGAGAAAATTGAAGAAATCGAACAGGATATCGGTCAAAAACTAGGCTTTACCGTAAAATCCCAAAACCTCCAACTCTCTGCAAGTTGCGATTCCCTCAAACGCAGCGGGGCATGCGACAACAAGCCCTGTAGCTAGGTCAGTAAGACTTCAGCCTCAGGCGGTGATCCACTCTTCCTTTTTGATGATGCTCAATTGGCGGAAGTTCCTCCAGCGTGGGGGATTCTGTTTCAGCGAGAATGGTCCCGGCCGCATTTTGCAACTCACCCCACCGCAGCCAGTCCAACTCCGGAGCGTGCGTGATCTGCCGCAGCAGACTGCGCCATTCGATTACCGCCCGATCGATGTCGCCCGATCCGAGGAACTCCGTCACCCAACTCCCCTTGTCCGCCGGATTGACATGCAGCGCAGCCACCACCTGCTCTGCCCCGGCTCCATAGCGTGGCGGCAAACCAGCATCGAGATAACCGGGCACAGTGGTGTCGCCGTAGCGTTCGCGGCAGGCGATCGGGATGCGACCCTTCCAGCGATCTTCCTCGTTGGCAAAACGATACCCGGCATCGAGGTTTGCCAACTCATAAATCAATTCGTCGATCGGAAGCGAAGCGTCTTCAAGTGCGGCAGCGATCCCAAGGCCAAAACTCTGTGAAAAGAAACTGACCACCCTCCCCCGCAAGGTCGGTTTGCCATCGGCATCGACTAGGTTAAGTCGCTTCCACAACAACGCCACACCGGTGGCAGGCTTTAATTCACGACACTCGTCAAGGTGCCGGCAAGCGGCGCAGGTTGCGTTAACCACCTGCCGCTCAGGCGGACGGATCATCGCCACGCCATACGAATCGACGTGCGCCATAACCGTTTGAAAATCCAACCGCAATTGCACCATCAATCGATACTCGTTGCGGTGAAAACGGACGACCGGTGTGTGGTTTTCGGCCAACTTCTCCTCAAGTAATGGCTGGATTTTTTTTCGCCATAACTTCACCGGCACGACGCGCTTATTCCAACCGGTCATCCGCCGCACCCACTTGGCCAAGTCGAGTAATTGGTTGTTCAACTCGTCGGCCACTTTTTGCTCTCGGCCATACGCCTGACCGTCTTCCAGTAAAACCAATTCACCGGCTCCAGTGCGCCGAAGCACATCCGGCTCCATCAATGCCTGACACAGCACTGGCGCTTGGCCAAGCGCAGCCTCCGCACTCTCTTTCGCTGGGACAAACACATCCTTTAAAAACTGCCGCGTGGCGCTTGGCCAAGATTCCCACTCGCCACGGCTGTTGCGCATCTCCCGAACTTGTTTGCGCGACTTGCGCGCCCGCTCGGAGTCGGTGCCCAAGCCGCACGGCGCGTCCGGGTGCGTCCTCGAAAACTCCATCCCGAGCAATATCGGATGTGTGGTGAACAGGCGTTCCTGCACGTGCACCGCCTCGGTGTACGGATCCCGCTCCTGCTCGGATGCCCCGTGCATCAGGCCAAGCAGAGAAGCCCAGTCGACCATCCCGTTACGCGCGAGAAAACAGGGATACCCGTCGCGTATCCGAATCTCGTTTCTCGATACCAACGCGTAGCCCACCTCGTCGATTCCCCGGCGACCGGCGCGTCCAAACATTTGATGAATTTCGTCCGCCTTGAGCGGAATCTCGAGATGATCGCGTCGATAGGAATCTGCCGCCAACGCCACGCTTCGCAGCGAGAAATTGATCCCGGCAGCCAACCCCATCGTGGCAACGACAACACGCAACTGGCCCGCCTTGGCCAACGGCTCGATCACTCCAGCGCGCGCGCCATAGCTCAATCCACTGTGATGATAGGCCACTCGTGCGTGGAGCATTTTGGCCAAGTGCTCCCCCACCAACTCCTTTTGGTTCGGCGTCAGTTGCAGCGGGTTGGGGTTGGGTAGATTACGGGCGATATCAGCAGCCAAAGCCTCGGTGGCGCGGCGGCGCGGGGCGAACACAAGCATCGGGCCAAGCCCCTCGGCCAGCGCCTTGGCTGCAAACCTTGGCCAGTAACCGCGAATGCCTGATGGAACATTGTAGTTGAGCATCCCGGCGTAAATTTCCTCGAGTGGCACCGGGCGTTCATCATGCCATACCCACTCGGCGTCCCTCCCCAATCGCTGAAGCCAAGCCACCACCTGTTTGGGGTTCGCCACGCTGCCGCTGAGCATGAGCAACTGGGTCTGCAGCGGGGCCATAGCAATCGCGAGTTCGTAGTTTAACCCACGGTCAGCATCGCCAAGCATTTGGTATTCGTCGATGACCAACAGCTTGGGGCCATCGCCGTTGATTAGGCGATTTTTCTGCGTCTCCAGGGTGGCGACGATGACCGGCGCGTCAAGGTTCTCCGAAAGGTCACCGGTGGCGATACCAACATTCCACCCTCGGGCGCGCCATTCGGAAAGCTTGTCGTTAGCCAAGGCGCGGGTCGGGACGGTATAGATCGCCTGACCGGGGTTGCGGCCTTCGTTGGACCAAAGTTCAAAAATGAACGTTTTGCCCGCGCCAGTGGCCGCATGCACCACAACATCCTTGCCGTTACGCAGATACTGCACCGCCTCCTGTTGCCAAAGATCAGGCACGATAACCTCATCCAACGCAGAAAAATGATCCAAAGACTCCCCAAACGGCGCCACGGCGGTAGCTTAACGAAAACCAGACGGACGGCCAAATCAACGCTTGGCCAAGCGCTTGGCACGCCTGTTGCTAAGTACTGTTCGGCGTTGTCTTCTGATGAGGACAACGATTGAGTTCTTTGAATAAACACAGGGATTTTGTCTTGGCAAAGGCCTTGTGACGTTGATTTGTTCAGGGTTTTTGTACAGTGAGCCTGCACGAGGATCATGAAGCGCGGAGCTTGGACCCCTCTGCTTTGGAACCCCTGAACATCCTTTCGCGAAGCCGAAACACATCCTGTTTCAGCGGTGCGATCCCCAAGTCGGTCTCCCCCATTAGGTAGACAAGTCCAACCTAAGCTGCACACACATCGGGCAAACTAACAATGCCCCCCAAATCGGGAGACCGGCTTTCCATTTTAGAAAAC
Organism: Verrucomicrobiales bacterium; assembly: GCA_002689335.1. GTDB lineage: Bacteria > Verrucomicrobiota > Verrucomicrobiia > Limisphaerales > UBA1096 > UBA1096. Next base: position 9,994 of record NZFR01000130.1, read on the forward strand.
CAAAAGGGCAGCACAATAGTGCTGCCCTTTGCTGCATGAGGATCGAGCCTCATAGCTCCTCAGAGAGAGAGCTTACTTAGCCCCAATTCTTATCCGATCAGGCGCAGTGCCGATTGCGGCAACACGTTGGCCTGAGTGAGCATCGCAGTACCGCTCTGGACGAGGATGTTCGCCCGTGCGTATGCGGTGCTTTCTTGTGCAACATCCACGTCCTTGATTCGGCTGTTCGCTGCCGACAGGTTTTCGTTAAGGATGTTCACGGCCTGATCCGTCAGGTTCAAACGCTGTATGTTTGCTCCCACCTTGGCTCGCATATCAGCCAAGTTTTGGATCGAGGTTTGGATGTTGCTCAACGCAGATGCCGCACTGGTCGTCGTAGTGATCGCAGATGTGCTCGAGTTGTAGATATTGGCCAATCCGGTCGTCGCCGTGGTTGAGGTCATGTCGACCGAATTCATAGTAAACTTGGACGCATCACTATCAACCGTTACGGCTTCTCCGTTCGTAGCAAACAGAGTCACCCCGTTGAAACTCTTCGACCCGATATCGCTGATGTAGTTCTGCAACTGGGTGAATTCAACCGAGTAGTTAGAACGGTCAGTGTTCGTTTTGGTGACGTCCTGTGAGAGGACTGACAACTCACTCATCCGGTCCAGCGCGACCTGCACCTTTTGCAAAAAGCCGTCCTGGGTTTGTGAAAACGAGGTCGCATTACCNAGGTTNGCGCGNACCGCGTTGTTTCGATTCATCTGGGNCTCAAATCGAATGACCTGNGCCAGNCCNGCTGCGTCATCTTCCGGTGAAGTAATCTTTGAGCCCGAAGATAAGCGAGCCAGAGATTGNGAGAGACGATTACTAGATTCCGCAAGATTGCGGGTTGCGGCGGTTGCCGCGATGTTTGTATTGATAACCATAAGACAATTCCTTTCGTCTTTACTAGGTTAGGCGACAGCATCCGTGCCGTCGGACATGGTTTAGTATCGGCCATGTCAGACCGTTCGAGGACTNNTTCCTCACACAACTGAATGNANTATCGGCGTGAGNAAAAATCTCTTTAGATTTTTTTTGAAGATTTTGGAAAAAAATTTATCGCAGCTCAGCTGGCTAATTATTCAGCGGCTGAGTGCTTCGCAAATAGGCCATCAAATCACAAACTTGATCATCTGAATAACCGGACAAAAGCCCCGCAGGCATGAGGGAAACACCCTGTGCCTTCATTGACTGAATATTCTTTCGTTCAACCGAGACATCCTGCCCGTCCAGTCCCCGCAACACAACGGATCGGTTATCCTGCTCCACCAAAAAGCCAACCGCTGTTCGACCATCTTTCGTTGTCAGCAAAAAGTTCTCGTAGCCTTCACGAACCTCCGCACTCGGGTTCACGATGTTCAGAAGCATCGTGTCGATATCGTCTCGCTGATAGGTGCTCAAGTCCGGCCCGATCTGCCCTCCCTGTTCAAAAAGCCGATGGCAGGCGGCACAACTTGCGGTGAACAGTTTCTTCCCCGCATACGGGCTACCCGGTTTTGATTCGACTAACTTGGCAAGGCGAGAAATCTCAAGTTCCAATTTGGCCGCATCCGTTTCCGCACCGGCGAAGAGTTTTTCCACCGACTCGGACAGCTTTGGTTCGGGATGCGACTTTAGCAAACTCACGACCTCTGGCGAAATTAACGTAGCTGAAATCTCTCCCGAATCCACAGCGGCAACTAGTGCCTCGGCAAACGAACGNCGCCCCGCCAACATCNTCCCGGCCACCAATCGCACATCACTCGGNAAACTCGCGTAGAGCGCTATCGNNTCGCTCGCGATTTGTTCATCCGAATACGGTTTGAGTGCGCCCAACGCCGCCCTCTTCAAGTCGCTCCCTGGCTCGTTTTTCACGATACTCAACAGTGCTGAAACCGCCTTCGGGTTTGGTACCTCTCCAAGAATTTCCGTGTACTGCAAACGGAGTAGTTTCTCCGCCTTCACATCGGCAATCACCCGCAGGGCTTCTTCCACCGCCTTAGCTTCGCCCCGCCGCAATCCCAGCGCCACAGAGCCACCCCCATGCCGTGCCATCGCCGCCATCAAACGTTCCGGCAACGCCGCCATCGAGCGTCCCTTGAACGCCTCCTCAAATCCGCCCATCAAAATCTTTGCCGAATCNACGTCTGGCGCGAGTTCGAATAATCGCGCCCCGGCGATCAAGTCCGCACGNNTCCCGGCCTTGGCGAATCTGCGAATGAGGCGACTGAGCAAATGCTGGCGCACCAGCGACTCCTGCCANAGGGATGTATCTTCGAAGAAATCAAGCACCTCTCCAGCGTTNCGGTTTAGTTTAGACTCCAGCGCCCACCACACCATCAGCGGTTGGTAAATATCGCCCGCGTCAGCATCGTGCTCCATCAACGCCCGCACGATTGGCAACGCCTGATACGCGGCCAAGCGCTTGGCTGTCGCCGCGAGTTGACTCCGCACCTCGACATGCGGTTCGCGCTTGGCCAAGCGTGCCAACTGCTTGGCTGTCGCCGCAGGCACCACCCGTTCATCCCCAAGCAATCGAACCGTCCAAGCCCGTACGTGAGGGTCTTTGTGTTGCAGCGCTTTCAAGGCAAAATTGGGATTAAACCCGCCGCTCAGATTGATCGCCCAGAGGGCTTCGAGTGCCGCTTGGCCAAGCGATTCNGTGAGCATTTTTTTTAACACTGGTAGAGCGGAAACATCCTTCCGGTCGCCGAACAAACGGAGCGCAGTCTGGCGATGCCATTTGTCCTTGTGGCGAAGCAACCCGATCAACTCCGGCGTGGTAAGCTTGGCCAAATCGAACGAGTTCAGAATCGCCGCCCCCTTGGTTCGCAACCGGTATACGCGTCCGTTTTGCGGGTCAATCCGGCCTTCGTGATTCCGGTAATGGTTCACCTGCGAGTCGTACCAATCACACACATACACCGCGCCATCCGGCCCNGCTTTGATATCGACNGGGCGAAACCATTTGTCACTAGTTTTGATCGGATGCCCNGTNTCCTGCGTTTTAAANGACGAGCCGATCGCNGTGCGGTCGCTCAACACCACCCGTCCCTGAATCGGCTCGACTCCNANCAGTTTCCCCAGATAACGATCCGGCAAACCCNCACCCTCGTAGATGATAAAGTTGTGCGTGAACCGAGGCACTTTGTTATGTGGCATCGCCTTAAAATATCCGAACGCATANGGATTGCTCAGCGGCCCATGCTTGCTAAAACCTTTTCTCAAATAACCACCTTGCACGTAATGAAAACCGCGCGTGTCACCGCCGTTGTGGCCGGAGTAAATCCGCCCCTGAGCATCGACCTCTACGCCAAACGCATTCCCGCCACCCTCTGCAAAAACCTCGTACCGGCGTGACTCTGGATGGTAACGCCAGATGTTTTGGCCCATCGAAAAAATCTCTTTCTCGTCAAAATCAGGACGAGTCACCTTGGCTGTGACCGTGCTTCCCTGCGCAGCATACAGCCAACCGTCNGGCCCCCATCTCAGGCTGTTGACCACTGAGTGCGTGTCCTCCAACCCGAACCCCGCCAAGTGCACCTCCGGGTCGCCGTCCGTGATATCGTCACGATTTTTGTCCGGATAAAACAGCAGGTATGGCGGGTTCAACACCCACNCCCCGCCCCTACCGTGAGCCAGCGAAGTTGCGATNTTCAGACCATCGACGAACGTCTTATGCCTGTCGTACACCCCGTCTCCATCGGTATCCTCATGGATGGTAATCTTATCTCGACCGCGAATATGGTTGGGNGGGGCCGGCGGNACTTTNTCGTAAACCGCCCGCCAGTAGTTATCGCGGCTGGTCATCTTNAGCCCGGCCGGATGCGGATACTGCTGATACTGCACAACCCACATGCGGCCGCGCTCATCGAAATTTAGAAAAACCGGCTGCTTGACCAGCGGCTCAGCAAGGAGTTGATCGATCTCGAGATCATCGAACACCTCAAATTTCTCGAGCGATTCCTTGGGCGAAAGCGGCCCGGCCAACGCTTGGCCAAGCNTGGCAAAANANGCAATGAACAAAAGTGGCTTTTTCATGAAAAGGCAGTNAGNCGAAACCCTACCCAGCGATCCTTTCGGGGTAAAGCCGCGCTACACNNCGGTGGTCAAGCGCGGTCAACAACCGNAAATTTCTGAAGCACTCAGGTGGGTCAAGTCCGGCACCGCCCAGTCGGGAGTGCACTCGACCAGTTCCTCAAGCGAGGCGCCACCGGTGGCGACCCCAAGCGTGCGGGCACCGATGTACTTGCCACAGGCCACATCCTTCGGCGTGTCACCGATCACCACNATCTCGCCGCCCTCAAGCGGCCGCTCCAAGTANTCGCCCCCCTTGGCCTTAGCTGCAGCCGCGATCANGTTCCGGTCTTCGTTGTCGTTGGCGANCCCGCCAAAAGCAAAGCGGTCCCACAACCCATACGTGCTGAGCTTGCGCTTGGCCCCTTCCTCGATGTTGCCGGTGAGAAGACCAATNGCCGGGGCATCCGGCATCGCTGCGAAGTCATCGAGCAACTGCACTACACCGGGAAACGGGCCACCCTCTTTGGCACTCAAATGGTTGTCGACCAAGCGCAGATAATTTTCGAAAAACAACTCGCGATTGGACACGGAAAACTCGACATCGTTCCATTGGCAAAGTTCGCGAAAGAGCGAGTAGTCCGTGCGACCAGCGAACTTAATTTTCTCGGTCGCGTCGGGAACTCCGAACGCCGCCTCAAAGGCCTCGGCGAAGGCCTTGACTCCGGCTCCGCCGGTGCTGACCAGCGTGCCGTCGATGTCGAATAAAACCAGCCGAACCGGAAGGGTCTCAGCCGAAGGGGCAACGGCATCAGCCGTCTGCGTTTGTGTTGTTGGATTATTGTTGTCCACGATGAAGCGCCATGAACTCTTCCACGGCGAGCCCATTGTCACCTGCACGCTTGGCCACTTTCAAGAGTTTGTTCATCGTCGACAACTCCACGAGTTGCTCGTCCAGGAACCAGCTCAGGAAATTCTCAGTGATGTGATCCCCGTTTTAACTGGCCAATTTCAACAACCCGTTAATCTCGTCAGTGACCTTCATTTCCCAGTCNAGTGAAAGTTGCGCCGCTNCCTCGACCGATTTCACATCNCTCGTCGGCGCGTCGATGGTCGGGATCTCCAGTTTGCCNCTAAACGCCACCACGTGATTGATGAACCTNTCAGCGTGGTCGCGCTCATNCTCAGCCNGNGCCTTAAAAAACGCCGCCAACTTCGAAAGCCATTCCACGTCGAAATGAGTCGAGATGGTGANATATTGCAGATNCGCANCGNACTCCATTNCGATTTGCTTGTTGNTAACCTGATTGACTGCTGAATTGATTTGCATCGTTCTAACTTTCTGTTTGACGTATGTNTTGGGNTCTTGAGGGCTGCCCCCTAGTCCANCAACACCCCTAATTTGCTACCTTTNATTNAGACAGCAAANTNATAAATTTTTGATAANAAATAACTTGCTGNTTAGGCTGAGATTCATGCGCGATCTGTTTTTCGGCTGTTTTCTCGGCTTCAACCAACTCGTCAANCGTGACTTACGGCACTGATTCCACTCAACCGGTAACCAGCCGCGAGGTTTGGAAAACNTGGTTTCCTCTGGCACTGAGCTGGTTAATGATGGGCATTGAGCTCCCGCTGTTGAGCGCAGTAGTCGCTCGTTTNGCCAACCCTGAGATCAATCTGGCCGCTTACGGNGGGGTGGTNTTTCCGCTTTCGCTGTTGATCGAGGCACCGATCATCATGCTCCTCACGGCCAGCACGAAGCTGAGTCGCGATCTCACCTCCTACCGTCGACTCTGGAAATTCATGATGTATTCCGGTGGCGGACTCTCGGCACTTCACCTANTGATTGCNGTCACCCCGATGTTTGATTTTCTCGCCGGCAACCTGCTCGGGGTCGAAGGCGAGATCCTTGAGGCCAGTCGGCTCGGGATGATCATCATGACACCATGGACGTGGGCGATTGCTCATCGCCGTTTTAACCAAGGTGTGCTGATCCGCTTCGGCCACTCAAAAGCGGTCGGCTGGGGGACGCTCGTCCGGTTGATCGCCGATGGCACCGTGCTGTTCACCTGCTTCGTGTTGGCCTCAACCATCGAGTCCAAAGCACTTGGCATCATTGCCGCCACTGCTGCGGTGTCGGCCGGGGTGGTAGCCGAGGCGGNTTACGCAGCGTGGAGAGTGCGCCCAATTGTCCGCNACGTACTNCCNGAAACCAAGGCCTCCGAACCGCCACTCGACCGCAATCAATTCCTCTCGTTTTACATTCCACTTGCGCTCAGCCCACTGCTTGGATTGGCAGCCCAACCAGTGCTCACTGCGGGGATCAGCCGCATGCCGTCGCCGACGGAATCAATGGCAATCCTTCCGGCTGTGAATGGATTCACATTTTTGTTCCGCTCGGTGAGTCTCGCCTTTCTCGAGGTAGTGGTTGCGTTGGTGGAACGGCCGGGAGGGTACCCTGCCCTTCGGCGTTTTGCCTGTCAGGCCGCACTGAGCGTATTCNTCGTGCAACTACTCATTTTAAGCACACCATTGGCTGGANTTTGGTTCGGAACGGTCAGCGGGTTGAGTGAGTCACTTGGNCAACTTGCCGGCACTTCCGTCTGGGGGGCGATCACATTGGCCGCCACCGGATTCGGCAGCAGTTTTTGTCAGGGACTACTGGTGCATGCCAATCAGACGCGGAGTGTCACCGAGTCGGTCGCCTTGTTTTTACTNGTGATNGTNGTCGGNTTNACNATCGGCGCTCATGGTGATTGGCTTGTCGGAGCCACCTTCGCATTCATGGTTTATGCGCTTGGCCAAGCGACCCAGTTTAGCTGGCTGTTTTTCCGCAGCCGCAGCACCCGGCGAACGCTTGGCCAAACGGAGTGATGTCGAGGCATCGCTTTTGCAATTCGTAGAGGCTTGGAGGGTTGCCTTGATGCCAAATTAGCGCACAGGGTTGTCGTACCAATACGCGCATTTGGCCCTGTTTTTCAGTGCGCCACCGGCGGTGAAGATCGCCTCGACCCCGTGGACTAGATTGCCCGGCGTGAACAGGGCGCGCACTTTGCGACCGGAGCTGATCACCGGGGTGCGAAGCATCACCATCCGCTTGGTCAAGCGATTCAGCCGCACACAGTAATCCACCTCCTCTGCGGCGAATAGCTCGGGGTCGAATCCATCGAGTTCGTGGAATGCATCGGCTCGACAAAACAAAAACGAGCCGGCCGCCCACCCCAACAGTTTTGCCAACATGTTCCAGACGTGAACAGTCTGACAGGCCAACCATGGGCCGCTATCGAACAAAACCGGAGCGCCCCCTCCGATGCAGTCGCCCGCCGCGACCGCCCGCATCATCTCGCGAAACAGTTCCGGAGACACTCGCGTGTCGGCGTCCACGAAGACGAGCCAGTCGCCCTTCGCCGCTCGGCCAGCGGCGTTTCGAGAGGCGGCGATTTGGTTGAATGGCTCGAACACCACGCGTGCGCCGTGCGCCTTGGCCACTTCAGCAGTGGCATCGGTTGAGTTGTTGTCGCAAACAACGATCTCACTTTGCCAACCGGCTACCGCGAACGCTCGACTGGCGCGCTTGGCCGCCGTGATGGTTTCCGGCAGGTACTTGGCCTCGTTGAAGGCAGGGATGGCAATGGAGATGAGCACTTGGCCAAGCGGTCTACTCGGAGTCGAGGTACGGTTGTAAACAATCCTTGAGCGCCGCCGACAAGCGGGTGACGCGGCCATCGGTCTCGACGCATCCGTGCAATGTTTCCCCCTCGAGTATGCGAACGCCCTCGCCCTTTGTGATTCGGTAGCCAAAACCAAGCCTCGCCCCCTTTAGCGAAATCACCCAGCATTCGATGCTCACTTCGTCGTCGTACTCGGCGAACGCAAAGTATTTGAGTTGCACCTCAGACACGGGAAAAAGGATACCTTGCTCTTGATAATCGAGAAATGTCGTGCCCAAGTGCCGGAAAAACTCTCCTCGTGCCTCCTCGAGCAAGTGCAGGTAGCGACCGTAATAAATGTGATTTCCCACCGTACAATCGGCGTAAGTCACTCGGTGCATGTGGGTAAAAGTCTTCGCAGGCATGCCGGAGATTAGCGTTGCTGGTGCAGTGGTTCAACCGTCGTCATTTCTGCTGGCGTTTTTCAGCTGACCCGCTAGGTTTCGCGGCCATGTCTTTCCTGCAGAAAAAACTGGGTAGGCGTCTGGCCAAGTTTATCGGGCTTGCCGGACTTTTCGCGATGACCGCCGGAGGTGCGGTCGCAGATCAGCCGAAGTGGATTTGGGGGGCCAAGAACGCCAAGGACGGCGAGACGGTTTTCTTCCGAAAAAACATCAAGCTGAATAAGGCAACCAAGACGGCTAAGCTGACGATGTCCTGCGACAACGGGTTCGAGGCGTTCGTCAACGGCAAAAAGGTGTTGGTCGGCAGCGAATGGGCCGCAGCACAAACGGCGGACATCAAAAAACATCTCAAAACTGGCATGAACGTGATCGCCGTTCGCGCGTGGAACGACGGCGGGGTCGCCGGCTTGGTCGGCCAACTGGACGTCGCCAGTACCACCGACCGCCACAAACTTTATTCAACCGACAAATCGTGGCTCTTTAGTCGCGATAGTAAAAAAGGCTGGGAGAGCCTTGGATTCGACGCCAAAGGTTGGAAGACCTCGCAGGAGACTGGCAAACTTGGTGACGCTCCGTGGGGCAACGTGTTTACCCTCGCCCAACAAGGCGGTGTGGATACCAAGCAAAGTAACCCGGCCGACCTCAAGTTGGCCAAGGGCTTTAAGTCCGAACTACTTTACACCGTACCGAAAGGGACACAGGGCTCTTGGGTTGCCGTCTGTGTGGACGACAAGGGCCGCATCATCGCCAGCGATCAGGGTAACAAAGGGCTGTACCGGATCGACCCTCGCGGCGACGAAATCAAAGTCGAAAAACTCAGCATCAACATCTCCAGCGCGCAGGGATTGCTCTTCGCTCACGGAGCGTTGTGGGTGAACATCAACGGCCAGAACGCCGGTGTCCATCGACTCACGGACACCAACGGCGACGACCAGTTCGACAAGGACGAATACCTCAAGCCGATGAATGGCGGTGGCGAGCACGGCCCGCACGCACTCGTACTCAGCCCGGACAAACAGCACATTTATGTGATGGGCGGAAACATGACCAAGCTGCCAAAGATGAACGGCTCTCTCGTACCAACAAACTGGGATGAGGATTTGTTGCTCAAGCGTCTGCCAGATGCGCGCGGTCACGCTGCAAACATCCGCGCACCGGGAGGCTGGATCGGCCGCTTCGACAAGGACGGCAAAAACTGGAAGACCGTCGCGATGGGTTTCCGCAACAGTTACGACATGGCTTTCAACATCGACGGAGAATTGTTCGCCTATGACTCTGATATGGAATGGGATGCCGGAACACCGTGGTATCGCCCCACCCGTCTTTACCACATCACCAGTGGCGCGGACTTCGGATGGCGCACCGGTACCGGCAAATGGCCGCAGTGGTTCCCGGACGCACTGCCGCCGCTCTACGACATCGGCCCCGGCTCACCGGTGGGCGTGATCTCCGGCTTGGGAGCCAAGTTCCCGGCCAAGTATCAAAAGGCAATTTACTGTCTCGATTGGACTTATGGCACCATGTCCGCGATGTTCCTCACCCCGTCCGGTGCCTCGTACACCGCCGAGCGCGAGGAATTCGTTGCCAGCTCGCAGATGCGCATGACCGACGCCGTGATCAACCCGTATGACGGTGCAATGTACTTCACTGTAGGGGGGCGCGGAGGCCAAAGCGCCCTGCACCGAGTGACCTATGTTGGCAAGGAAAACACCACACCGGCCAAGGCCTCGGGCGAACACGCTGCAGCACGCAAACTCCGCCACAGCCTCGAGGCACTGCACAAACCCAACACCGCCGGCGCAGTGGCCAAGGCCTGGAAACATCTCGGCCATGAGGACCGCCACATCCGCTGGGCAGCACGCATCGCCATCGAGCATCAACCATCCGCGGAGTGGCAGTCCAAGGCCTTGGCTGAAAAGAACACCCAAGCAGCATTAACCGCACTTTGCGCCCTTGCCCGCCAAGGCGACGCCAGCCTGCAGGGCAAACTGATCGCCGCATTGAACCGCCTGAACTGGGCCGAGTTAAAGCCAGCACAACAGGCCGAACTGCTCCGCGTTTATCAACTCGCATTTATCCGTATGGGCAAACCATCCCAGGCGGTCGCATCCTCCGTGGAGAAAAAACTCGACCCGGTCTATCCGGCTCCGTTGGCCTCGCTGAATCGCGAGTTGTGCACGCTGCTCGTTTACCTCGAGTCGCCAAACGCCGCCGTTAAAACGCTGGCGTTAATGTCTCAGAGCACCGACCAAGACAAGCACAACTGGAGCAACGACTTGCTCAATCGCAACGCCGGGTACGCCCGCGCTTTCGCCGCCACGGCAGCCTCCTCTCCTCAGCGTGATCAGATCCATTACGCCAAGGAATTGCGGAATCTAAAGAACTATTGGACAGACAACCAACGCCTCGAATACTTCAGCTGGTATCGCAAGGCCGAGAGTTTCAAAGGCGGTAACAGTTTTGCCGGATTCCTGAACAACTTCCGCAAAGAAGCACTCGCCAACGTGCCAAAGGAACTGTTGTCGGAAATCGAAAAAGTCCAGAAAGCTCCGGTCAACGTCGGCCCGCCGTTCAAGATCGATGCCAAACTCGCCATCGGCGTGACGCCGCCGATGAAATTCGACAAGGCTCAACTGAAAGTGCAAGCCGGTGCCGGAGTGGAACTCGCCTTCACCAACAACGACCCAATGCCGATGATGCACAACCTGCTCATCATCGAACCCGGTTCACGTGTGGACATCGTCACCAAGGCCGCCACCATGGGACCGGCCGGAATGATCAACAGCTTCGTGCCGGAGAGCGACAAAGTCATCGCCGCCACGCCGCTCGTCCTGACCGGCAATACTTACAAACTCTACTTCAAAGCACCCGCCAAGCCGGGTCAGTACGAGTACGTCTGCACTTACCCCGGTCACGGCTTCTCCATGTGGGGGACACTCGTGGTTGAATAGATCTTTAAAGACTAAACGGTTTCCCACAAAAGCGCCGATGATTACCGGCGCTTTTTTTGTCACTCAAAACCTCCAAGGAGATGGCGCTTGGCCAAGCGCTTGGTTTGCGCCGATCACCCAAGCC
>NZFR01000131.1 GCA_002689335.1 Verrucomicrobiales bacterium
CAGACACCGGGAAGTCCATCAGTAGATCGACCATCTCGCGTTCCCAAAGATATTCCTTCAGCGAAGCTGCGTTTTCCGGGGCAAGGAGTGATTCGGTTTTCTAGGCCTGCGCGAATTGGTTGTATTTTTGAGGACACTTTTGTAGAGACCGGAAATGGCGAGTTCGATTTTCAGCGCTTGGCCAAGCGGTCGGAATTCTTGTGAATAATGGCCAGTGAGTCCTCCGGTTGATATTCGATTCCGGAACCGGCGAGGCACAATTCAAGATGCTGAACCTCCTTGGTCGATCCGGGGTGATTCAGCAGTCGCCGCTGCTTGAGCAGAGACGGAAATGGGTTGCTTTTACTATAGTTCTCCTCGGTGGCAACCGCTGCCTNACTCGTGGCGTCGCTCATAGAATTGTTCNGGGCATTGTNGCGTTNACCCCTCNGAACTCCGCTTGGTCAATCTCTTGGTCTAAACCGTTTCCAGTCTGCCACTCTGCAGACTGCGAGCCACAGCTTCGGTGAACTGCATGTAGTGCAAGCCGTCGGCNAACGTNGTGTGCGTCACCTCGCGTTCGCCTCGAATCGCGGCGACAAANTCTGCCTCAACCTNCCACTCGCCGCGGTCGGAATCTGCGATCGGAATTTCGGTCANCGACTCNTCACCCCGNCGGCCACCAAACAATTTCTCACCGGTCAACCGNAGCGTGCCTTCGCAGCCAAAAAGATAAATGGCGTCGTCNTCCAACAAACCGGCGATAGCGGATTGTTGGAGATGCAATTGAGCACCACACTCGAGATCGACCACCACGTCAAGATGCTCCGGNACNTTGACCGGCTGCGGCTCNCCGTTTTCATTCGAGCGCTGCTCGNTGAATATTTTACCCCGCGCCATAACACGTGAAGCGCGGCTCACCCAGCGAATGATCGCCTCATAATAAATTCCCATGGCCATGATGTTGTGCCCNCTGAGTTCGACGTTTTGTCGCCAATGCATCGGCGCAGTCGGGTCGATGAAGCCACCCCGCATCCGGCTTTCCACCGCGATTAATCGACCCAGAAAACCTTCTGCGATCAATCGCTGAATGGTCGCGTCGGCAAACAATGTGATCGGCGAAGGCACGACCTGTGCCACCAGCTCCGGCTTNGCTTGACTGGCGTTAAGCATGCGCAGTGCCTCGTCGGCGTTCATTGCCATGCGCGCCTCGGTGAGGACGTGTTTACCGGCCTCGAGTGCCGCCAACGTGACCGGGCAATGCAGGTACGGCCAGGTCCCGATCACGATCGCATTCGTGTCCGGATCCGCGATCGCCTCCTCCCAATGAGTGTAGGTTTTCGCGATGCCAAAACAGTCGGCCACAGCGGCCGATGACGCCTCGCTACGGTTCCCCACGCCCTCGATCTCCACCCCGGCGATNGCCTGCAAAAGCGGGATGTGTTTCGCCGTCGTATTGGCTCCCGCACCCACAATGCCCACTCGCACGTCAGTCGCCATCGGATTGGTAATCGGTGTACTTGTTGTTTCGTCCCTTGGCTTTGTCNACCGGGTAACGCTTTTCGTTGATNGCAAGCTTGGTTTGGATCGCTTGGCCAAGGTCAACNCCTGCATCGGCCGCCATGATGAACAGATAAATCGCGATGTCGGCCATCTCTTCNGCCACCTCATCGCCGTGCTTGACCAAGTGCTCGGCACTCGCCTCGTGGGTTTTCCAGAGAAAATGCTCCTGCAACTCGGCGGCCTCAATCGCCACAGCGGCAGCCATGTCCTTNGGNCGATGAAACTGAGCCCAGTCGCGAGCGTCGCGGAAGGCTCGAATCTGGTCCGTCAATTCCGCGATGGTCATNGGCGGTTACTTGTTGGCGTGATTACGAAGAATCTCGATGATGGTGTCGTCCTTCGCGTAGTCGAAAACATCCTTNCCACGCGCATCAAGTGCCTTAATGCGCGCGCCCTTGTTCAGCAACGCCGACACCAACTCCGGACGCCGCATGCGAACCGCCCAAAAAAGCGGCGTTACCTTGTTTTGATCCGCAACGTTNGGGTCAGCTCCNCGGTCGAGCAAATGGTAAACAACCTCATGCTTCTTGCTGCGGATGGCCCANAATAACGCCGTCTTGCCGGTCTTGTCACGGTCGTTAGGTTTCACGCCGTTGCGCAGGTGATATTTCACGGCGTCGATATCGCCACTACCGGCGCTGCGAAAGATGTCGAGCTTTGGTGTCAAATCAACCGGGCCAATCTCGGCAACCTGNGCTTGCTCTGCCNNTGCGTTTGTNGCNACCGTCGTGGAANCGGNAGCTGAAGTCGCAGGCTGNGNNGTCGCTGGAGCNGGAGNGGANGGGGNGCTCGCNGGAGGNGCCNNGGAGGTTNCCNCCGGTTCGGNTGATTCGGTTCCNCACCCGGCCGTGATNANNGTNGCNAACAGTCCGGAGTAAAAAAANTGANCNTTCATGGGCNGCCGTTATTGTGGAGAGCGGCTTGGCCTGTCAAGAACNNNCTTNCNGCCAAGCGCTTNGCCAAGCGCAATTCTCCAAAAAAACANTATTTTTCCGCCCTTGCAAAAGCAGCNAATCCCGCTAANATNCGCCGCCTTTTGGCCAGATGGTCAAGTTCAGACAATAAATTATGCCCATTGCTACACCACAGCAGTATGCCGCGATGCTCGACGCCGCCCAGCAGGGTGACTACGCGTATCCGGCCGTCAACGTCACGTCGATCGTCACAATCAACNNCGCACTCAAAGCGTTCGCTGATGCCAAATCNGACGGAATCATCCAGTTTTCCACNGGCGGCGGTCAGTTTGCCGCCGGCCTNAACGTNAAGGATGCCGTCCACGGCTGCATCGTACTTGCNGAGGCCGCCCATCGCNTGGCTGAAAAATATGACATTTTGATCGGCCTACATACCGACCACTGCCAACCGGNAAAAGCGGCNGGNTTCCTCAAGCCGCTCATCGAGGCCACCNCAAGCCGCCGTGCCAACGGACAGGGCAACCTNTTCCAAAGCCACATGCTNGACGCCTCCATTCTTCCACTCGAGGAAAACATNGCNATCTCCAAGGAATACCTCGAGCTTTGCGCGAAGAACGAAATCATCCTCGAGGTCGAGGCAGGCGTCGTGGGTGGCGAAGAAGACGGGGCTGCCGGCCACGAAGATATGCCGGCTGAAAAACTTTACACCACACCGGANGACATGCTGACNGTNTACGAAAGCCTCAACGGCATCGGCCGCTACATGTTTGCCGCCACNTTTGGTAACGTACACGGTTCGTACAAGCCGGGTTCGGTGAAGCTACGTCCAGAGATTCTCAAANAGGGTCAGGACGCCGTGATCGGTAAGTACGGCGAGGAGGCCAAATTCGACCTCGTTTTCCACGGTGGCTCCGGCTCTGAGAAACACGANATCAAAGAGACTTTAGAATACGGCGTGGTGAAGATGAACATCGACACCGACACACAGTACGCTTTCAGCCGCCCTGTGGTGGATCACGTATTGAAGAACTACGACGGGATGCTCAAGATCGACGGNGAAGTCGGTAACAAGAAAGTTTANGATCCCCGCTCCTACCTCAAACAAGCCGAGGAAGNGATGGCTGCCCGCATGGTCGAAGCCTGCAACGACCTTGAGAGCACNGGGAAAACCATCTCCGGCAAGGTGTAANCGAAGGGAANAACTTCACGAAGNGGGCGTCCAAACGGGNGCCCNTTTTTTGTGCCCTTTTGTGCCCANGTCCCCCCNCTTGGCCAAGCGGGAGCTTACTTGCCCATGGCGATGACATCGTCGCCTCCGCCGTCGTTGTCCCCGTCATCATCGGTGGATGATTCAGCAGCGACTTCGGCGGGCTCGGGCGATGCCTCCGCTTGGCCTCGAGATGCAAGCGGCTTGGTTTCACGAGAGCCTTTAGCATCCTCATCCCGCTCGGTTTTCTGGAAGCGCGCCGAGACAATTTTGCTTACGCCATGCTCCTGCATGGTTACGCCATACAGCGTATCCGCCATGCTGATGGTGCGTTTGTTATGCGTGATCACCAAGAATTGCGAGTGATTGATAAACCGTTTGAGTACGCGGATGAATCGATTGATGTTGGACTCGTCCAACGGTGCGTCCAATTCGTCCAATACACAAAACGGACTTGGGCTGACTTGATAGATGGAAAACATCAGCGACACCGCCGTCATGGTCTGTTCCCCGCCGGACAGCAGCGAGATGCTCTGTAACTTTTTACCCGGTGGGCGGGCAACGATTTCGATGCCGCTGCTCAGTACATCCTCTTCGTCGACCAACACCAAGTCCGCCTTGCCCCCCTCGAACACCTCGGTGAAAAGCTGGCGGAAATTATCCCGGATCTGCTCGAAGGTCGCCTTGAACATTTCCGTGGTCTCGCTGTTGATCTGCTCAATCACCTCGAGCAACTGCTCCTTGGCTTTGACCAAATCGTCATGTTGTGTGGTGAGAAATTCGTAACGTTCCTCGGTCTCTTCGTACTCCTCGATGGCCACGAGATTGACCGGCCCCATTCGATCGACCCGGTCCTGTAACTCGGTGACCTTGTCCTCGATACTGTCCCAGTCGGTCTCCAACCCCTCGACTTCCATCTCCTCCAAGGTAGTCACGACGATTTCGATTTCGCCGGAATCGGTCTCGCTCGTTTTGATGTGCTGCACCTCCACTTCGCGCAGGTCGATCTGGTATTTCTCCTGCATGCGCTCGCAGAGGTTTTCGACCATCATGTTATTTTGAGCCAACTCGACTTCGAGCTGCGAACGGCGTTCCTGTGAATCGCTGAGCTCGATACGAACAGAGCGCAATGACTCTTCGCGATCCTCAACCTTTTGGTCAGCCTCCGTTTTTTGTTCGAGTAGTTCAGTGATGGCTTGGCTGGACTGCTCGCGCTCGACTTTCANCGCCTCGATGCGCTGGGTGGATGTGGAAATATCGGTCTCTGTTTGGGTCTTTTTCTCACCGGCGGACTCGATGTCGCTGCGACGCTGGGTGACNCGTTGTTTNAGTTCATCGATGCGAACGCGGAGCGGGTCGAGTTGGCGCTTGAACGACGCCAGCAACTGCTCCTCGGAAGCGAGCCCGACTTTGGCCTCGGTCAGCTCAGTGTTGGCNTCGTCCCGCTTGCCACGCAGGGCCTCAACCACAGAGCCAACCTCGGCGACACTTTTGCCCGAATTGCACTCTTTTTCCTCCAGCGAAACCAGTTCGGCCGCGAGTTGATCGCGTTTGCCTCCGCCCTCCGATTCCTGATCTGAGAGACTTTCCAACTCGAACGNGACCGCCTCAATTTTTTGAGTCAAAACCCGCTGGGAATTCTCCAGTGCCTTGAGTTCACCCTCGCTNGTTGCGATGGCCACCTCCTGTTGGCGCAGCTCGTTTTGTTCCTGCTGCAACCCGGCTTGAATCGTGGTTTGCTCGGCCTGCAGATCGCCCTTCTCCTTGCTGTCCTCGTTGACCGTTTTACCAAGGGCTTCGAGTTCTTTTTCGAGGTCAGCGATTTCATTTTTACGTGCTAGCAAAGAGGCTGTCGCACTGCCATTTCCCCGACCTCCGCTGAACACACCATGGCGAGAGAGCAGTTCGCCTCCGCGGGTGACAAAGTCCAAATCACGATGCGCAGCGCGGCCGCGAATCGCCGCATCCAAATCCGGCACAATCACCAACCGCCCCAACAGACGATTGAGCAGCGGCTGCACAGCGGCATCGCAACCCACAGCACCCTGCGCAGCAATACCGCCGAACTCCTTCAGTTGGGCCTCGTCGATTTCCGGGGTATCGCCACCGGATAACAAGTCGAGTGCCACGATGTCTGCCCGGCCTTTTTTACCCTCACGGAGCGACTGCAAAATGGACTTCGCATCCGCCGCCTGCTTGGTGATGACCATCTGCAAATGCCGGCCAAGCGCGGCCTCAACTGCGGCCACCAAATCTTCCGGCACTCGAATCTGATCCGCCAATAAACCAAGCGCAGCCTCCGACTCCTTAAGCGCGGCCTGAGCCCCGGCGCTGACACCCTCGTTCGAAGCCTGCAACTGCTTCAACACGTTGAGGCGCGAGCGTTTCTCCGCCTGAGTGCGCAATAATTCATCCAGCTCCGCAGTGAGCTTGGCCAAGCGCTCCTGCAATTGGGCCAAGCGCTCCTGCCGTTCCTCCACCGTGCCGCGCCGGTTTTGCGCGTTGGACTTGCGCGACTCCACATCGGTTGAAAATTGGCCAAGCCGCTCCTTTAGCTTGGCCTGCTCCTCCTCAAGCTGGACTTTTTCCGCCGAAAGTTTTTCCAAACGAACCGTGTTGCCGCGCTTCTGCAAATCAAGTGCGTTGAGTTCGTTTCGCACACTGGTCAATTCCTGAGCCACGCTGAACGACTCAGTCTGCGCTTGGCGCAGCGCCTCCTGTCGTTGGCCAAGCTCGGCCTCGATCGCCTTGCAGGCCGCCTGCTTTTCATCGACTGCCCGACGCTTGTCGGCCACGGCATTGTCGGCCGTGCCCAACTTGTTCGTCATCTCGGTCAACTCCTTCTCGGAGTCACTCCGGCGCTGCTCTGCTTCGGCAATATCCTCGTGCGCCTTGGCCACCTGATCGTCGAGTTCGCCGATGCGTTCGCGGCTGAACTGGATTCGGCTCTCAAGCCGCTCGAGTTCGGCCTGCAGGTTGGCACCTTTTTCCTGTGCCGCCGCGACCTGTTTTTCGATGGCGGCACGCTGTTGTCGGGCCTCGTTGATTTGGCGTTCGCCGCTGGCGATGGTCTCGGTAAAATCGTCAGACTTGTCCTTGAACTCAGCGATCGCTTTTTCGCTGAGCTGAACCTTGTTTTGCAGTTCTCCCAGTTGATGCCGGGCAAGCTGGCTCTCGAGACTCTGGAGCTTGCCCATGAACTCCTTGTAGCGCTTGGCCTTGGCGGCCTGCCGCTGGAGCGAACCGATCTGCCGTTTGACCTCGCGAATGGTGTCGGAGACACGCAGCAGGTTTTGCTCTGTGTAATCGAGTTTGCGGAGGGCTTCCTTCTTTTGTTGTTTAAACCGAGTGATGCCGGCAGCCTCCTCAAACACAACACGCCGGTCATCAGCCTTGCTTGAGATGAGTTGGGTGATGTTCCCCTGTGCCATGATGCCGTAACTCGCGCGGCCCATGCCGGTACCCATNAATAGTTGCTGAATATCCCGCAACCGACACGACACTTTATTAATGAAATACTCGCTGCCGCCGTCTCGAAAAATCCGCCGCGTGACAGTCACTTCGTTGTACGGGAGATCAACCCCGGCCGTCTTGAGTTGCTCTGAATCAATCCCGCCGATCGTNAGCGAGACCTCGGCCATGCTCAACGCTTTGCGCTTGTCGGTGCCATTAAAAATAACGTCGGCCATGCCGGAACCCCGCAGTGCCTTCGCCGATTGCTCGCCCAAAACCCACCGCAGCGCATCGGAAACGTTCGATTTACCGCAACCGTTCGGGCCCACGATCGCCGTCACGCCGGGCTGAAAATCGAGCGACGTCTTGTCCGCAAACGATTTGAAGCCCAAGGCGGTGAGATTCTTCAGATACATGCCGGNCAAATCAGACCGAAGAATGGCAAACGAGTAAAGCCCGAAAACACAAGATACAGCATATCTTATTCACAGAACCACAATGGGTTGTGGTTTAAGAGAGACATTCTGTCGCACCTTATTCACAAAACGCTATCCCACACAACCCGAACGAGTTGACCCTTGGCCAAGCGAGCCGCAATATCCGGCCCGCGCGTGCCAGCGGTTGGCCAAGCGTGACTTAATTCGCATGAGTGTTGACTCGGTTTACTCTGACCTGACCCTGAAAAACGGGGCCAAAATGGCCCTGCTCGTAATGGATGGCCTTGGCGATATCGCCACTGTAGCCACCGACTACAAAACCCCGCTTGAGGCGGCTAACACGCCGAACCTCGACGCCTTGGCCAAGGACTCGGCNATGGGACGATTGATTCCGGCCGCCCACGGTATCACGCCAGGGAGCGGCCCCGGCCACTTAGGTCTGTTCGGCTACGACCCTCTGGAGTACGAGGTCGGCCGTGGCGTGATCGAAGCGCTTGGCCTTGGGCTGGAATTGCATCCGGGCGACGTCGCTGCTCGGGCCAACTTCTGCACGNTCGATGCAGACGGATTGGTAACCGACCGGCGCGCCGGACGAATCGAAACGGAACTTTGCGAAGAGCGNTGCGCCAAGCTCTCGGAACACATTAAGCAGATCGGCGATGCCGAGGTAGTGATCACGCCAGGCAAGGGACATCGCTTTGTGGTGATCTTCCGAGGAGCTGATCTGGCCGGGCCACTCAGCGACACCGACCCGCACCGCGAGGGTCTGCCGATCGCCGAGACTCAGCCGGACGACCCGAGTTGTGCCAAGGCGCAGAAGGCGGCCAAGCTGATCGGCGAATTTTACAAGGTCGCCCTGCCGTTGCTCGCAGGGATGGAGCCTGCGAACGGATTTCTCATGCGCGGTATCGCGCATCAGCCAGACATTCCNTTGTTTGCCGAGCGTTACGCGATGCGACCGGCCTGTCTCGCCGTCTACCCGATGTACAAAGGCCTCGCCCAACTCGTCGGCATGACCAAGCACGAGGGGCCGCAGACGATTGAGGAACAGTTCGCGCGCTACGCTGAGTTGTACGACGAGTACGAATTTTTCTTCGTCCATTACAAGTACACTGACATGTACGGCGAGGACGGAAACTTTGACGCCAAGACCAAAGCGATCGAGGACTTCGATGCGGCGCTGCCGATTCTGCTCGAGAAAAAACCGGACGTCATCGCCATCACCGGCGACCACTCCACGCCGTGCGCGCTCAAGGGTCACTCGTGGCACCCGCAGCCGGTGTTGCTGAACTCGAACACTAGCGGCTCGGACAAGCTGGATCGTTTCACCGAGACAAACTGCAACCGCGGCTCGCTTGGCATCATCGAGGCCAAGCACCTCATTCGCCTCATGCAGGCCAATGCGTTGATGTTCGACAAGTTCGGCGCATGAAGGCCGTCATCCTCGCCGCCGGCAAAGGTACACGAATGGGCTCTCTCACGGAGGATTTGCCCAAGCCGATGCTTCGGGTCGAAGGCAAACCAATCCTCGAACACATCATCAGCGGCATCGCCGCGCAAGGTGTGCGCGAGGTGTGCCTGATTGTCGGCTGGAAGGCGGAGGTTATTCGGGATCATTTTGGCGACGGCTCCGCGCTGGGTTTGAACATCACCTACAGCACACAGGAGGTGCAGGACGGAACCGGTAAGGCACCGGAGTTGGCCTGGGAATTTGTCGGTGATGACGCCTTTCTACTGACCTACGGCGACATCCTCGTTCGACCTCATACTTACAAAAAGATGATCGCTCGATTTGGCGAAGGCGATTTTTCCGGGCTCATTACTGTGACTCCCGGCGAAGATGTCCGAAAGGGAGGCATCAACTTTTTCGACGACACGTTTTGCCTGAAAAAAATCGTCGAAAAACCAAGCGACGCACAACTTGACCACCTCCGCGCCGACGGATGGCTCAAGGAAGGCGATCCGATTTGGTACAACGCCGGAATTTACATATTCAAACCGGTGCTGTTTGAGCACACAGCCAAGCTGCAAAAATCCCCACGCGGCGAGTACGAGTTGACGGATGCAATCGAAACCATGATCGACGCGGGTGAACCGATCGCCGGCGCAAAAATCGAAGGCCGCTGGGTCGACGTCCGCGACCCCGAAGTGCTCGAGTCGTTGGGTTGAACCCTGGACTTACTCCTTACCCAGCTCAAAACAGGCGAGTTCACTGGGGCCGCGAAGGTAGAGGCGGCTTCCGACGATGGCGGGGTGTGACATCGAGTCGACCTTGCCATCTCCAAAGGGCCGCAAGCGACTTAACGGCTTAAACTCATCCGCACCCGCATCGAGCAACAGCAGATCTCCGCTCTGCGTCCAGACTAGCACGCGGCCGTTGCCTCCGATCACATTTGAGTGATCAAAAAACATGTCATCCTCAACCACCCACACGGTTTTCAAATTATCCTTCAAGTCGAGGCAGTACATCTCGCCGTAGGCTGTGGCAAAGACGCGATCGCCGACCATGACCGGCGAGCAGGTGTCCGGCGCGAGGCTTGCGTTGGTCTTCAATGGCTTGTCATCGAGCACTCCTTTTTTCACAAAACGGTGCAGGCGAACGGCATTGTTCTCAGTGGCGAGCAGCAGTTGCCTCTCGTGAATCAGCGGCGTGGTGACGTTGAAGTCAGAACCCTCTGTGGGCACGTGTTGCCAGAGCCGCTTCCCTGTGTCCGGGTCCCACCCGCCGAGGCTCGCAGAGTCGTAGCCAACAATTTGGCGTCGGTCGCCAAGTTCACCCACAACAAACGCCGAGTAGGCAGCCGCGTGGCCGGGCGTTTTCCAGATCAACTTTCCTGTTTTCCGGTGGAGCGCGACAACCGAGGCATCGGGTTCACCGGGATTGATGATTAGCTTGTCACCGACGATCAGCGGCGGCGAACTCGAGCCCCACGCCAGCAGCTTGCCGCCGTACTCGCGATAAAAATTCATTCTCCAAACCACCGCGCCGGTGTCGAACCGGACGCAATGCAGGTCACCCAGCGCGCCGTGCAGATAAACCAGCCCATCGTGAATGACCGGGGTCGCACGGGGTGAATTGCTGTAGTCCAATTCAAGATCAGCCTCGTACTCCAGCTGCCACACCTCGCTGCCATCGGTCGCGTCAAGGCAACGAAACAAGTCGTGCGTGCCGTCGTGGCTCTTGTCGGGAATAATCACCCGCTTGACCGTCGCCGCCGGACCGGCGACTGCCGGGCCTGTCAGCTTGGTCGACCAGATTTTCTTCAGTTCATCGGGCAGTTGACTTGGCAGGGTTGGCGCTTGGCCAAGCCGGTCCGGCCCTCGCCAGTCCGACCAAGCCGCCTGGTCAAGCGTCTTCACAAATCCCTTGGCCGACTCAAGCACGACCAGCAAATCGTTCCGCCTGGACAATCCAGTGACCTCTCCCAGCACGCGCTTGGCCAAGGCGTCATCGGCAGTGTCCGTGCGAAACAGTCGCACGCCAAGCACCGGATCCGTTTTGGCCAAGACTCGCACCGAGCCAGCCTCGACTTTTTCGCATCCGACGAGCAACGGAGGAAGATACTCAGGGACGACAGTCGCCGCCACTTCGCCATCGGTCAGCGCCAGC
>NZFR01000132.1 GCA_002689335.1 Verrucomicrobiales bacterium
GATGGAGGTTAAAACCGGCGACTGCGTTTTCCGGGTTGACCATTTGCCACTTATAGGCGAAGCCGCCGATTGCCGGACCGAGGATGAATCCAAGGCCAAGTGCCACGCCGATGATGATCATGCCGGAGGCGCGGTTTTTGTTGGAGGTAATGTCGGCGGCGACGGCGGAAGCGGTCGAGATGTTTCCGGCCATGATACCTGCGAGGGCGCGGCCGAAGATCAGCAACGCAAAACTCCCGGCGAACATCCAAATGAAGTTCGCAAAAACGATCCCGCTAAGGGTGAAAACTAGAGTGGGGCGNCGGCCGTGTTTGTCNGANTACGCACCCCAGATCGGCGCGAAGACAAATTGCAGAANCCCATACAGCGAACCGAGGATGCCNCCGAACAGGGTGGCCACTGCGTTTTTGTCGTCACCAGCAAACTGTTCCAGCCAAGCGACCAGCGAGCCGATGAGACTGTCTTCTCCGTCCATCGNGAGGTAGTAGTCGAGCATCGCGGGGAAAAGCGGAAAGATAATAGAGAAACCGACCACGTCGATGAACACGGTCAGGAACACNATATAAAGAGTCGGCTTNTTCATTCGGCAAAAAGAACGACGCTGGAGTTCAGCGCCGNGGGCCNGGCAGTCTAGNGGAGCCAGTTTACATTACAACGACTTTTACNCGAAGAGCCGTCACGCTTGGCCNAGCGTNTGGGCATAGGCAGCTTCGAGCTGCTCAACCGATTTTTCCCAGTTAAGTTCTGCGTGAAACCGGTCCAGCCCAATGCGGCCCATGCGCTCGCGTGCCTCGGGGTCGTCTAGGAGGTCAGCAACCGCTTGGCCAAGCGCTTGGCTGGNGACTTCGCCCACATACCGCGCGGCGTCCCCGGCAGAGTAACGGCTTTCCTTCAGGTTAAACGTCACCTGNGGTTTGCCGACGGCCATGTACTCGAGGACCTTGTTCATCGTGCAATGGTGGTTGTAGNCGTTGATCGGGTCGCCGGAGATGCCAAGATCCATCGTCTTTAGCGCNGAAAACAACGCGTCGCCCTCGACCCGCCCGGGNAGGTCAACCACGTCGCCCAAGCCAAGTTCATCGCGTAGTTTAACCAAGTTTTCGTATTCNGGGCCGAAGCCCATGAGTAAAAATCGGATGTCGTCGCGNCCGAGTTCGGTGACAAGAAAATGAGCCGCCTCGATGATCCGATGGATGCCATCNGCACTGCCCATCACGCCGACGTAGCCGACGAGAAACTTACGGCCTTTTTTAAGATCGGGATCCGGTTCGATTTTTGAGGTTGGGATTTTCGGGGCCGAGCGGACGATAAACACATCCTCCGCAGCCTNCCCTCCCCGCCNGGTGGCGATGTCACGCACCGATTGGTTGGTCGCGATCACGGTGTCGGCAAAAAAATGCGTCCACCATTCCGCGATGCGTACCGCCCAGTAAAGCAGGCCGCGTTTGCCAAACTTGGCTTCGAACATCTCCGGNGTTGCGTCGTGGACATCGTAAATCAANCGGACGCCGGCGAGCTTAAANGGAGCGGCGGCCACGAACAAAATGTCNGGGGGGTTGCAGAGCTGAATGATNTCGAACCGATGCCGCCGCCAAGCTTTGCAGAGTAAGCGAAATTCGCCGAAGAGCGCCGAGGTGTATTCGCGGAAAAAGCCACCGACCGAGTTGGCCTCNTCACTCAGCGGATGNCGATAAATCTGAANGTCGTCGAGTTTTTCCTCNGCCTGAGTGTAGCCCTGCATTTGCGGGCAGATGACGATGACCTCGTAGCCAGCATCGCGGAGGGCNCACGATTCTTGCCATACACGGCGGTCGAGCGGCACCGGNAGGTTTTCCACAACGATGCATAGGCAGGGTTTCTTTTGGCCGTGGGCGTCACCCATTTTACAGGCGCGGCAGGCTAGGATTGGCCNACCGAAAACGCAAGGCGGTTCGCTTTTGCCAATGGTTCGCGTGGTCAGCCTTGCCGCGGTGCGGTGCTCTGTGGGACTCTGCGCCAAGCGAAGCAAGTCGCAGGTATGATCACTTTTCTCAAAGGTACACTNACAGNCGCGCTGCCGACTCAGGTGGTNGTCGAGGTCAATGGGATCGGCTACGAGGTGTTGATCCCGNTNTCNTCGTTCGAGAAACTTCCNGCGCTTGGCCAAGCGGTGACGCTCAAAACACAGTTGGTCGTCCGGGAGGACTCGCAAACGCTTTACGGNTTTGCCACGGATGATGAACGGGATTTGTTCAAGATGATCCAAAACGTCACCGGCATCGGCCCGCGCCTCGCGCTGAACGTGCTTAGCGGGATGGATGTGGCTTCATTCAAAATGGCAGTCGGCNCCGGTGACGTGAAGCGGCTCTCCAGCATCAACGGTATCGGCAAAAAGACTGCCGAGCGAATGGTACTCGAACTCAAGGACAAGGTAGGAAAAGTTGNCGGCGAGCTGCCGGCTGCCGTTGGCCAAGCGCCGTCCATAGCTGATAAGAACATCGCGGACACCGTGGCGGCCCTCGAAGCGCTTGGCTCGAAACCGACTGAGGCAATGAAGGCGGCTCAGGCGGCCCAAGCGATGCTCGGCCCGCAGGCAGCGGTCGAGGAGCTCGTACGCGCTGCGCTCAAGGGAGGGAAGTAATCACACGTTGAGCGCCCCGGTTGTCATCCCAAACAAGGCATCGNTTGGCCAANGGCTGGCGGCCAAGTTGCTTTACGTTTTACTCCGCTTGNTNCGGATGACGTGGCGGATTCATTTTTCTGACCCGCACGGCTCGATGGAAGCCGGGCGCAATGCGCCGTTCATTATTTGCGTTTGGCACAATCGACTGGCCTACGCGATGTACGCTTACCGGGACAGCATCAAGCCGATCAGCGAACGGCGGTTGGCGGCGATGGTGAGTGCGAGTAAGGATGGTGCGTTTTTGGTGGAGATTCTGCGGTCGTTCGACATCGAGCCGGTGCGAGGCTCGACCAGCCGCCGTGGTCGTCAGGCATTGCTGGAGTTGTCCCGCCAAATGAAGGCGGGGCTGCACTTGGCCATCACGCCGGATGGCCCGCGTGGCCCGTGCTATGAGATTCAGGACGGGATTCTCTCGCTCGCGCAGGTGACCGGTTTGCCAATCATCCCGCTGGGTTGTTCGGCCAAGCGGAAGCTGCGTTTCAAAAGCTGGGATCGGTTTCAGGTTCCACTTCCGTTCTCCCGCTGCGATGTCATCTACGGCGAACTGCTGCGTGTGCCGCGCAAAATGGCGGCCGAAGAGCGGGATGAAATTCGCGATGAGTTGAAACGCCGTCTTGAGGCGATTAGCCCCGAGTGAAGGTGGTGCGAGGTTGCAGAATTTTCCAAAACCGATATAACCGCGCGCGGTGAACGCAGGTTCGTTAGAGGGCGCTTTGCGCCTACAGAAATTCATCTTCCTTGCCGTGATGGCGTTGGCGGTAGTTATCTTTGGCTATACGCTTGCGGACGATGCGTTCTTTGCTGCACTGGCGTTCGGAGGGTTGGCGTGGCTGATGTTGATGCCGTACCATGCGACGCTGTCCGTCACGCTTGCAGTGGCGACATTTTCGACGGCGTTGATCATGCCGTTTTTCCCGGGGCGCCCCTTTGTGTGGGAAGCCGCTGCATTGCTGGGATGGACCGGTTGCGTGCTGGTGTTTTCGTTCCGGCAATACCGCGACGAAATGTGGAATTCCATCCACGAGCATAAATGGCTGTTGATCGGTGTGGCCGGTTACTGCGCCATTTTGGTCGTCACGATGTTNGAGCGCGGTGTCGGCTTTCGGACAATGGGCGGCGAACAAATGGGCGGCCGGTTTTATTTTCAACAACTCACCTGTGCGATTTTTCCGTTGATGTTCATGATGCTGCGGTTGAACGAAGATCNGATTCGCAAGTTGTTNGTGATTCAGTGNGCNCTNTCCGCGACGTGGGTGNTCTCGGACGTGATTTACACCAANGCNCAGTGGCTGTTTAGCGTCCTNTTTTTTCTTGAGGTGCCCGGCGATGCGATGAACTTCGAGCGCGAGCGGATGAAGATGGGCATCAACCGTTACCAATCGCTGGCGTTCGTGAGCACTGGGTTTCTTTGGCTGCTNTTGATCAAGTTCAAGATGAAGGANTTNCTCACGGCGAAGGGCGCNTACTTGATTCCGATCAGTATCGCGATCGTTGGCGTGGGNCTATTGAGTGGTCATCGATACACTGTGGCCATTATCGTTTTGGTGACGNTTTTCTGTACNTTCGCGCAACGCCTTTTTAATTTCCGCAACACGATCATCGGCGGTTTGTTTTTAGTCGTTGGTTTNATTGTGGCGTACGGCTTTGCCGATCGCTTGCCGTTGGCGGCGCAGCGCGCCATCTCGGTGTTGCCGGGGATTGAGGTGCATCGTGATGCGCAAATCGACGGATCCAGCACAATGGAGACCCGCCGTATTTTGCGTGAAGAGGGGATGAAGTTGATACCGCATTACCTGTGGCTTGGGCGCGGGTTTGGTCAGTCCGGGTTTGGCGATCACTCACTGCACTGGGATCCCACGGCGATCACGTATCACATGAATCAGGGCCGATTTTTTAACGGATTTATTGGGCTCATGATCAACACTGGCTTATTCGGGACGTTGTTTATGTTCCTCTTTTTGTTGATGGGTACCGTNTTGGCGATGAAGATTATCTTCCATCTGCGAGAATACGGTGTGGACGATGAATTTTCCCGCGTGAGCTGCATCATATCTTGCCTCTGGTTGGCCAACGTCGTTGCGTTNATTGCCCTGCACGGGGACAGTGAGTACGCGATGAAAACCTTCTCCTTGCAGGCTGGNCTGCTTGTGGTTTGTNANTATATGTTGCGGGATCGTCTCCGCAAGGAGGCCGAGCCGGAGACGGTTGAGGCGACATGAAGATTCTCCATCTGGTAGGCCAACGCGAGGATTTTGGCGGTATTCTNTCGGTTATCCGCAGCCTGCAACAGGTCGGTCGGGTGGATCGATATCAGCATTCCGTTTGGGTTCACAANGACTACNCTGAAACCCGTTCGCCGGCGCTCGACTATCGGCGTGGCAGCTTCNTCATCAGNGATTCCCCNAGNCANNTGGCNATATTTGTGNCGAGTGCCCTTGCGTTTTTTGGGTTGCGCCGCTTGGCCAAGCGTGAGGCGTTTGATGTGATTCACGCGCACACTCGCGGAGGATTGGTGGTGGCGTTACTGATCGCCTGGTTGATGCGCAGTCCAGTTTTGTTCACCAACCATACTTTCGCCAATAGCACCGGGTTTTATCGCTGGGTGGCCAAGCGCAAACGAATGACCACCGTGCTACTCAATCCGGCGATGGNNGCGCATTACAAAATGACGATCGAGGAGCCGCACCGTTGGATTGTTTTCTCCGGATGCGCCGATCGTTTTTTGGAAGTGCCGCTTGGTTCCAGCGCTTGGCCAAGCGCTGAACCGGAGGCCAAACTNCGGCTCGTTGGTATGGGGTCGGTGGTGCGCTGGAAGGGGTGGCATCTGCCGATTCAGGCCTTGGCCAAGCTGCCACCGGAGTGGCGCGGCCGAGTGGAGTTTCATCTCTGGGGGCCNNAACAACAGGACGCNGNCGCGCAGGCNTTTGTGAAGGAACTGAACGNNTTCATCGCGCAAAATGATCTACAGCAAAGCGTCTTTTTGCATGGGCCAACAAACAAGGTGGTCGAGTCATTGCAATCCGGCCATTTTGTGGTGGTCGCTTCGGAGAATGAACCCTGCAGCGTTTCGCTAATGGAGTCACTGGCCCTTGGTTTGCCTGCGTTGGCNGCCCGCAGCGGGGGCAATGTCGACATCGTAAAAGACGGGGAAACCGGTGTGCTTTTCGAAAACGGCAGCGCGGAGGATTTGAANGATAAATTGGTTGCCATCCTGAGCGGCGAGATCGCGTTGCGCCCGTCTGCTGAGATTCGCGAGAGTGTTCGCGGTTGGGCGGCTAGCGCCATGACGGAAAAGTACAACCGCATTTACGATCACATGGCGCAACTCAACTCTGCCGGCTCATGAAACTGGTTGTCTTCGCCCACGTTCCGCCGCCATTTCACGGGCAGAGTTTCATGGTGCAGCAGTTGCTCGACGAACTCTGTGAGCATAGCGGGAGCGACCTCGAGGTATTTCATGTGGACGCTCGATTGTCGAAGGACATCGACGACATCGCCTCTGCCAGCCCCCGGAAATTGTTCCTACTTTTCCGCTATTGCCTGCGCGCGATCTGGTTGCGACTCACCAAGGGCNCCACTCATTTTTATTATGTCCCCGCGCCGGGTTTGCGGAACGCCGTTTATCGCGACTGGATCGTCATGCTGTTGTGCNGGCCGTTTTACCGGAAAATTATTTACCATTATCAGGCCGCCGGAGTCGGCGGGTGGCTCGAGACGGAAGCTCGCTCGTGGGAGCATTGGGTGTCTCAACTTTTGCTCGGTCGCGCGGCGTTGAGCATCGCGCTTGGCGACTATTATCACGNGGACGCCGCGAAGCTTGAGCCGCAACAAATCGTCACCATCCCAAACTGCAGCCCCGANCCCTGCCCGGACTACGAGCGCCGACTCAAGCCGGAACAGTTGTCCCGCGNCGAAGCGCTTGGCCAAGCGGGAACATATCGCGTGTTGTACCTCAGCTTGTGTTATCGGGGGAAGGGTTTGTTTGATTTGGTTGAGGCGGTCGCTGAGGTGAACGTGCGGTTGCGAGACAAGGGCTTTGCCAAGCGCGTGCAACTAGACGTCGCCGGAAAATTCTATTTGCCCGAGGAGGAAACCGAATTCAACGAACGGCTTGGCCAAGCGGACCTGAATGACGAGCAGGGGCCGTTGGTGGTTTTTCATGGCTTCGCGGACGAGGCAAAAAAACTCGAGTTGTTTGGCCAAGCGGACGCGTTTTCANTGCCGTCGTACTACAGCTTTGAGGCGCATCCGGTTTGTTTGGTCGAGGCGATGGCGCACGGTTTGCCGATCATTGCCACGCGCTGGCGGATTTTGCCGGAACTGTTCCCCGAGGATTACGAGGGACTGGTGGATGTCCAATCACCCGATCAAATCGCGGATCGACTNGAGCGATTTTTCGGGAGCACTGACAAAGCCGGCTTGCGGGAACGCTACCTGCGGCACTTTACGCGCAAGGCTTTCGGTGAAAAGGTTCGCACCGCATTGCGTTCACTGGAAGACGAGTGAGTACCGAAGGACAACCCAATCCCGCGCAGGTTTCCGCGCAGCACGGCGTCGATCATTACGGCGAACCGGCGTCGATTCGATCATTGGTCAATGAGACGCTCGCGGCACTGCAGTTGCCGGNAGATTACGTTCGCTCCGGCGACCGTGTGGTGCTCAAGCCAAACTGGGTGAAGGAGCACGACGAGCGCCACCCCGGGCCGGATCAATGGGAGCATGTTGTCACGCACCCGGCCGTTATTGAGGCGGTAATTCGCTGGGTGGCGGCTCAGTTGAACGGGGAGGGCTCGATCATTGTTTGTGACGCGCCGCAGACGGACTCGTCGTTTTCCACTCTGAGTCGTTANTGCGGTCTTGATGAAATGATCGNCCGCTGTCGTGCTGATTTTCCCGGGCCGAAAATTGAGCTACTTGATTTGCGGCCGGAGGAGTGGCACGCCGTCGATGGCGTCACTGTATCAAAAACCCAACTCCCGGGAGATCCGCTGGGCGATACGTTTGTGGCGTTGAATGAGGCAAGTGAGTTNGTCGGGTTCAGTGGCAACGGGCAGTTGTTTGGCGCGTCGTTCAACATGGATGANACTAACGAGCGTCATCAGGGCGAGCGCCATGAGTANATGCTCTGTCGCACGCCGATGGATGCGGACGTGTTCATCAATCTGCCNAAGCTCAAGACCCACAAAAAAGTCGGCCTCACGTGTGCGTTGAAAAATCTCGTCGGCATCAACGCCAACAAAAACTGGNTGCCGCATCACACGGAGGGTACGCCGGATCAGGGTGGCGACCAGTTCCCTGCCGCGACGACCAAGGCCAAGCTTGAGCATTCGTGGATGGGGCGGGCCAAGCGTNTGGTTTANGGTCGCCCGCTTTTGTCGCGATTGCTGGTGCCCCTCAAAAAAGTCGGCCGCTTGTTTTTCGGTGACACCCAAAAAGTCGTTCGGTCCGGCAACTGGCATGGCAACGATACCTGTTGGCGCATGGTGCTCGACCTCAACAAGTGCCTGTTCGATTTTGATGGCGAGGGTCAGCAGCGAAAGCGTCCAATGCGTTACTTGGCCATTGTGGACGGCATCGTTGGTGGAGAAGGCAACGGCCCAATGGCGCCNGACCGAAAGCCGTGCGGCACGATCATTGCCGGCACGCACCCGGCTGCGGTGGACATGACCGCCGCGATGGTGATGGGCTTTGACTGGCAACGCATCCGCCTGTTGAAAAACTGTTTCTCGATGAAGGAACGGAGTTTTGTTTCATTCCAGCCAAGCGAGATTCATGTGTCCTCTAACAAACCGGAGTGGGCCGGGCCGCTTGGCCAAGCGACTGGTTGGTTCCAGTTCTCGCCGCACTTCGGATGGGTCGGAGCGATAGAGCGCGAACCGGAGTCCGCCCAAGCCAAGCGATGAGTCTCGAGGATAAACTGTACCCGCTGCTTTCGCTCTATGACCGGTTGCCGCAGGGCGCGCGAAACGCCATTGGTGCGACGTATCGGTTGCTCCCGCGACGAATCCGCTACGGCAAAGCGTACGGTGAGTTTCGCCGCTTGGCCGAGGAATCGCCAGAATGGACTGCTGCTGAAATCAGCGAGTACCACGTCCGCGAGTTGCGCAGGACGCTTGTCAACGCCGCCAGCTACTGCCCTTTTTATCAGTGTGCATTCGCCAAGGTCGGGTTTGATCCGAGTTTGTTGCGATCGCCCGACGAGTTGGCGAACTGCCCGTTGTTGACGAAGGAGGATATCCAAAAAAATCTCCACGACTTGACGTCGACCAAGATTCCCGACTCGCAAAAATTGTACATCACCACCGGTGGCTCAACCGGCGTGCCGGTGGGTTTTCATTTACAAAAGGGCATCAGCCGACCGAAGGAGCAGGCGTTCATGGAGGCAAACTGGCGGCGGATGGGTTATTTCGACAAGGCTCGGTTGGCGCTCGTTCGCGGTCATGTGACCGACTCTCGCTCCGAGGGCAAAGTCATCTCGCTCGATGCGACGCGCAACTGGCTGCTGCTCTCCTCCTATCATCTCACCGACGAACGCATCCCGGAATACCTTGAGGCACTTGAGTTGTTCGCGCCTGATTTTCTTTATGTTTACCCGTCGTCGGCATTGCAGTTGGCCGAGTATCTACAGCGGCACAACCAGAGTTGGCGCACGCCGATCCGGGGCATGTTTTGTGGTTCGGAGCAGTTGACGGTCAGCCAAAAAAAGA
The DNA here is from genome assembly GCA_002689335.1 of Verrucomicrobiales bacterium. Taxonomy (GTDB): domain Bacteria; phylum Verrucomicrobiota; class Verrucomicrobiia; order Limisphaerales; family UBA1096; genus UBA1096. Next base: position 9,370 of record NZFR01000132.1, read on the forward strand.
TGCTNGAAACCGTGTTNCAATGCCGGGNGATCCGGTGGTACGGACACTCGGAACGTGCCGTGCTGGCGGCCGAAGGCACCCGGTCGGAGCTGTATTATTTTTGGCCACACTACGGGTATGTGGAATTTGGTGAACCGGATGAGGACGGCCTTTGCGAAGTGATTGGCACGACNTTCGACAACCTTGCGATGCCCTTAGTGCGTTACCGCACCGGCGACTACGTTCGCTTGGCCAAGNCGGATGCCGAACGGGAATTCGCTTGGCCCGCTNTCGAGGAGATTGCCGGGCGCGGGCAAGAATACCTCGTCACCGCGAGTGGCCGCCGCATCTCGTTGACCGCCTTCAATATGCACGATGCGATCTTCGACGGGCTGTATGCGGTGCAGTTTTTTCAGGCGGAACCGGGCGTGGCGGAGTTCCGCTACATACCCTCGCCGGAGTTTCACNCNTCCCGCTTGGCCAAGATCGAGAGCGGNGTGATGCACAAGCTTGGCGACGACTTCCGCTTGGTTATGAGGGAGGTNGNCGAGGTCGAAAAAACGGCCCGGGGCAAGCATACTTGGCTNNTGAGNCGGCTCTGATTCCCGCTTGGCCAAGCGGGCCGAATGGGCGTATGGTCGCNNTGCAATGATTCAGAACAAAGCGGCAAANACAATTTTCCACTGGCTGGTCGTCGTCGTCCTGCTGGGTAATCTGGCCTATGGGGCCAAGGTGTATTCGGACAGCGACGCCGTCTCACAGGAGAATGATCCACACGCGAACCTCGACCTATTTATCAACGTCCTTGAGCGNATCCGGCGCGACTATGTCGATGGCAAGGATTTGACCTATCAGGATCTTGTTCACGGCGCATTGGAGGGGATGCTTAGCAAGCTCGACCCTCACAGCGAATTCATGCCGCCGGTCAAGTACACCTACCTTAAGGAGGATACNGAGGGGAACTTTGGTGGAGTCGGGGTNCACATAAACATTCAGGATGGCTACCTAACGGTCTTGGCGCCAATGGAGGATACGCCCGCATATGAGGCCGGCGTGATGTCCGGCGACCGCTTCGTGAAAATCGAAGGTGAAAACGCCCGCAACATCTCCATGCCGGAGGCGATGAAAAAACTGCGGGGTAAGCCCGGCTCAAAAGTAAACGTGACGCTGTTTCGCCCATCGACCGGTAAGAACATNGACGTTGTCNTGAAGCGGGCGTTGATCAAGGTGGCGACGGTTAAGGACATCAACAACCAACGAAAATTTGAAGTCGATGAAAACAACATNGGCTANGTGCGTATCACGCAGTTTGGCGAGGAAACCGCTCGCGATCTCGANGAGGCGTTGAAGAAACTTGAACTGGAGGAGATGAAAGGACTGGTNCTCGACCTNCGCCATAANCCCGGCGGCCTGCTCGACCAAGCCGTGAAGGTGAGCGAAAAATTCCTAGCCAAGGGCGAGTTAATNGTGTCCACCGAAGGACGGCGCAAGGGTGAAAATTCACAGCACAAATCGTCCGGCCGCAACTCCCGTCCGGAGCTGCCAATGGTGATCTTGGTGAACGGCTACAGCGCGAGCGCCTCGGAGATCGTGGCGGGTTGNATGAAGGATCTTGAACGTGCNAAGATCGTTGGCGAAAAAACGTTCGGCAAAGGNTCGGTTCAAAAAATCCTGCCACTGACNGGACAGCAGGGGGCCGCGCTGCGGTTGACAACCGCGAAGTATTATACGCCCAGNCACGAGGTCATTCACGGTAAGGGCATCGAGCCGAATCACAAAATTTCNATGAGTCGAATGGAGGAGGAGTTGCTGTTTCTCGCACGCACGCCGGGAGGGATAAACATGGTCGATGAAGACCGGCGCGATGGAGTGAAGAATTTCGAGGATCCGCAACTGGCCAAGGCCATGGAGCTGTTGGTGGGCAAAAAGAAATTCCGTGCTCAGGCAGAGAAAAAGAAAAAGGAAGCTGAGGAAAAAAAGGAGAAACCCGAAGAGAAAAAGCCTGAGAAAAAAGAGGAGCC
>NZFR01000133.1 GCA_002689335.1 Verrucomicrobiales bacterium
CGGCACCGTAATAGGCGGCGGAGCAGAAAACTTGATTGCCGGATACCACAGGATTGGCTGCGTTGACCGATTCGTTCACACGGGAACGAAACCAGCGGTAAAACTGCACGGAGCCGTCCTTGGGATTAAGCCCGACCAAACCCTGCCGCGTGAGGCTGAACAACATTCGTTTGCCGTGGACGGTCGCCATTGTCGGCGTGGCGTAGCTAGCAAGCTTTTCAAAATTATTCCAGCGAACAAGCGGTTCGCCGGGCCAGCCGATCGCCGAGGTGCCTTCCCATGTTTTTTGGCCGACGCTTTCCCAGACCGTTTTACCGGTGTCCTTGTTGAAGGCAACCATCGTAGAGTTTGGCTGGCCGCCAACCATGACGATCAGCAGGTCGCCCTCGAGCACAGGCGAAGAGCCGACGCCAAAAAACGCCTCGGGAATCTGAAAGTCCTCTGCCGTTTTCCGCCGCCAAACCGGTTTGCCTGTTTTGATGTCGAGACAGTGCAGCACGCCTTCGGCGCCGAAGGTGAAACAATATTTTTCGGTGAGCACCGGCGAGCAGCGAGGGCCGTTGTTGTAGCCGAATGGGTCGCGGTAACGGGTGGGGTAGCGATGCTGCCAAACCGGCTTGGCAGTTGCGACGTCGTAAGCCTGAACGAGCTCCTCGTTTTTAAACCGGTGAAACAGAACCAGCCGTCCGTCACGAATGGCCGGTGCGCTATAGCCGGTGCCGATCTGCTTTTTCCAGAGCACCTTCGGCCCGTCGCTTGGCCAAGCGCTGATCAGGCCGGTTTCGGTGGAGATGCCGTCTGCCGTCGGGCCAAGAAAGTGCGGCCAATCCGCAGCATCCGCCTTGGCCAAGGCGAGTGTCGCGATGAAAAAAAGGAGGATGCGCGAGATGAGTTTAGTTCCGTGCACCGCATGATGGTAAGCTACGGCCAAGAGCCTTGGAACTGAAATCTTGAAGCTAAATCCCTCGATTCATTTTCCAGAGCATCACGCATCCGATGCCCTGAAAAAGAAAATTAGGCAGCCACATCCAAAGGTGCGGCGCGAGGGCAGGGGAGCTTTCGAGCGCCTGTGCGAGGATAATGAGTCCGTAGTAAACTGCCACCAACACCAGTGCCATGGCGATGCCAATGTTTGTCTCGCGGCGGTGCGCACGGATGGCCAAGGGGATGCCGATCAATGTAAAGCCAATGCACGCAAACGAAAAGGCGACCTTCTGGTGGAGTTGCACCTTTGCCGGGGTGGCGTCCGTGCCGTGTTGTTTTGCCTCGGCGATGCGTTGGCGCAGTTCCCCGAATCCCATCTCTTTGAGCTTGGCCGAACGCAGCGTGTTGATCTTTTCTTTTTTGCCGAGCGCCATGGGCCCGTACTTCGAATAGACGAACGTCCGTTCCTTTCCTTCGTAGAACTCAAAGCCATCGACCGATTTTAGGGTGAGCATGATTTGCTGCGTGTCGGGGTTTACCTCGAGCGAGGCTTCCTCGGCGTTCATGCGCATTCGCAGATGTTGAGTTTCGTCGTACTGATAGATGGTGACGTCGTGCAGGTTGTTGCCGTCGACTCGGTCGACATAGACACGGTTGCCGGGGAAGTCCGTGTAGCCTTTTTCCTGAATCAACGCCGAGGCCTTGGCGAGGCCGTACTCGAATATCATCGTCTTGTACGCTGCGCGGCATTGCGGCCCGATCTGCAGATTGATCCAGCCGCAAAGCACGGACATCAGCGCGCCGATCAACAGTACCGGTGCCGTGAGGGAAAGCAGACTAATGCCTCCGGCACGGGCGGCGGTTAGTTCCTGATCGGCGCTGAACCGTCCGAAGACTAAGAGCGTGGCCGTGAGCATCCCCATCGGGAGCGAGTAAACGAGCACGAACGGGATCAGCAGCCCGATCGCCTTGAACAGAAAACCGGGCGAAACCTGACCTGACGCCATCAGCGCAGCAATCTCCTTCAGCAGGTTGCCCAAAAGCAGCACGAAGGTGAACACCAGCACCGTCATCAGCAGCGTGGCCAATGTTTGTCGCGCGAGATAAAGGTGCAGGGTTTTCATTCCTTGGCCGCTGGGCGGCGGGCGCGTCATTGTTGGAGGCGCTTGGCCAAGCGCGCAAGTTTTATGCGGCGTGATAGTGCGCAGCGGCTTGGTTAGCTTGCCGCCATTCACACGATTCCCGAGCGGGTTTCACGCCGGACATTTCTCCTGGAATCCACTAAGACTGAGGCTGGGGAGTTGATTTACAAAACAAAGCGCTTGGCCAAGCGCTTGGTATTGGGTCATGATATCGACTTCATGACTTGCCTCGATGAGTAAAACAGAACCCAATTCAAACCCACCCGAGGATCACGAGGAGTACGTCCATGAGGATGACACCGTCATTGGCCAAGCGCTGAAGTGGTCCGGAATCGCCGCCGTCTTTTTGGTCGTTGCCGGATTTGTTGCGTACACGCTACTTAAGCCGAATGACGAAGTTGTCCAAGCGGTGGATACCGAAGTCGTGGCTCCCGTGCAGCGAGAAGTGCCGGCCGAGGAGTTTGTGCCGGAGGCAAAATTCACGGACATTACAGAGGTGGCGAATGTCGATTTTTCCCACAACAACGGAGCCACCGGGGACAAGCTGTTGCCGGAATCGATGGGCAGCGGCGTGGCATTTTTTGATTTCGACGCCGACGGTGATCAGGATTTGCTGTTCGCCAACGGCACATGGTGGCCTTGGGATGCGGATGAAAAACCGGAGTTGAAGCCGACGACGGCATTGTTGTATCGCAACGATGGAAAGGGCGCGTTCGAGGATGTCACCGCCGGCTCCGGACTAGATGTGCCGTTTTATGGAATGGGCGTGGCGATCGGCGATATTGATAACGACGGTCTGCCGGACGTTTACCAGACGGCGGTNGGNNGCAACCGNCTTTTCCGGAATNTNGGNNACGGCAANTTNGCNGATNTNACTNCNGCANNCCGGTGTGGNNGGCGGTGAAAANGAGTGGAGCACCAGNGCNGCGTTTNCCGANATCGACAACGACGGNGANCTNGANNTGTTNGTNTGCAANTACGTGCGNTGGTCNCGCGAGATCGACTTCGAGGTGAACTACACGTTGGTNGGCGTGGGGCGCGCTTANGGGCCNCCGACGAATTTCNAGGGCACNTTCCCGTCGCTGTTCNNNAATGATGGCGATGGTAAGTTNACGGATNTTTCGGAGGCGGCCGGAGTGCAGATCCGCTCTANCGCCNCGAAGGTGCCGATGGCNAAGTCGCTTGGTGTGTCGCCGGTGGATCTCGACGGNGATGGCTGGGNGGATTTCATCGTGGCCAACGATACGGTTCANAACTTCGTTTTCAAAAACAACAAGGACGGCACATTTTCCGAGATGGGCGGGATCAGCGGCATCGGTTTTGACAACAACGGAAAAGTACGCGGCGCGATGGGGATCGATGTGGCGCGGTTTCGCAACGATGATGCAACCGGTATCGGTATCGGCAACTTTGCCAACGAAATGACTGCGCTGTACGTTTCCACGCCGAACAACCAACTGCTGTTCACCGACAACGCGATCACCGAAGGCGTCGGACCGGACAGCCGGCTGCTGCTAAAGTTTGGCCTGTTCTTTTTCGATTACGACCTCGACGGCTGGCTTGATCTGCTGACCTCAAATGGCCATCTCGAGGAGGAGATCACCAAGGTGCAGAAGAGTCAGTCGTACGCACAGCCGGCCCAGTTGTTTTGGAACTGCGGGGGGACTCCGGCGATGGGTGGCTTTGCGACGGTGGACAGCTCCAAGGCGGGGGAGGATTTGTTTAAGCCGATCGTCGGCCGTGGCTCGGCGTTCGCGGATATCGATGGAGATGGCGATCTAGACGTGGCCTTCACCCAGCTTCACGGTAAACCGTTGCTACTGCGAAATGATCAGGCGTTGGGCAACCGTTGGCTGCGGGTCAAACTAACCGGAAAAGCGGCGAACCATGACGGCGTCGGGGCAATGCTCAAGCTCAAGGTGGGCGACGTCACCCAATGGCGCTTGGTCACTGCGGCGCGCAGTTATCTGTCGCAATCNGAAACGGTNGCCACGTTCGGCTTGGGTGCGGAGGCCAAGGAGGCGGAGTTGACGATCGTTTGGCCNGGAGGTGNGGAGCAGGTGGTGGCTGTGTCCAAACTCGACACCACGTTGGTGGTGGCACAGCNCTAATTTCACAGGCCGGCTTGGACCTGCTCAGCCAGCGCTTGGCCAAGCGCTTGGCCTTCTTTCAAGCCGCCGCTCACTTTGCTTTCGCTATAGGCAGTGCCGTCGCCGAACGAGATGCCGGGCATGTGGATGGTTTCGTTTTTAACCTCGGCGNGGGCGGCAACCGGGCTCTGGCAACCGCCCNCCATCGCGCTGAGAAAAGAACGTTCCGCTTCGGCGCAAATCTGCGTATTAAAATGGTTGAGCCGCTGGCANAGCTTGGCCAAGCGCTCGTCGTTTTCCCGAATCTCNATCCCGATCGCACCTTGACCGACGCAGGGCAGCATGTCGNTAGTCTCGATGAGGNTGGCGCAAAGCCCGTCCGGCACGGCGTCGCCNCGGAGGAAGCCATCCTTGCCGATTTCGAAGTGCAGTCGGCGCAGGCCGGCGTGGGCCAAAATGGTGGCGTCGATCTCCGCGTTGTTAGCGAGCTTTTCNAGCCGCGTCGGGACGTTGCCGCGAATCTCGACCACATTCCAATCCGGCCGAAGGCGGAGTAGCTGAGACTTCCGGCGCGGACTGCTGGTGGCAACCGTGAGGCCTTCGGGTAATTCTCGGATGCCCAAACCGGGCTTGAAGCCTCTGCGTTTCGAGTGGCCGGTCGACCATTCCTCCAATTCCTCCGATGCCGCGATCATTTCGAGATGGGCTTGGGCGCGGTAGACGAGCACCTCGCGAGGGTCTTCACGTTTGGTGATGGCGCCGAGGGTCAGACCGGGCGGTAGTTCCGTCGGCAAATCCTTCAGGCTGTGCACCGCGAGATCGGCCTTTCGTTTGACCAACGCGACCTCGAGTTCCTTAGTGAAAAGGCCTTTTGGCAGAGATTGTCCCGGCTTGACGCCCTGCGTCTGTAGTTTGTCGCCGGTGGTTTTCATGATCTTAATTTCGAAGGTCAGTTTCGGGAACGCCTTGCGGCATTGATCAAAAATCATGTTGGCCTGAGCCAGTGCAAGGGCACTGCCTCGGGTGGCGATAACGATGTTGTTGGTATCGAACAAAGTGAGTGTTTGTTGTCAGGCTCCGGCCTGCTGTTCGTTGAGAGAGTGTTGCGCCCGGTCGGGATGTGCCTTGAGACCGTCGAGAAGTTCGTCTCGTTTTTCAGTGATTAACTTTTCGCAATGTTCCAGCTCGGCCTTGCGTTGCTCGAGGTATTGTCCGGCGATGGTTTGCAGGTCATCGATGTTGTACACGTAAACATTTTCCAGTTGGTTGCAGTCGGGGTCGATGTCCCGCGGCACGGCGATATCAACCAACAACAACGGCCGATGCCCTCGCTCGCGAAGCATCTCCTGAAGTTTGTCGCGGGTGAGGANATAATGCGGCGCGGAGGTGCTGCTGATGATGATGTCGATCGCTTTAAACTCCTCCTCCCANGTATCGAACCGAATGGCACGGCCCTCGAGTTCGTCGGCGAGCGCGACCGCCTTTTCGTGGGAACGGTTGGACACGAGCACGCTGCTGGCTCCNCGGCTTTTGAGTGCACGCGCGGCTTTTTCGCTGGTATCGCCGGCACCGATGACGAGTACCTGCTGNGACTTGAGCGAATCGAAAATNGATTCGGCCAGTTCCACTGCCACCGAGCTTACGGAGATGCTGCCGCGTTGGATCTGCGTTCCCGTACGGACTAGCTTGGCCAAGTTGAACGCCTTTTGGAACGTCTTGTTCAGGCNCGTACCAGTCGCTTTTTCGGCGAGGGCAAGTTGATAAGCCTGTTTGAGTTGACCGAGAATTTCCGTCTCACCGAGCACCATCGAGTCCATCCCGCAGGAGACGCGGAAGAGGTGNTCAATGCTTTGGGGATCGCGCAGTGTGTACAGCGCATCGCCTGGTTCCTCGCTGATACCGTGAAACTCGCAGAGGAATTNGCGCAGCGCTTGNCCAAGCGCTTGGTCGCCATCGTCCGATGCTGCGTAAATCTCGACACGATTACAGGTGGAGAGAATGACCGCCTCGTCGGTGATGCCTCGTTCCCGTAATTGGCCAAGCGCCTCGGTCAGTTGCGCCTCGGAAAAGGCGAAGCGCTCCCGCAGTTCAACCGGCGAGGAGTGATGACTCAGACCTATGACAACGATGGGCACGTTTACGGGGTAGGGTTGTGAATGCCGGATAACAGGTTTGTCCCCCAAAATGTGAGGATCACAAAACAAAACGCGAGAATCGCAAGCCAAGCGTATCGCCCCCCGCGTTGGTCGAGCTTCAAATGTGCCAAAAGCAGCAGGCTGTAAAACAGCCAGACAAGCAGTGACCAGATAACTTTTGAGTCTCGCCAAAACGAGGTGCCCTCCGGAAGTTCCAAAAATGTTCCGCCAATAGCCAATCCTGCGGTGAGTAAAATCAACCCGGCAACCAACGCGTACGTGATCAGTTTTTCCAGTCGCTGAATCGGCGGGAGCAACGTGAACAACGCGCTGGCGCGGTGGAGTTTCAGATTGCGTTCCTGCGTTAAAAAGATGCTGCCAGCCACTGCGCTCAGGCCGAATGATCCGTAGCCGAGCATGATCAACGCAGCGTGCAGGCTGGACCAGCCGTTGATGAATTGTGGGTTGTTACCGTACTCCGGATCTAGCCCCGGCATCATCGCGAATACGCCCACACAAAAAAGGAGCGGCGCTGTGAACACGCCGAGAAAACGCAGTCTTGGCCAAAGCCCAAAAACGAGGCTGCCGAGCGAGATCGTCCAGAGGATGAACGCAGTCGCCTCGTACAGGTTGTTGACGGGGCAGTGGTTTAACGAAAAGCCGCGGCTCACCAGTGCCGCCGTGTGCATCGAAAATGCCACTGCGAGCAGTGCGAAAGGAACCCAGTTTTGCTGCTGAAAGCCACGCCGCCAGATGAAAATAGAGTACATCATGCCGATGCCGTAAACGATGACGGCAGACAAAAAACATAGACGTGCGGGTTCCACAATCGGGGANGCTTGGCCAAGCNTCGCGGGCGAATCAGTATAAGCCCCGCCCCGGCCGCTTCAACTGAAAGTTCGCGCACGAACTTGGCCAAGCGCTTGGCCAAGCCGGTTTTGCATGTTCANCGCTTGGCCGGTTTATTAGGCTGTGNCGCGCATGAATCAGGTGGCGTTAATCACGGGGGCATCACGCGGGATCGGTCGCGGGATCGCACTTGAGTTGGCTGCGGTGGGCTGGGATTTGGTCGTGAACTACGCCGGAAACCAAGCGGCAGCCGAAGACACAGCCAAGCGCTGTGTTGAACAGGCCAAGGAGGATGGGCACACGATTCGGGCAGAGATTTGCCAATGTGACGTTGGCCAAGCGGTCGATCGCGATCGATTGATTGTGTTCACCCGGGAGCAGTTTGGCCGGTTGGATTTGCTGGTGAACAATGCCGGAATCACATCCATCGGCCGTGCTGATATCCTCGATGCATCGGAGGAAAACTGGGACGCGCTGATGGCGATCAATCTTAAGGGTCCGTTTTTTCTCAGCCAACTGGCCGGCCGCTGGATGGTGGAGCAAAACGAGGCGGATCCATCTCGACGCGGCAAGATCGTGAATGTCTCGTCGATCAGCGCACACACGGTGTCCACCAATCGAGGCGACTACTGCGTGGCTAAGGCCGGGCTGGGGATGGTGACAAAACTGTTCGCCGCCCGCTTGGCGGATGTCGGCGTGAATGTCTACGAGGTGTGCCCCGGCGTTATCGCGTCCGACATGACCGCGCCGGTGCAGGCTAAGTACGACAAGTTGATCGATGAGGGGCTGACCCCAATCCGCCGCTGGGGTGAACCGGGCGATGTTGGCAGGGCGGTAGTGGCGTTGGCGCAGGATTATTTTCCGTTCACAACGGGCGAGGTACTCAACGTGGACGGCGGGTTCACGATTAGACGAATTTAACATGGCGATTAAAATCAACCGGAGCCTGACCGCAAAAAAGCTCGTTCCCAAGCTGGAGCGTTTTTTTGATCTGTCCGGTCAGAAAATTTTATCCATCGAGAAAAGCTGGCGTGAGTCCAAGGGCACGCCAGTGTTTACCGAGAAAGGGCAGTATACCACGCGCGGTTGGACCGAGTGGACGCAGGGGTTTCAGTTCGGTTCTGCAGTGCTGCAGTACGATGCCATGGGCGATGAGCGTTTTTTGAAAATCGGCCGCAAGGGCACGGTGAAACACATGGCCTCGCACGTTTCGCACATTGGCGTGCACGATCACGGATTCAATAACGTCTCGACCTACGGCAACCTGCGGCGACTCATGCGGGAGGGGAAGATTACCCACGACCCGCGAGAGATGGAGTTTTACGAATTGGCGCTCAAGGTCTCGGGCGCAGTGCAGGCGGCGCGATGGACGACCATCCCCGGCGGAGGCTATATCTACTCGTTCAACGGCCCGCACTCGCTATTCATCGACACGATCCGCTCGTTGCGTGTGTTGGCCATGGCGCATCAACTCGGACACTCGTTGATGGGCGAAAAAGACCNNAAAATTTCGCTGCTCGAGCGATTGATCCAGCACGCTCAGGCGACGNCGACCTACGGAGTCTACTACGGTGAGGGCCGGGACCATTACGATGNGCGCGGTCGCACGGCACACGAAAGCGTTTTCAATTTGAATGATGGCAGTTATCGCTGCCCGAATTCACAGCAGGGTTACTCGCCGTTCAGTACCTGGACACGTGGCTTGGCCTGGGCTCTGTGCGGTTATCCCGAGCAACTGGAGTTTTTCATGACGCTGAAGGACTCGGCGCTCAAACCGTTTGGTGGCCGGAAAAAGCTCACCGCGATGCTGCTCAAGGCGGCCCGCGCGACTGCCGATTTTTATCTCGAGAACAGTTGCACTGATGGCATCCCGGCCTGGGATACCGGCGCTGCGAACATCCACCGGTTGGGTAACTACTTGGCCAAGCGCTCCAACCCTTACAACGACTTCGAGCCGGTTGACTCCTCGGCGGCGGCAATCGCGGCGCAGGGGTTGATTCGCTTGGGCAATTATTGTGTTAACGCCGGCAAAAAAGCAGACGGCACTCGCTACCGCCAAGCCGGCTTGACCGTGGCGGCGACCCTGCTCGGCGAGCCGTATCTTTCGACGATTCCGAAACATCAGGGTCTGGTGCTGCACTCGATATATCATCGTCCGAACGGCTGGGACTACATCCCGCGCGGCCAAAAAATTCCCTGCGGCGAAAGCTCGATGTGGGGAGACTACCACGCGCGCGAGTTGGCGTTGATGCTGGTGCGCGAGGCTCGTGGTGAGAGTTACCTGACGTTTTTCGACTACTGATTCTGCGATGTCTGAGCCGTTCAAATTAACGCGCATCCCGACGCTGAAAACGCCGGGGGCATTTCGAGAGCATGCCGCATCGCTTGGCCTTAATTTGCCTTGCGACGATTCGATTTTGTCGGCGGCCGAGTCGCCCTTGGCCAAGCCGTTGGATCGCGTCACGTTCAACGGCAAAAAAGTGGGGAATCGGATAGCGATTCATCCCATGGAAGGTTGGGACGGTACGACCCAAGGGGGTGTTACGGAGGAGATGCAAAGGCGCTGGCAGCGGTTTGGTGAAAGCGGGGCCAAGTTGATTCTCGGCGGTGAGGCGATGGCGGTACGACCCGATGGCAGGGCCAACCCGAATCAGTTGATCCTCTCCGATGAAAACAAGGCTGGAATCGGTGGCTTGATCAAAACGATGCAGCAGGCGCATGCCGAGCGATACGGAACGGTTGAAGATCTTGTTGTCGGATTTCAACTCACGCACTCAGGCCGGTTTTGTCGGCCAAACGCGAAGGCCAAGTTTGAGCCGCGCGTGGCCTATCGGCACCCGATTTTGGACGGCAAATTTAAGGTCACCAGCGATGATCAGGTTTGGCCCGATAATGAAATTGAGGAACTGATCGGGTGCTACGTTCGCGCGGCTCGGCTCGCTGCCGATCTTGGCGTCGACTTCGTTGATCTCAAACATTGCCATGGGTATTTGTTGCACGAATTCCTCGGGGCACACACCCGACCGGGGCGATACGGGGGCTCGTTTGAAAATCGCACTCGGATTCTGCGGGAGATCATCGAGGGAATTCGCTCGGACGGAAACACCATCGATATCATCGTTCGACTGAGCGCGTTCGACTTTGTGCCGTTCAAGCCCGACCCCGAAAAAGCCCAGCCTGGAAAACTTGGCCCCGGCATTCCAGAGGCATTCGACCATTGTTTGCCGTACCGTTTTGGCTTTGGGGTGAACCCGGAACACCCGCTTGAGTACGACCTGACCGAGCCGAATCAATTCGTTTCCTTATGCGCGGAGTTGGGTGTCAAACTGGTCAACCTCAGTGCCGGTTCGCCGTACTACAATCCGCACATACAGCGTCCTGCGGCGTACCCGCCCTCGGATGGCTACCAGCCGGCATACGATCCACTCGTCGATGTTGCGCGGCAAATTCAGGTGGTGCGGCGCATGCGCGAAGAGGCACCGGCCGGCATTGCCGTTGCCGGGTGCGCTTACAGTTATCTACAGGATTTTCTGCCGAACGTGACGCAACACCTCGTCCGCGAAGGCTGGGTCGATGTCATCGGTTTGGGTCGAATGGTGCTGAGTTATCCGGATATTTTACCGGACGCCATGGCCAGCGGTGCGCTGTCCCCAAAAAAGATTTGTCGAACATTCAGCGACTGCACCACCGGTCCTCGCAACGGGTTGATCAGCGGCTGTTTTCCACTAG
>NZFR01000134.1 GCA_002689335.1 Verrucomicrobiales bacterium
ACCAACAAAACCACAGCTCCAACTTTGACCATATTTTGCCGCTCATCCTCGTTTTGGTATTTTTTGAATTTAAAAACGGACACGCCATCTGCAAACAAACGAGCGTTGGCCGCCGTTGCCGCGAATACCGTCGAGAACAAAACGCAAAAACACCCCACGCTGAAGATGGCTTTTCCGGATTCACCAAACGCACTTTCGTACATCGCGGAAAGGCTCGAGATGACATTATCGTTGGTGATCTCTTTGCCGGATTGGTAGAGCGTTGCCGCCCCGAGCAGGTAAAAGGCAACGGTTGCACCTGTGTAGATTACGCAGGAAACCCATGCGTCCCAGCGCATGACGTTGAGCCATCCCAGCGCGCGGTCGAACCAGCCGATCGTGTTGTCGTTTTTGCCGGTGTTTCTGGCGTAGCCTTTTTCGATGCACCAGTATGGGTAGTAAATCAGTTCCGACGTCCCAACGCCGATGATGGCGAACGCACCGAACGCAATGGCAAAATCCTCCGGAAGTGCGAAGGTCAGCCCACTACCAATGTCACTCGATGAAATCGCGAATTCATCAGTGAATTGAAGCGAAACTAGGGCGAGGACCGTAAAAAACGTAAACAGCACCACCATCGCAATACAGAACCGTTCGACCAACCGATACCGGCCCGAGAGCAGCATGCCCATACAGGCAAGCGCAACGATAACGATCAGCCCCAAGTGCCAACCCGAATCTTTGCTGACAACCAAACTCGCGATGCCTCCCATCATCCCAGCGACCTGCATCGTTGAACCGATGTACATCACCACCCAAAACCAAACCATCCACGATACACGCAGCTTTGGCCCCGGCACACTGTTCATCGCCTCGAGCGTGGTCTTGCCGGTGACGAGTGTGTATCGACCGAGTTCGACCTGAACGAACACCTTGACCAAACAGCCCAAAATGATGAACCACAACATGGTGAAACCGACCTCGGAGGCAAGTTTTGGTGTGGCGATCAGTTCGCCTGAGCCAACGATGGTGGCGGTGATGATTAGCCCCGGGCCGAGGTGCTTGAGGATGCCTTTAAAGTCGGTTGGTGCGGATTTGGGTTCCATTTGGGATCGGGGGCAAAATTAGTCGAGCTTGACCGGTTTCAGGATGATCTTGCGAAAGGCCACCGGGCCGTGGTCGCCCTGCAGCATGATCGGGCCGGTCGATTTTTCGTCGCTGAACCGAGCCCCTCGTGTGGGTGCCGGCACGGCGATGTTTTGATGAATCAATTGGCCGTTAAGGCTGACTTTCATGAACTTGGCGTTCTCCACTTTTTTGCCGTTGGCATCGAAGCGCGGCGCACGAAAGGTCACGATCAACTTCTGCCATTCCCCCGGAACCTTGCTAGCGTTGATCACCGGCGCGTTGCCCCCCAAACCTTTTCTGTCGATCACATGTTCGTAGATGGCGCCGTTATCCTTGAAGGTCAGCGTCTTTTTGCCGTAGCTATCGAGGATTTGAATCTCGTAGCGGCCCTGAAAATAAACCCCGGAGTTTGACCCTTTTGGCACCATGTACTCGATCACCGCACGTACGTCGCCGTGCTGAAATTTGCTGAACAAGTTTCCGGTTTTGCCCTTGTCTCCGTTCACAAGCGTACCCTTGCCGGNAACCAGCGTGAACGCCTTGGCGTTGACCGCGCTTGGCCGGGCGGACTGCACGAGTTTCCATTCGCCAAGCGGCGCCTTCCACCCAACNAGCGAGCGGCCGTCGTTGATCGTAACGTTCGTTTTGGGCGGAGGCGGAGGAGGGGCCAACTGCGCGTGCGCTTGGNCAANCGCGACTGTCGCAGNCACAACCATCGCCACCCACTTGGCCAAGCGGATAACCGGTGCGGTGAAGTCAAACGGCCTCATAAGTTCGGACGAACCTTAGCGGAAGGTCGTATCGTCGCAAAGTTATTCCCGACCAAGTGCGCTTGGCCAAACGATACTGGATCAACGATTTTTAGCAAAAATAGGCTTGCAATGGCGGGGTCAAAAAATAGCCTTCGCTTCATCCCCGTCCGTGACGGGCAGATACCAACAGACCATATGATCAACGAAAGCATGGGGGGCACGCTTTGAGTCGCCCCAAAGGCGGCAGGCGCCCACAACGGGCTCCAAAGGAACGCGTCAACGGGAGAATCCGAGCCAGAGAGGTTCGGTTGTTGTCAGACGATGGGAAACAACTGGGTGTTTATCAGATTCAGGAAGCCGTGCGCTTGGCCAAGGAGCAACGTCTCGACTTGGTCGAAATCTCTCCCAACGCCAACCCACCGGTCTGCCGGATCACCGACTACGGCAAGTATTCCTACGAACAAAAGAAACTTCGCAAGGAACAAAAGAAGACTGCCAGTACGATCAAGATTAAGGAGATTCAACTCCGGCCAAACATCGACCCGCACGACTTCACCTTCAAACTGAACCACGCGATCGATTTCCTGTGCGAAGATATGAAAGTGAAGGTCATCCTCCGCTTCCGCGGCAAAGAATTGCGCACCAAACATATCGGGCTGCAAACGATCGAGGCGTTCATCGAGAAGATCAAACCGTGGGGTCATTGTGATACCAAGCCACGCGAAGCCGGACGCAGCGTGATCGTGCTAATCAACCCTGTGAGTAAAGATCAACGTGCTCCACACCCGAATCCGGAAGAACGCATGCAGGACGTTGACTACGACGACATCCGCCACGTGGAAGGTTCCGACGTGAACAAACGCCGCGGGGGTGTTCGAAATCAGGCTGCCAACAGCGCTAGGCCTAAGCCGAATTAACTCGGCAACAAGCCGCGTTTTTCGAGCATCTGCTCCATAACCCGATCCATCATCAACTCCGCCAGCGGCTGAGTGGCTGAATCGAGCTTGGCGTTGACCTCCTTCAAGTCAACGGCCGTGACCGTGCGCCCGTTTTCTTTTTCTGCGAGCAACGCCGCCACCTCAGCCAGCGCAGCCTCGATGCCGGTGCGTTGATCCTCCGGCAACTCGCTGCCGTATGCCTCCAGCCCTTTGCGGGCGGCTTCCGTGGTCTGCTCGGCACGCAGCTTGGCCTCGATCCAGCGGCGATCCTCAATGTCATCGAACGCGTGCTCGACCGATTCCTCGATCATTTGCTGCACATCGTCGTCATCGACGTCCACCGCGGAACGCATCTCCACAACCTTCTCGTTGCCGGTTTTGATGTCGCGCGCGAGCACGTGCAAAATGCCATCCGCATCGATCTCAAACTGCACCCCCACCTTGGCCACCCCTTTAGGTTGCGGCTCGAATTCCAGCGTGAAACGGCCGAGGCTCCAGTTGTCGCTCGCCTTTTCGCGCTCACCTTGCAGCACGTGGATCAGCACGTCCTTTTGATAATCCGCCACCGTCGTAAACGCCTCACCGCGCTTGATCGGAATCGTCGTGTTGCGCGGAACAATCACATTCATCAACCCGCCGAACGTTTCGATGCCAAGCGACAACGGCGTTACATCCAGCAACAACAAATCGCTAAAGTCGCCCGACAAAATGCCGCCCTGAATCGCCGCACCAAGCGCCACCGCCTCGTCCGGGTTTTGAGTCGTGTTCAACTGCGGTTTGCCGTCGCCGCACCCAAAAACTTCCGCAGCAAACTCACGCACCAACGGCATCCGGGTTGGGCCGCCGACGAGAATCACCTGATCGAGATCGCCCTTGGCCAAGCCGGCATCGACAAGGGCCTTGAGGCAATATTCGCGCGTGCGGGTGACCACCGGCTTGGCCAAGCGCTCCAGTTGCTCTCGGCTCAACTCAAAGTCAAAACTGAAGTCAGGCGTCAGAAACGGTAGCGCGATGGTTGTCTCCGTCTCCGTCGATAATCGGATCTTTGCCTCCTCAGCCGCCTCGGCCAAGCGCGCCAAGATACCAGCATCGCCGTCCACCTCCGGCCCGCCCGCTTGGCCAAGTTGTTCACCCAAAAATGTCATCAACGCCCGGTCGATGTCGTCGCCGCCCAAGCGCGTATTACCACTNGTCGCCAGCACTTGAAACACGCCCTTGTTCAGTTCGAGAATCGAAATGTCAAACGTTCCGCCACCAAGATCGTACACCGCTATCTTCGACTTTTCCTTCAGCGAATTCAGCCCATACGCCAGCGCGGCCGCCGTGGGCTCATTAATTATTCGCTCAACCCGCAGCCCTGCGAGTTCACCGGCTTTGCGCGTGGCGTTTCGCTGCGCGTCGTTGAAATACGCCGGCACCGTGATCACCGCCGCATCGGGAGGCTCAATCATCCCCTCACTCGCCAACGTTTTGAGCAGCTTGAGAATCTCCGCTGACACCTCCTCCGGAGTCCACTCGCGGCCATGCAGCGGAACCGTCACCGGCCCGTTTCCCTCGGCCCGAAGCGGGTATCCGAGGACGTCCTCGGTTGAATTCACATCGCTCCCGCGGCGTCCCATGAACCGTTTGATGGACGTGATTGTGGTTTCCGGATGCGCCGCCCGGGCTCGCTTGGCCTCCCAGCCAACCACCGGTTCGCCGGCAGCCGGCACGCGCACCACCGAGGGCGTCAGCCGCCGACCTTGGCCATCGGCCAACACCAACGGGATGCCGGAATCCACCACCGCCACCAGTGAATTGGTCGTGCCCAGATCGATGCCAATAATATTTCCCACCGGCGAAAACCTGCCACGAGCAGGGCAACGCAGCACGCCAATTCCCCACCGCCCACTCCGGCATTGGCTCCCGCTTGGCCAAGGAAACCGCTATGCATCCCAACGAGAATCCATCAGAATCATATCGCTTGCCGATATTATCTCAATGAGATATTTTTTCGCCTTGATTCGAAGTTTTTCGGACAAGGATACCGAAAAAGTCTGGCGCGAGGTACNAGCCCGACGCTGGCCGACTAATCTTCGCCNGGCAGCTCTCCGCAAGCTCATCCTGCTGCACACCGCTGAACGGTTGGAGGACTTACTTTTCCCACCCGGAATTGTTTGGAGAAACTCCGGGGCGATNGAGAAGGACAGCACAGCCTCCGGATCAACAANCAGTGGCGCATTTGTTTCCGCTGGACAGGCAATGACGCTGAAGATGTAGAAATTGTGGATTATCACTGAAATGAAAGAATCGCAGAGCATTACCTCCGGTGAAATTTTACTGGAAAAATTTATGAAACCGCATGGCCTCAGCCAATATGCTTTGGCCAAGGAGCTTGCCGTAAGCCCCATGCGCATCAGTGAAATCGTGCGCGGAAAACGCGCGATCACCGCCGACACGGCGCTGCGGTTAGGCATCTATTTCGGGACCGGGCCGGACTACTGGCTGCGCATTCAGTCCGAGTGCGACCTTCGCAAGGCACGCCTCCAAGCTGGAAAAAAGATTGCCCACAAAGTCAAACCCCGCGTAGTGGCTGCGTAAAAAACGCCCACACAAATGGATTCACAAGAAACACAGAATGGCAGAAAAGTCGGCATGAAATCCCGCTTGGCCAAGCGATAAAGTTTCCGGACATGCGCGGACTATGCTCACTGCTTGCTCTTTTGCTACTCACTGGCTGTGCCAGCTATGAGCGGCAAACGGAGGCGTTTCGCGGTGCGTGGAATGGGGGCAACACCACCAAGGCAGCGGAGCTGGCAAACGTCCAGGTCTNCGACAAAAGTGATTCGCGGGACGGNGTAATCTGGCTACTGGAACAGGGTGCCGCTCTACGGGCTAACGATCAGTTGGAGGAAAGTACCTTCGCATTCGACCGGGCGGAAAAGCGAATGCTACACTACGAGAGTCAGGCCAAGGTGCGCCTCTCCAAGGAGACGACCGCGTTGATGGTCAATCTCGCCACNATCCCTTACGANGGCCGGGGCTACGATCGCGTGATGCTCAACACNTATCAGGCGCTGAATTATCTCCGGCTTGGCCAAGCGGATGCCGCCATGGTGGAACTGCGTCAGGCGANCGACGAGCAGGNCGCGGAGCTGATTCGTAATGCGCGACGCATCACCTCCGCCCGCAAATCGGCAGGCCGGTTTCAATCGAATATTTTGCGCACCCAAAACGACGCAAACACCCGGGCCCAACTCGACCGGCTGCAGCCGAGTTTGAACATGGATTACGGTGCGTTCGTGAATCCATTCACCGATTTTCTCCACGCGCTTTGCCTCTGGAGCCTCGCGGATGACCAGCGTGAAAACGCGATCGTCTCGCTCCGGCGCATTCACGACACTCTTGGGCGGCCGGGGTTTATTGCGGACGAAATCGAACTGGTCGACGAGGTGCTTTCCGGAAAAAAACATCCGGACCTGACGTACGTGATTTTTGAGACCGGCGTGGCTCCGGTGCGCGAAGAGGTGCGGCTGGATATCCCGTTGTTCGACCGCGACCTGCCGTACGTCGCTGCCGAGTTTCCCCGGCTCGAGCATCGTGGCCACCCGCTCACCTGCGCCGTGGCCGTCGGCAAAACCAAAACAGACGCCACGGTCATCTGCGACATGGACGCCGTGATCGGACGGGATTTCCGGAGTGAACTGCCCGGGATGATCACCCGCACACTCGCCTCTGCAGCGCTCAAGGCCACCGCCACCAAGGAGATCGGAGACAAGGTCGGCGACATCGGCACCGTGGCCGGTACGGTCTACCAGATTTTCTCCACACAAGCCGACCTCCGCACGTGGACGTCGCTGCCCAAGTCGTTCGCCATCTCGAGCATCGAAACGCCGGCCGACCGCAAACTGACCCTCCTCGTCGGCCCACAAAAAAGCGATGTCACCGTGAATACCGGCCGGGTCAACGTAGTCTACGTAAAAGGCTTCGCCCACGGTGCGCCCTTGAAGATTCATCAATTTCGGCTTAAGTAAACCGCAGACATGAACGCATTTGCCAAATACCTCACCGCCGTGCTGTTGCCGGCACTGACCCTCGGTTGCGCCTCAGCCAAGTACATCGACGAAGGCGGCGACAACAGCATCGTCAACGTCGACCAGATCAACACACAGGACTGGATTCACGCTGCGGATCAACTTACCCAGTCATTGATGCTCTCTGGCGCCATTCAATCCGTGGCCGGCAAACCCAAGGTGNTGATGATCGGGCGCATCAAAAACAACACCTCCACCCACATTGACACCGACAGCCTGATGAAAAAAATCCGTGTTTCCCTNAACAAAAGCGGGCGCGCGTTGACCACCACGGCAGTTGGACTGGATGGCCCCGAGGANGCCTCGTCCAAGGCCGTTCGCNAGCTTCGGGCCGACGATGAATTCAATCAGGAAACCATCCCCGGCAAAGGCAACCTCGTATCACCCGACTACAGCCTCTCCGGCAAGATCATCCAAAACAACGCCCGTGCCGGCCGCATCAAGCAATCCGAGTTCGCCTTTCAACTAAGCCTGACCGATCTCAAAACCGGCTTGGCCATCTGGGAGGAAGAAAAACTGATCGTCAAACAAGGCGCCCGCGCCGCAGTCGGCTGGTAACAACCAAGCGCTTGGCCAAGCGCAATTGACTTTCCGAATCGACAGTTGGCGGTGATACTCCGCGTGCCCTTGGGGCAACGTCATGGATTGGCATTTCCGATCACGATCACATCAGTGCAACGACTGCGAGGCGGCTTTCGAGGACGAACAGCCGTACCACACCATTTTGTTTCGAGGGATGGAAAATCTCGAGCGCAGGGACATCTGCCCCGGTTGCTGGGACAAAACCTACAAGGCCGCCCCGAAGAAAACCGAAGGTTACATTTCCCACTGGCAGGGGGTTTATGAGGTGCCGCCNCCGCCTCCGCCCGANGCCATCCAAAAAGACAACGCCGAGACGCTGCTCAAGAAGATGATTGAGCAAAACGACCCCGAACACACGGAAGCTTGTTTCATCCTCGCGGTGATGCTTGAGCGCAAACGGGTGATCAAAAACAAGGATCAGGTTCGGCAGGAAAACGGAAGTCGCATGTTGATTTACGAACACACTAAAACCGGCGACGTGTTCACCATCCTCGACCCCGCGCTAAAATTAACCGATTTGGGGCAGGTACAAGCCAAGGTTTCCGAACTACTTGAGTTAGGGCTAAACCCCCAGCAGGAAACGTTGCCCGAAGAGGAAGATGCAGACGGCACCGGCGAAGCCAAGGCCGAAGCATCAACCGAAGAGCCGGCTGCGGTTCCCGAACCCGAAGTTGCCGCTGCAGCCGAGGAAGCCTGACTCATTCTAGCCGTGGCCGATTTGCAGGCATTGCAGGAGACGATCGGATACACCTTCCGTGATGAATCCCTGTTGGGCCTCGCCCTCACCCATCCCTCCGCCTCCGGCAAAAAATCCAGCCCCAGCGAAGACAACCAGCGAATGGAATTTCTCGGAGACGCCGTCCTGCAGGCGGTGATTTCCGACGCACTTTATTCGCTGCATCCGAACCACGACGAAGGCACGCTAACCAAGGCGCGCGCCGCACTGGTCAACGGCACTTCGCTGGCTGCGAAAGCCGCGCCCCTTGGCTTGGAAGAGCACCTAATCATGAGCCGTGGCCAGCGTAGCGACTTCGAACGTGGCAAACTTTCGGCGATGGAGGATGCCCTCGAGTCCCTCGTCGCGGCGCTTTATCTCGATGGTGGGATGGACGCCGCACGCGAGTTCGTCCGCCGGACATTTGCCGAGGAACTCGCGAACCCGGACCAGATCGCGGTGATCAAAAATCCGAAGGGCGAGCTGCAGGAATTATTGCAGATCGATTCCGGAGAAGCGCCAACTTATGAAGTGGTGGATTCCACTGGGCCGGATCATGACCGGGAATTTGAGGCGGTTGTGATGCATCTTGGCCAAGCGCTTGGCCAAGGGAGAGGCTGTAGCAAAAAAGCCGCCGAAACAACAGCCGCGCTGGACGCCTTGGCCAAGCTTCAAGAGAGCTGATCGAAGTCGAGCGCGATGTCCACCGACGGCGCGGAATGCGTCAACGCACCGACCGAAATGAAGTCCACACCGGTCTCGGCAATCTCCCGCACCGTCTCCAACATGACACCGCCGCTCGCCTCGGTTTTTGCTCGGCCATCAATCAACTCAATCGCCTGACGCAGGTCGCCGCACGACATGTTGTCGAGCAGGATAATGTCCGCCCCGGCCTCCGCAGCAGCCTGAGCCTGCTCAATCGTGTCCGCCTCGGCTTCGACCTTTAGGTCGGGATATTTTTCGCGGGCACGCCGGATTGCCTCAGCCATATCGCCCTCCAACGCCGCAAGATGGTTGTCCTTGATCATCACCTGATCGAACAACCCGATGCGGTGGTTCGTGCCGCCACCACAGGCAACGGCGTATTTTTCGAGGGCCCGCCAGCCCGGAGTGGTTTTTCGCGTGTCGAGAATCTGCACCTCCGTGCCGGCCACCTGTTTCACAAACTGAGCCGTGAGCGTGGCCACGCCGGAGAGTCGTTGGACGAAATTCAGGGCGGTCCGTTCGGCCGTGAGCAGCGCCTGCGTTGGCCCCTGCAACCGAAGCAGCGGTTGAAAAAAATCGCCGTCCTGCCCGTCCAACACCTCAATGCCAAAATCGATCCGCTCGTCGAGCTCCTGGAACGAAGCCAGCACCAGATCCACCCCGGCCATCACCATTGGTTCGCGGGCAACCATCACCACGGTGGAATAGGAATCCTCCGGTACGAGCGCCAGCGTGGTGGCGTCCCCTCTGCCNATATCCTCAGCCAAGGCGGCCCGAACCAACGGCAGATAATCGTCTGGAACCAATGCTTCCGGCATNGCCCAAGTCTTGGCCAAGCGCTTGGTAGTTTGAAGCTAAAACCAAGCGCTTGGCCAAGCGGTCAAATTGCTTCNCAAGCCAAAAAAGTTCGATACCATCCGTGCCACACTTATGGGACGATTCCAAATTTGGCGCTTGGCCACCCCACCGCTGCTTGCCGCTTGGCTGATCATGATCGCCTCGCACACTGCGACTGCGGCCGAAAACAAACCGGGGAGGTGGGACAAAGCGATCGAAGCCTTCCTCGAGGCAGATCGCGTGAAGGCCCCAAAGAAAAACCGCACACTTTTCATCGGCAGTTCTAGTATCAAACTTTGGGAATCGCTCGAACAGGATTTGCAGTCCTCGGTAGGAACAGTAATNCGGCGCGGCTTCGGCGGCTCGGGAATTCAGGACGCCATCCATTACGCCGGCCGCATTGTTCTCCCATACAAACCAAGGCAGATCGTCCTGTACGCCGGTGGGAACGAACTCCGTCTAGGCGCCTCGGCAAAGGAGGTCTTGGGNTATTTTAAAACGTTCACGCAACGCATCNGCGCGGAACTACCGAGCACTCGTGTCGCGTTCGTCTCAATCAAACCCAGTCCAATAAACTGGGCTGCCTCCGACAACATAAAGAACGCGAATCAGCTTATCCAAAAATTTTGCGCCGGCGACAAGCGATTNGATTTCATCGACGTCTGGACCCCAATGCTCGGCGCTGACGGCAAACCGAAGCCGGAACTTTTTGTCGCCGACCAAGTACACATGAGTCCGGCCGGCTACGCGGTCTGGACGGCTGCCATCAAGCCGGTGCTCGCAGCGAACGCCCGCGCCTACTANAGTAGCCCGGTGCGTTGGGAGAGCTCCATCTCGGCATTCGAAGTGGCCGACAAAAAACAACCGCCNGCTCCCGGCGGCACGGTGTTCATCGGCAGCTCGAGCATCCGTGGCTGGAAAACATTGAAGCAGGANTTCCCAAAACACGCTGTGATCAACCGCGGCTTCGGTGGCTCGGANATCGTCGACTCNATTCACTTTGTNGATCGNATNGTGCACCCNTACAAACCGAAACATGTCGTNCTCTACGCCGGCGATAACGACATGTCTCGCGGCAAATCTCCNGAGACCGTGCTTGCGGATTTCAAAAAATTCGTGAGCGNCGTACACGACAAACTNCCCGACGCTCGGGTTTCGTTTATCACCATCAAGCCCAGCCTNAGCCGCTGGAAATTATCNGGCAAAATGAGCCAAGCCAACGGNANGGTTCGCGANTTTTNCAAAACCGACNATCGCCTTGGCTACATCGATATTTGGCAACCGATGCTCGGTGATGATGGCAAGCCGCAGCGTGAACTTTTCGTCGGAGACGGGCTNCACCTCAACGCCAANGGNTATGCAATTTGGACGAGAATCGTTGAGCCTCATCTGGCCGATCGCTAGTCCCCGTTTGGCAAAGCCCNGGTAGACTGATACGNTCTNGCCCCCTATGATGGATGATCGTTCNCCAACTACGAGTNCGGTTTCGCNCGNGGAAAATATNCCGCTTCACGACGAGCAAAACACGCGGGACACTCGAGAACTGCCAATCGACAAAGTCGGCGTGCGCGGCCTGCGGTTCCCNATCCAAGTNCGCGATCGNGCGCATGCGGTGCAAAACACNGTNGCCACCATCGGNATGTTCGTCGATCTCCCGATGGAATTCAAAGGCACGCACATGAGCCGTTTTGTTGAGGTGCTCAACTCTCACGGCGAGATGATTCACGTCGAGAACATCCCCAACTTGCTCGCCAACATGCAGCAACGCCTCAAGGCGAACACCTCTCATCTCGAAATTGAGTTCCCGTATTTCATCACCAAAAAAGCGCCGGTTACCGAACGCGAGGGGTTGATGGATTACAACGTGCGCTTTGAGGCCAANGCCANCGGATNGGAGATCGATTTTGTCATGACGCTGNGCATCCCGGTCGCAACGCTTTGCCCGTGCTCGAAGGCGATCAGCCAATACGGGGCCCACAACCANCGCGGCGAAGTTACCGTCGCGATCCGCTCACAGGACACAGTCTGGATTGAGGATCTCATCTCACTTNTCGAGGAGTCGGCCAGTTGCGAGTTGTACTCACTGCTCAAGCGGNCGGACGAAAAAGCGGTCACCGAGCGTGCCTACGAAAACCCNGTGTTCGTCGAGGATCTTGTTCGAAACATTGTCGTACGGCTCAAGGCACACGAACACATCACGTGGTATCGGGTCGAGGCCGAAAATTTNGAGAGCATCCACAATCACAACGCCTACGCCTGCATCGAAAAAAGCTGACATCAGTCGCATGCAATCTGTCACTCGCATACTCACGATCGTCGCCNTCGGANTGGCCCTCGCTTGGCCANGCGATTCTGCCGCACAGACGAGCATCCAACTGGAAGCTCTCAAGCGGCTGAAGAATCTCGACATCGAGNCCAACCCNTCACTCAAAAAAGTGGTCCTCAATATTCTCGAGGCCTCGAAAGGGAAACCNGCNTTCGTGGAGATCGTTCGCGACTTCAAGCTTGAGGGGCATGAGACGGAGTTGATTCGTTTTGCCCAAGCGCACCCAAAAGAATCCACCGGAGTCGAGGCGTTGCGAATNGCCNTCANCGAACCGGGCCTCAAGCTCATTGCNAAGGCCATCAACGGTACCCACGCCAAAACGGCACTGGCCACCGCCGAAGCCTTGGCAAANGTGGCATCGCCCAAGGTGGAACCGCTTTTGTTGAAAACGATTCAGGACAGCAAAAAGCCGCTGCCGCTGCGCACTGCCGCCGTGAATGGCTTGTCCAAGTCGAAAACCGGCGCGGAGGCAATCGTCAAGGCAGCCCGAGCCAAGAAGCTGAAGAGTGACCTAAATTTCGTTGCCGGCAACGCCCTTCGTANCGTGAGATGGAAAGAGATTAGCGAAGCAGCGGCCAAGCTGTTCCCCTCCCCCAAAGGGCTTGGCCAAGCGTTGCCCCCCTTGGCCAAGCTCGTCCAAATGAAGGGCGACATTGCCAACGGTGAGAAAGTATTCTTCCGCCCGGCCAGCGCCTGCGCCACCTGCCACGAAGTCAACGGCAAGGGAATCGACTTCGGCCCGAAGCTCTCCGGTATCGGCACCAAACTCGGCAAGGAGGCGTTGTATCTCTCGATCCTCGAACCAAGCGCCGGGATCTCGTTTGGCTATGAAGCGTGGCTGTTGAAATTGAAAAACGGCACCGAGGCGCTGGGAATTGTCACCAGTAAAACCAATGACGAAATCACGCTCCGTGTGCCCGGCGGGATTTCGACCACGTACAAAACCGCCGACATTGTGAGCCGAAAACAGTTGCCCACCAGCATCATGCCACCCGGCTTGCAGGCCACCATGACCCCGCAGGATTTGGTCGACATGATCACATACCTGCAGAGCCTCAAGCAGGCCAAGAAGTAGCCCCGCCGCTTTACAAACCAGAGGCGCTTGGCCAGGCTCCGGCCATGCAAATCACTCGCTTGGCCCTGACCGCATGCATCGGTTTTCTCATTGCCCCCGTGGCTCACTCGGCACCCATCACATTCAAGGCCCGCTCGCAGGCACTCTCGGCAACGAGCGGCGGCAAGTATCAGTCGGTTGAATCCGAGGTCACTTGGGAGGCCGCCAAAACCGCCGTCATCGTGGTCGACATGTGGGACGACCACTGGTGCCCCAACGCCGCCAAACGCGTGGTCGAGATGGCCAAGCCGATGAACAACGTTATCAAGCAGGCCCGGGAAAAAGGCCTGCTGATTATCCACGCCCCGAGTTCGACGGTCGATTTTTACAAAGGCACACCAGCCCGCAAACGCGCGCAAAACGCTCCAAGCGCCACTCCGCACAAGCCCCTCTCCAAGGACGTCCGCTGGGGCACCAACTGGTGTTGGCCGGACAAGTTTCGCGAGACTGAACTACCGATCGACGACACAGACATGGGTTGCGATTGCGACGAAGAATTCCCCATCCGCGAAGCGTGGACGCGCCAGATTGACCTCATCGAGATCGACGACGAACGCGATGCCGTCACTGACAACGGTCAGGAAACCTACAATCTGCTGACAAAGCACGGCATCGAGAACGTCATTCTCATGGGCGTGCATTTGAACATGTGCGTCCTCGGCCGGCCGGTGGGTATTCGTCAGATGGTAAACATCGGCAAAAACGTCGTCCTCATGCGCGACATGACCGACACGATGTACAACCCGAAAAAGCGGCCGTTCGTCAGCCACTTTGAGGGCACCGATCTGGTCGTGAAACACGTCGAAAAATTCTGGTGTCCCTCCATCACCAGCACTGCCATCACTGGCAAAAAAGCGTTTCAATTCAAGAACGACCCCCGCAAATAACCTCCGTCTGTCGGACATTCCGGCTTGAAAACCGACCGAGGTTCGCTACGTTCGCGCCCGTTTCTCGCTGAAACGAAGAACCGATCATGCCTTCAGGAAACGATCTTCGAAAGGGAATGGCCATCAAGCACAAGGGCGAGGTGGCTGTCGTGTTGGAGTGTCAACATCGCACGCCGGGCAACCTGCGCGCCTTTGTGCAGGCGACGCTCCGGAGTATTCGCACCGGGAAATCGTTCGATATCCGGTTGAGTTCCACCGAGAAAATCGAGGTCGTCCCGCTCGACCATCGCAAGATGGAATACAGCTACCGCGATGGCGACGATTTTGTTTTCACCGATCCGGACACCTACGAACCGGTCACTGTCACGCCCGACCTCGTTGGCGATGCGGTGGATTACATGGTGGAAAACTGCCTCGTTGAAATTACCTTCATCGAGGAAAATCCGGCCGTGGTCGAGCTGCCCTCAAGCGTTGTGCTCACCGTTTCCGAAGCTCCGGAGGGGGTCAAGGGTGACTCCACGACGAACGTGATGAAAACCGTCACTCTCGAAACCGGGAAGGCCATCCAAGCGCCACTTTTCATTAAGACCGGCGANCGGCTCAAAGTGGACACGCGCGAAGGCAAGTACATGGAGCGCGTCAACAAGTAGCCAGAAAAATNNTTTTGGAAGACACTCCGCTTGGCCAAGCGGGGTGTTTTTTTGTGTCAGCTCAAAGGCTCTTCTCGAGCTTGGGTCGGTATTTGTATTTCTTGGCCAAGGCCTGAACACTGCGGAGCGACTTCATCCCTCCGGTACATGAGGCGTGCGACAAACAGGCTGCCGCCGCACACACAGCCGTCTGTAGGCACTTATCCAGTTCCCAGCCTTCATGCAGGCCAAGTAGCATCCCGGTACAGAACGCATCCCCGGCTCCGGCGGCTCCGACGATGTCCTTCGCGGGAATTCGCAGCGATGACTGCAGCACGTCCTCGCCTTTGCGTGTCCGAACAAAACCACCCTCGGGAAAATGGATCACCACCAGCTCGCCCACGCCGAGTTGCAGTAGCGCACCCGCCGCATGACGCAACGCCACCGTGTCCAGTTTACCGTCATCTTTCCGAATCTTAAACCCGGCAGTCTTACCGGCTTCGATCTCATTGAGAAAACAATAGTCGGTGTACTTCAGTGCCGGGGTGATGACAGAAGCAAAGCGGTCGCTGTCCTCGCTCACGGCGTCGATACTCGTTTTGAGCCCGGCCGCCTGCGCCGCAGCCAAAAGCTTAGCCGCCTTTGTACCATATTTTTTATCCGTGGCATCCAGTGTCTGCATGAGCAGCAGATAACCCAAGTGAAAAAAACGGGCCTTAGTTTTTGAAAAATCGAGACCTTTCCCGTCCCAAATCGCGTTGGTACCTTGGTTGTGGAAAAACGTACGGTTGCCGCCTTTGACCTCNGTCATCACATCCGTGTAGGACGTGGGCGCGTCGGCGGTCGCTGACAGAAANTTGGTGTCGATTTTGAACCGTTTGCAGTCGTCCAAAATCAGTTGACCAAACGAATCCTTGCCAACAAGTCCAGCGGCAGAGAGGGGGAAATTGGCTCCAAGCTTGGCAAAGTTTACCAGCAGGTTGTAAGGCGAGCCGCCCGTTCCGGTAACGGTGTCACCGGTGATATTGGCTAGCTGTTCACGCTGCGGGTACACATCAATCATTTTAACTTGATCGATGATCCAGTTTCCACCGGCGAGAACCCCCGAGCGTTTGGGCGCTTTTTTGGCCAAGGACATTACTAAAGAAAAATTGCCAACAATTTTGCCGCTTGGCCAGCCCCGAGTTTAAATCAGCTCCAGCGTCCCAGCCTGGACCTCGACCGCTGCCGCCTGGCCAATGAAATCCAGCCGCAACAATACGGTGGTCATTCCGAAGCGTTCCTCCACCCAACCCTCATGCCCCTGAAGCGGGCCGGACTTCACCATCACCCGGGCGCCAACCTCGATCGTCGGCTCGAGCCGGATCTCCACCTCTTGCTCCAGCGCAAACAAAATGTCTTCGAGCTGATCCTCAAACTCTTGCTGGTCAATGACATCCAGCATATTCGCCACGTAGTTGCTTTGGATGGCAACCTTGCGTGTTTCTTGGTTCAGCCGGAGAAACACATAGCCAGGGAAAAGTGGTTTATCGAAGGAAACCTCTTTGCCTTGATATTTTTTGATGCTCTTGTACGTCGGAAGTGTGGTCGGAAATTTGTAGATTTTTCCGTGCTCAACGAGCTTCTTTTCGCAGCGCGGTCTCACGTGCGCCACGTACCACTCCAAACCGTCATCTCTCTTTTGGCCCTCTCCCATTTTAACCAGCGATAATCACGGCATAGTTACGCTTGCCCCGGCGAAGCAAGACGTATTTGTCAAACATGAGATCCGCCTCCGTTAGCTTGTGCTGTTCGTCGTCGATACGTTTGCTGTTCACGTACACCCCACCGCCCTTAACGTCTTTCCGCGCTTGGCCTCGCGACTGCGCCAAGCCGGATTCATGCAGCAGCTCCGGCAGCCACAATCCCTCGCCGCCGAATCGGTCGGTCGCCACCTCGCAAGTCGGCACTTCTCCGGCCACCTCGCGGAACGTCGACTCGGTGATACCGTCCAGATCGCCACCGAACAAAATCTCACTCGCGCGAATGGCCTCCTCTGCAGCCGGCTCGCCATGCACCAACGCTGTCACCTCCTTGGCCAAGGCCTTGTGCGCGATCCTCGCATGCGGCTCGGCTTCGTGCTGTTTGGCCAACTCCTCCACCGCATCGCGATTCAGGAATGTGAAATAGTTGAGATACCGAACCACATCCCGGTCATCGATGCGCACCCAGAATTGATAAAACTGATAGATACTCGTGCGGTTGACATCGAGCCAAACTGCGCCGCTCTCCGTTTTGCCAAACTTGGTTCCATCGGCATTGGTAATGAGCGGCAGCGTGAGCCCGTAGCTCTGCTTGTTTTGTTTGCGGTGGATGAGATCGATCCCAGCCGTGATGTTTCCCCACTGGTCACTGCCACCGATCTGCAGTTCGCAGTCGTGCTTCTCACAAAGGTAATGAAAATCGAGTGCCTGCAAAACCATGTAGCTGAACTCGGTGTAGCTNATGCCCACTTCGCGATCCTCCATCCGGGCACGGATGCTCTCTTTGGAGACCATGGCGTTAACCTTGAAGTGTTTGCCGATGTCGCGCAGCACGTCAAGGAACGACAACGGCGCAGTCCAGTCGGCATTATCCACCAGCTTGGCCGCGTTTTCCACACCCTCAAAATCCATGAAGCTGCCAAGCTGCACCTGCACCCCTTCGATGTTGGCCTTGAGCTGCTCGTGGGTGAGAAGTTGGCGTTCGGCCGTCTTGCCGCTGGGATCGCCGATGGAACCGGTTGCCCCTCCGGCCACCGCGATCGGGTGATGCCCAAATTGTTGAAAGCGGCGCAGCGCCAACAGCGGCACGAGGCTGCCCACGTGCAAGCTGTCCGCCGTTGGATCAAAGCCGCAGTACAGNGTGATCGGCCCCTTGGCCAAGCGCTCCTGTAGNCCCTCCCGGTCGGTGCAATCGGAGATCAGGCCGCGCCATTCGAGTTCTTCGATAATGCCCATAAAAAGCGCGGGGAGTTATGGAGGTTCGCCTGCCGAAAGTCGAGATTCGACCGCTTGGCCAAGCGCTTGGCCACAAAAAAAACGGGCAGGATGAACCTGCCCGTTGAAAGGTTTCTGTGGATCGAATTATTCCTCAGAGGCAGCCTCTTCGCCTTGGGCGGGAGCCTCTTCCGCAGCAGCGGGGGCTTCGGCAGATGCCTCATCAGCAGGAGCCTCGGCTTCGGCAGGGGCTTCGGCAGGGGCTTCGGCAGACGGTGCCGGTGCTTCTGCGGGGGCTTCGCCTTCGGCATCCTCGTCGCCAAGGGTGTCGAACGCGTGCTGCAGGGCCACCAAGTCTTCGCCTGGTTTAAGCGAGTCAAGAACGGCTTCCTCTTCCTTGAGCTGTTCCTGCGAGTAGTTGGCCGCCTTGATGGATAAACCAATACGGCGGTCAGCACGGTCGATCTTGATCACGCGCGCGCTGACTTCCTCGCCAACGTTGAGCGCGTTCTTGATTTTCTCGACACGTTCTTCGCTGACTTGGCTGATATGCACCAAGCCGTCGATGTCGTGCTCGAGCCCAACGAACGCACCAAAGCTGGCGAGCTTGGATACCTTGCCTGTGACGAGATCGCCCAACTT
>NZFR01000135.1 GCA_002689335.1 Verrucomicrobiales bacterium
TGAGCATCAACGTAATGAAAATCGAGATCAACCGCGCGTTTGTAAGCCTGTGCTGCCGTCAGGTGGTCGCCCTCGTCCTGAGCCACTTGGCCGAGGTTGAAATGAGCTGCGGCCAATTTTGGATCGAGCGTTGTAGCCTNCCGGAATGCCTCACGGGCAGCTTCCGCTTGGCCAAGCACGTAGTGGGCGTTGCCCAGATTAAAATGAAAATCAGCGCAATCCGGCTGCAGGTCGATGGCACGTTCGTATGATTCGATGGCGCTCTNCGNTTGGCCAAGNGCGGAATAATGAAGGCCAAGATCGTGGTGGTTTTCCGGATCGCTGGGCGCGAGCGTAAGCGCGTGTTGCAGGCATTCAAGCGCAATCTCCGCTTGGCCAAGCGCACTCAACGTGCTGCCGAGCAAACGCAGAATNAGCGGATTGTTCGGGGCGGCTTGGTGGGCGGATTGATAGTGTGCGATCGCCTGCTGCCCCTGACCTAGCTTCATCGCTGCCTCCGCTTGGTTGAGATGTTGCGTGGCAATCGGAGAGGGGAACAATTGGAGCGCTTCACGGACGGNGTAGAGAACAGATGCCCAATCGCCAACGGCTGGTTGCCGGAACAGTCGCATCGTCGGGTACCACGGGCTGTCGTCGCGATGCTCCAACCAGCGCCACTCTGACCCGTGTGGCAAAAGCAGCCAAACCGGTTTACGAAGTGTGCCGGCCAAGTGAGCCACTGCGGTGTCGATCGTGATGATTAAATCCAGTTGTTCGATGACTTGCGCCGTCGCCAGAAAATCTGGCANNGCTTTGTTNATCCAAATCAGATTTTTTGTGAACGGTGCTTCGCCGTCGATCTGCTCGAGTTGAAGCGAGTAAAACTGGGCGTTANCGAACCGCGTAATCTCTNGAAGCAGAANCGCNGGGATTTCCCTTGGCTCAGGTGTTTCGTTGCGGCGTGAACCGCGCCAGACCAGCCCNACTTTGAGTCGATCCNTATCGGCCGCCGGNAGTGGTGGTTTCGCTGCGCTGCATCGGAGATTCACCGGCGCAGGAATGTTGGCCTGTTTTGTTTCGAAAATTTTGGGCAGGCTGAGCAGTGGGCACTGGACGTCGTGTGGCGGTGGGAGTTCTCCTCGNGAAACGACCTCCACTCCAGCAAGTTGATTCAATAGAGGGACGAGTTCGGGTTGGCACTCAAAAACGAGGTGACCACCGTCGCTGTTAACGAGGTTGAGAAAACGACAAAACTGGAGCGTGTCGCCGAAGCCCTGTTCCGACCAAACCAACAGTGTTTTTCCGGCAAGCGATTCGCCCTGCCATCGAGGTTGAGCCAGCTTCGATTGGAACGAAGCAAAGTGAGGGAGCCGTGTGCGGTGCTCGTAACCGGCCCAGCCGTTTTGAAAATCCCCTGCTTTTAATAGGGTGAGCGATTGGTTAAAAAGCATCTGGGCTGAATTCGGTGCTGTATGCAGCGCCGCTGCATGCGCGCTGGTCGCAGCTTCTGTCCGACCAAGTGACAAGAGGACGTTTCCGAGATTCGATAGCGATTCGGTATGTCTGGGATGGTGTTTCAGAATTCTTTCGAACAGTTTTTTCGCACNGGGAAGTTGCCCGTTCTTTTTTNCGGCAAGGGCGGCTTGCTCCAGCGCAGGAAGATCGTTCGGCGCGGAAGCGATTTCGATTGATTCCAAAACGGAAGACACGACACTCTTCCAATCTCCCGGCTTGGTTTGGCGGAAGATTTCCATGGTGGGATACCACGGACTGTCCTCGCGCTTGCTCATCCAGCGCCATTCGCCGGCGAAGGGGAGGAGCAGCCAGACCGGTTTGCCGAGTGCGCCGGTCAAGTGTGCCACGGCGGTATCGACGCTGATAACCAAGTCAAGTTGGGTGATGATCGATGCGGTGGCGGCAAGGTCGGTGCAATTAGCGCTGAGATCGATCGCGTTCGCGGCTTTAGCGATGGCATTGGTAGCGATCGTACCGGCGTTGAGTTGCAGGCTGAAAAATTGAGCGCGGTCGGAGTTCAGCAACGGGGCGCAGTCTGTCCATCGCATCGAGCGAAATGCGTCGTTGCGGTGGCGTGGGTTGCCGGCCCAGACCAACCCGACATTGAGTTTATTTTTCGATAGATGTTCCGCGATCGGATTGATCGATTCCGGCGCGGTCAAATAGGGCGTGTCATCTGCGACGCTCCCGANCGTGANGCCCAANGCNNTGGGCANNCTNAGNAGCGGGATTTGAAAATCGAATGGCGGTGGGTTGTCACCGCTGGTGATGACCGTCAATGCATCCACAGAGAGCGTTTCGAACAACACTTTTGCAGAGGGCGGGCATTCCAAAATGATCGAGCCGACCAACTTTGCGGCTTGAATGATGTGACGAACAAACTGGATGGAGTCGCCGAGACCCTGTTCGCAATACACGAGAAGCGTTTTGTCTGGGACGAGGTTGCCGCTCCACTCAGGTGTTTTGTGATGGCGGCGTTCGTTTTTTTGAGACGACTTCCAGCGCCATTCATAGTTTGCCCAACCGTTTGCGAATTCTCCCAACTGAAGTTGCAACATTCCCAGACCGTGTTGAGCATCGGGGAAATCTGGGTTCAGGCGGATCGCTTTTTGAAAATGATGTTCTGCTTGGCTGAATCGCCCGGCGTCGACCAACGCTCCGGCGAGATTGGTGTGATATGCGGCGTTGTTCCTGTCGGTCTCCAGTGCCATTCGAAAACACGAGACGGCTTTGTCGATCTGCTGAGTGGCTTTGAAGATGGCGCCCAGTGTGTTTTTGGTCTCTGCGTCGTCCGGTGAAAACTGGGCTGCCTTCAGTGCATGCTGCAGTGCCTCCGTGTGCCGGTTTTGCCAAAGGAGAATAGAGGAGAGATTTAGGTGTGCTGGTGTCAGTGAGGGATCGATTCGTAGGGCGGCGCGATATGAATCTTCCGCAGAGGCAAGTTGCTGCGTTCGCTGTAGCAGGTTGCCAAGGTTGAGATGGGCTTCGGGTAAAAGTGGATCCGCTGCGATGGCTTGGCGGAAACAGGCTTCTGCTTGGCCAAGCGCTTGGGCTTGATTGCGGAGCAGGCCAAGGTTGATTTGCGCTTGCGCGTGGCACGAATCAAGCTGCGTAGCCTGCTCATAATGCTGTAGCGCCAAGTCGGCGTGGCCGGATTCCTCGTGAAACAAACCAAGCGCAAAGTGCAATTCTGGGCAGTTTGGGGTCAATTCGTGGGCCTTTTGCAGCCATACGTCGGCCTGCTCCAATGCCCCCTCGGTGATTCGATCGAGAGCTTGGATGACGAGCCGCGCGGCTTGGTCGGAGTTGGTTTTTGAACCTAAGCGGGGCGAATCTGAGTAAAGCGCGTTGGCCAAGGGGACTTTTCAAAGCAACTAATAAGCCAAAAAACAGAAAAAGAATGGATCTATTATGGTGGGAAGTAGCACAAATTCGAACTCAAATTTAAATAACTGGCTGGGGCTAAACTGGCAACTATCGCTGTCTTCCGGCTGGGGGATCGCTGGACTAAACCTATCCCATGAGATGGAGGCCGATGGACGGTTTCGGGCGGTGCCGTTGTACCCAAGTGTGCAGCTGGAACAGGCCTCGGATAAATTTAAGTCGTTGGTCAAGAAGCTCAACCGACGGGAAGAGGAGGTGGCAAAGGTCTTGCAAAGCGGCGAGGGCGGTGGACTGGTTTGTGAGTTTCCGGTCATCCATTCCCTGGGGAATTCACTGCACGATGCTGAGATGCACAACCCAGCCGAGCCGCTGTGCAAGGGAGAGAGGGAGTTTGCAATTGTGTTTTTCGAGCACAACACGCCAAACGAAAACACGACCAAAAACGCGGGGGAATTTGAACTCTTGTTCGGTGGGTCAACTTGGAATTCGAAGGTTTTGAAGGAACATGGTTTGTCGAATGTGGACACGTTTCTTCAGGGGGNGGATTTGGATTTGTTTNAGCCGACACCACGCGAGCGAANCGAGCGGTTCGTAGTCTACTCAGGAGGGAAGNTGGANNATCGCAAAGGTCAGGANATCACNGTGGCNGCGTTTCGGGAGTTCGTAAAAACNCACCCNGACGCTGTNTTGGCAACGACGTGGCANAACCCTTGGCCAGNGTCGATAANAGGGATCAGTTTGGGCGGTAATGTCGAGGGNGAACCNCAATCAGGCTCAGACGGGANATGTGACATTAAGCAATGGATCATCGAAAACGGTGTTCCGGNGGNGAACGTTCACGATTATGGCATGGTTGCCAATCACCTTATGCCGNNGGTTTTTGCNCAGGCGGATGTGGCTGTTTTTCCTAACCGTTGCGAAGGGGGAACCAACCTTGTAGCGATGGAGGCCATGACCTGTGGATTGCCTTGCATCNTCTCAGCTAACACNGGTCACCTTGATTTGATNAGCGATGANAACTGCTATNCGCTCATGAGTCAGTCGGAGGTCACNGGATTACCCTACGCTAAAGACTGGGGTGAATCCGACNTGACTGAAGTTGTGGAGCAGTTGGAGAGGGTCTACGCGGACAAACNGGAAGCNAAGCGCAAGGGCGACCAAGCNGCCAAGTNTATGNGGGATTGGTCNTGGGAAAAGCGGACGAAGTATTTGATCGATCNAATAGATGAAACAGCACATTAAAATCGATACGAGGNANGAGTTCCCNGTATTTCTTAATGAGTGCGGACTNACTGGGAANGGTGCCGAGATCGGCGTGCAACACGGTGATTTTTCCCAGCATGTTCTAGAAAACTGGATTGGGGATACCATGTTTTCCATNGATGCATGGCAAAATTTCGATGAAGAGGCATACGTCGATATCGNCAACAGATCGGATGATCAGCAGATCCTCANCTACGCAAACACTTCGTTANAGTTGGNACCCTTCGGNGTGCGATCGGTTGTTTGGCGAATGACATCCGAACAGGGGGCATCCGTAATGCCGGATGACCTTCTTGATTTCTGTTACATCGACGCCGATCACCGATACGAAGCAGTGAAGCGGGATATCGAGTTGTGGTTACC
Source organism: Verrucomicrobiales bacterium (assembly GCA_002689335.1). Classification (GTDB taxonomy): domain Bacteria; phylum Verrucomicrobiota; class Verrucomicrobiia; order Limisphaerales; family UBA1096; genus UBA1096. Next base: position 5,005 of record NZFR01000135.1, read on the forward strand.
CAAGGTCAAATCCGGTGGGATTATCGGTGGNCATGATTATGTTCNTGATGGTGAAATTNTTAATNAGGCCGATGGCTCACTCATCGGGTTGTTTGGAGTTAAACAGGCTGTTACCGAGTTTGCNGAGCAATATGGGTGGGAGGTTCACGTGACTCACGCAGAGAACTGGCCNTCTTGGTTCGCTTTTAANAAGTAAGNCTACTCGCTAAATCTTGCCATTTGAGGGCTTCGAGGGGAGCATTGCCTCGGTCGATTTCGAGGTTATGGAAGCTTTAATTTCCNCTGATTTGATGAAGCGNNTGGAGCAGTTGCAGCTTCTGGCGCGGCGCCNTTCNAAGAGTACNGCNAAGGGGGAGCGTCGCAGCGGAGCACGCGGGCAGTCGGTNGANTTTGCGGACTATCGCNCNTACGNGCCGGGGGATGATTTNCGNCGGATCGACTGGAATCTNTTCGGNCGTCTTGAGCGCNTGTTCCTCAAACTTTACGAGGAGGAGCGCGAACTGCCGGTCACGATNTTNCTCGANGCCAGCGAATCNATGTNGTTCGGGNAGGTGCCCAAGTTCGANTTCGCCCGGCANGTGGNGGCNGCAGTCGGCTNCGTGGCGATGTGTNGTTTTGATCGAGTGACAGTCGAGCNGTTTCCTTTGGNGGACGATCANACCCAGTTGGCNGGTGAACTTCGTGCTGTTCGCGGGCGTCGTTCGGCGATGCGTTTTTTCNAAAANTTGGGCCGCCTCAANGCCGGNGGCACNATCNATTTTAANCANGCGCTNAAGCTGGGCTCGANGAAGCACCGNANGCAGGGCGTGGTNGTTGTNCTGAGTGATTTTTTGGATCCNGCCGGTTATGAGGCCGGTTTGAAATCACTGGCCAATCGCGGGTCGGAGGTTCNCGCNGTGCAGGTTCTCGCNNCNGAGGAACTCGAGCCGTCNAGNTANGGNGATCTCAAGGTGATCGATTCCGAGACCGGCTCCGAACAGGANGTNACNTTTGGNAAGTANCGGCTCAAGGCTTATCAGGCGACGGTNCAAAACTANTGCCAACGNCTGCAGGAATTTTGCCGNNCCCNCNGTGTGCGTTATCAATTGGCCCGNTCTGACACACCNATTGATGACCTGTTNCTGAANGCNATGCGAACCGGGGGGATGTGGCGTTGAACTTCCTTTCGCCAGAGGCGCTGGCATTCGCCGCAACGCTACCGGTCGTGGTGGTGTTTTATCTGCTCAAACGCCGGCGTGTCGCGCGCTTGGTCTCGAGCACCGTTCTCTGGCAGCGGTTCCTCAACGAAACACAGGCCAACTCACCGTTTCAAAAACTCCGGCACAATTGGCTGCTGATCATCCAGTTGATCCTGTTGGCCTTAGCCGTGTTCGCACTCACTCGGCCTTACTTTGCGGGCAAAATGGAAAGCGGCCGGTTTGTCGTGGTGATCCTCGACGTGTCCGCCTCGATGCAGGCGACTGATGTCGCCCCCGATCGGCTTAGCCAAGCTAAGACCGAGGTCGGCAAACTCATCGGCGGCATGTACGACAGCGACGAGATGGTGCTCATCCTCTCCGGCGGCATCACAGAGGTGCGTCAATCACCGACCAGTGCCAAATCAGTGCTTCGGTCCGCGCTTGGCCAAGCGCAGGCCACGGACTCGCCAACGCGCCTGCTCGACGCGATCAAGCTCGCACAAAACCTCACCCGCAACCGGGCCAAGGCTGAGGTGCACCTGTTCAGTGACGGGGTGTCCTCCGATCTCGATGCCTTCGAGTTGCAGGGCTTGAATTTAGCCTACCACCGCATTGGCGAAGGCGGGGACAATCTCGGGATCGTTTCGCTCGAGGTGCGGCCGCATCCGGAAGAGGCCAACCAGCAGGCGGTGTTTGCGACGATCGGCAACGCTTCGACGAATACGATGTCGAGTGATGTGTCACTGTTTTTCGGCGAACAACTGGTCGGCAACCGTCGGGTCACTGTCGGCCCAACCAACACAGCGTCGCTAGTTTTCGTCACGAACCAAAACACGAATGGCGTGTTTCAACTGCGATTGAAAAACAACGATGCCCTTGCGGTTGACAACGTCGGTTCGGTTCTGAGTCTTTCTCGACGCGATGTGAAAGCGCTGCTGGTGACGCAGGGCAACGCCTTTCTCGAAAAAGCGCTTCGCAGCGTTCCCAAGCTGGATGTGAGCGTGACCAACGGCCTGTCGAATTCCGACCCGGCAGTGGATGTGGTCGTGTTGGATGCGATCAAACCAAGCGCTTGGCCAAGCGGCAACGTGTTGGCGATTCACACCCAGTCGACCAACTGGTTTCAGCCAAGCGGCACACTCGAGGCTCCACCGATTGTTGATTGGAAAAGCACGCACGCGTTGTTGCGCTTCGTAAATTTTGACAACGTGCAACTGGCGCAGTCGTTGAACGCTGTGCTACCGTCTTGGTTGAGGCCTCTGGTTGAGTCGCCGTCTGCCCCGCTGATTGCCGCCGGTGAAAATGACGGTCACCGTGCGGTATGGATCGGGTTCAACCCTCTCGACAGCACCTGGCCTCTGCGTGTGTCATTCCCGATTTTTGTCGCAAATTCAATGGATTGGTTGAACCCGGAAGTGAGCACCAGTCTTCGCGCTGGCGATTCGTTTGCCTTTCGCTTGGCCGAGGAGGAATCCGAAGTCGCTGTCACTCTGCCGGATGGTGAAATGGTCGAGACCAAAACCACTGCCACCGGGGAGCTGATATTCGCCAACACATTTCAACAAGGCGTTTATCGTGTGGTCGCAGGGACGAATGAGCTGGCGTTTTGTGTCAACCTACTCGACGAGGAGGAAAGCACGATCACGGCACGAGAGGAGTTGCAATTGGGCGAGTACGGCAAGGTCGAGGCAACGGTGCAATTGGATGCGGACAAGGAGTCGTGGCGTTGGTTTGCCATGCTGTGCCTAGGTTTTTTGATGTTCGAATGGTGGTTTTACCATCGGCGCACGGCATGACGGGGAAGGGACAGTGGTTCGTTGGGACTCTGGTTGCACTGACACTGCTGTTGGTCGGTTGTGGTTCCGGATCGGATGCCGTCACTGTTTACACGTCGCAGGATCAGGTTTACGCCGAACCGATTCTTCGCGAGTTCGAATCGCAAACCGGGATCACGGTGCGCGCTGTTTACGACAGCGAAGCGGTTAAAACGGTAGGGCTCATCAACCGGTTGATCGCCGAAAAAAACAACCCGCAGTGCGATCTGTTTTGGAACAACGAAGAATTCCGGACTCACCAGTTGGCTGCGCGTGGCGTACTGGAAAACGGGCAACCGATAGCGACCTTCGGGGCGCGCACGCGCCAGTGGGTCTGGAACACGAACCAACTTTCACGGGCGGAGGTGCCGAAGGATTTGTCCTCGCTGACCAATGCGCTATGGAGGGGCAAGGTGGCGATCGCGCTTCCTTTGTTCGGTTCGACGGCCACGTATTTTCAGGTGCTTAGACAGCAGTGGGGTGAGGAACGCTGGCTGGCGTGGTGTAGTGCATTGGTGGCCAACGAAGTCATGGCTGTGGACGGCAACTCTGTGGTGGTGCAACTTGTCGGGCGTGGTGAGGTGGCGCTCGGGTTGACCGACTCGGATGACGTTCGGGCAGGACTGAAAAATAACCTACCGATCGCGGGGCAGTCGCTTTTGGATGACGGTTTCGCGATTCGAAACTCGATTGGCTACATCGCCGGAGCGCCTCGCCCCGGCTTGGCCAAGCGCTTGGCCAAGTACCTTCAGTCGCAGATGGTGCGCGATGCATTGGTCGCAGCCGGTGCGTTGGATTCGGTTTCGCCGGTTGATTCCAGCGAGATCGCATGGCCAAGCGTGGTCGCGGAAAACGAACGGGCCGTGGCCGAGTTAAAATCCGTTTTTCTCGATTAAATGAGCTGGGGCCTGCTGCTCAACAGTTTCGGTTTGGCGACGTTGGTTTCGCTGCTGGCGCTGGGGATTGGGTGGGGAGCTGCGGTTTTTCTTGTGACGGCGGGGGGCTGGAAACGCCTTGTTTTTTTGGGCGGTACCATGGGCGCGTTTTCGCTGCCACCGTTTTTGGTGGTCAACACTTGGTTGGGGATGCTGGGAAATGTGGGCGTACTGAAACCGTGGCTGTCGTTGGACGTGTATTCGTTTGGCGGCGCGGTCTGGGTCCTCTCGCTGATGCTTTGGCCGGTCCCGTGCCTGATGTCGTTCGGAGCGCTCAAACGCATAACTCCGGAGTTGCTCGAAGCGGAGCCCGGGCTGAGCGGCTGGGCCTTGTTGCGGGAAGTGTTCTTGCCGTTGTCGCGACCGGCATTGGTTCAGTCGGTCGTCATCGTGTTCGCCTTGGCATTTAATAACATCGCTGTGCCGGCAATCCTTCAGGTGAAAGTTTTTCCCGCTCAGTTTTGGGTGCAGTTTAGTTCGACGTATAACTTCGAGTTGGCGTGGCAGTACGGTTGGGTGCTCGCGTTGTTGCCGTTGTCGTTGTTGCTCGTTTTGCGGGGGCGCGAGATCGCTTGGCCGTGGGAAAGCCAAGGCGTGGCTGCTGCGGTCTTGGCGGATCGGCTTGGCCAAGCACTGCATCGTTTGGCGTTCGGTTTGGCCGGGGTTGCCATTGCGGTTTCGCTGCTGTTGCCGCTTGGCCATCTGCTGTTGGACGCGCGAACGTGGTCGGATTTTCCGGACGCCATTCGTGCTGGGGCAAGGTCGATTTGGAATTCGTTTTGGTTTGCCTCGGTGACCGCATTTTTGGTGGTNGGGCTGGGTTNGCTGNNGAATGGGCGTCGTGAGTGTCGCTTGGCTTGGTTGCTGTTTTTTTTGCCNGGCGTGCTGCTGGGGGTGGTGCTGATCTCAATCTTCAACCGGCCGTGGCTGGGCTGGTTTTATGGAGGGAGCGGCATGGTGTTGGTGGCGCTTGGCCTGCGGTATTTTGCGCTTGGCTGGGAGGGAATGCGCTTGGCCAAGCGCTCGGTGGATGTCGACCTGCAACACGTCACCGATCTCTCCGGCCTATCGTGGTGGCAACGGTTGCGTCAACTGTTTTTACCGCAGGTCGGTTGGTCGATGGCGGCGGTTTGGTACGTGGTTTATTTACTTTGTCTGTGGGACACGGAGACGGTTGTCCTCATCGTCCCGCCCGGCGGCGAGACGCTGGCGCTGCGGGTGTTCAACCTGTTGCATTACGGGCACCACGCGCAGGTGAATGCGCTGAGCCTGATCTTGCTGCTGCTTGCCGTGTTGCCGCTGTTCGTCGGCGCGGTGATCGCTGTTTTTGTTAAAGGCGATGAGCCGTAACTTAGCTCATTTTTCAGCGATGCAGTAGAGGTGTTCCTTGCCCCGGAGGAAAAGTTGGTTGCCGACGATGGCTGGTGAACAGTCGAATTTTTCGTCCAGTTCGTTCGTTGCCAGTACCTCAAGTTTAGCGCTGTCCTTGAGCACCGAGACCCCTCCGTTGCGACCGACGATGTAAACCTTGCCAGCGGCGCTGACGGGTGAGGCGTACACACCGCTGATGCCGTCCAGTCGTTCGCCTTCAACCAGCGATTTTCCGGACTTGGTTTCGCGGACGGAAAGGATGCCGTTGTTGCCGGCGAGATACCAAATGCGGCCGTTGCTCAGGAGCGGTGAAGGCACGTACGGCGTGCCTCGATCGGCGCTCCAAAGGACGGACTTGCTTCCGGTCAGGTTGCCGCTGCCACCCAGCTTGATGGCGGCCACGTAGGCACCACGAAAACCACTCATGGCGTAGGCGGTGTTTTTGTCCGCGACGATCGAGGGTATGGCACTGACGGTTTGGCCGCCGCATTCCCAGAGCAGTTTGCCGTCGCTGAGTTGATAGCTGCGAACGGCCGTGGCGCCGTTGACGAGCACCTGCGTGATGCCATCGTGGGTGATTACGAGCGGGGTGCACCAGCCGGTGGCTTCGTTGCGGTCGCGCTTCCACTTCACCATGCCGGTTTTTTTGTCGAGGGCATAGATGTGGGAGTCGTCTTCCTGGTCCCAAAGCAGCACAACGGTGTCACCGTGCAGGGTAGGGGAGCTGCCTTCGCCGAAGCTGTTTCGCGTGCGCATGTTACCGAAATCTTTTTGCCACTGCACCATGCCTTTCATATCGTAGCAGTAGATACCACGTGAACCGAAGCTAACGATGATTTTTTCGCCATCGGTGACCGGTGAGGCCGAGGCGTAGCCGTGATCGCGGTGATGGCCCTCGTGCGGCACGGCGGTGGTGGCCACGGTACGCCACTTTTCCTTGCCACTGTTTCGGTCGTAGGAGATCAGCACGAATTGAAATTCCTCGGTCGGCTTGCGACCGCCGCCAAAGCCCCCCCGACTGCGCCCAGAACCGGATCGGCCACCGCGGCTACCGCGTTCGCCCCCTCGGTTGCGGCTGAACTGTTGGCGCAGTGCCTCGCGGAGAGCGTTGCGTTCGGCTTCGTTTAATTCGCCGTCGCCGTCCTTGTCGTAACGCTTGATCATTTCCTCACGGTTGAAGCCTCCGCCGAAGCCGCCCCGGTTTTCCCGACCCCCACGCTCGCTGCGTTCCGCGCCGCGTCCGCGTCCTTCTGGCCGTTGACCTCGCGGTTCGTTCCGGCTGCCGCGTTCGCTGGAAGAACCACTTTCCGGTGCGGTCACTTTTTTGCCGGTGACAACTGCGGTCAGGATAAACACCTGATCCTCCCAGATCACCGGAGTGGAACTCCCGGAACCGGGCACTTTGATGGTCCTGCTGCTCAGCAACAAGGCCTCAACAATGTCGTGGCACTCCTCTGCCGGTCCTAGAGGCATG
>NZFR01000136.1 GCA_002689335.1 Verrucomicrobiales bacterium
GGGCGCGTGGATTAAATGCTGCGTGCTCTGAGTCGGCGTGGCCTTGATGTAGCCATTGGTGTTGGTGCGGGAGACTATCGTCGTTGTCATCAGCGTAATAAACCAGCGCGAGGCCAAATTGACGGAGTTGGTTTTGACAACTCGTATGGCGGGCCTTCTCTTTTGCCTGTCCCAGTGCGGGCAAAAGTAAACCAGCCAGAATTGCAATGATGGCTATGACCACTAGTAACTCGATTAACGTAAAACCAGACTTAAAGCGCGAAAGTTTCATAAGACAAAGCGGTAAGGAATTAATATTATGCCCTTCAAAACCAGCTGTCAACCCTCACTGGGTGCTTCGCCAAGCTGCTGTTGCGTTGAGATTGCGTCCGATGGGTTTTAGTCAGACTTGTTGGAAAAAGGAAGGTGCATTCTTGTCCCCTGATTTTGGAAATCGCGTTTTCGGGGACAGGAATTTCCCTGAACCTTTTGCCGCCAAACCGCTTGGTCAACCGGTTTGGGCACAAAAAAAACGGCCCATTTTTGGGCCGTTTTCGTTTGGAAAGTTATGACTTGACTTTCTGCTTAGCGCGGTGCGGAAGCACGATCCTGCATCCATTCGACGTCTACACTGTTGGGTGCTGCTCGGTTTAACCCTCCTGGAGGGTTTGGCATGCCGGCAGAGTTTTTGTGAGGTACTATGGTGCGAGAGTCCTTCCATTTTCTAATTTCTGCATGCCCGTCGCCAAATGCAAAACCACCTGCCCCATTATGGTAACTTGCAGGCCAATCAATCATCCGAGCACCGTTACCGCGAGCGTCGCATTTTACAGCGAAAGCTGCATCGTTGATGCTGTTCGGATGTTCATCGAGGAACACGAACAGGTTGGACGGGCCAGGTCTAGACATGTCTCCTTCCTTTGCATAGGTGAGGAAGGAACCGTAGGGTAACCATTGGCCTGCACCTCCGCCCTCACGAGGGTTACGTCCGAATGATTGGCTCATCGAGATGCTACGAATTCGCGGCACGGTTTCTCCGCCAACTTTCACCGTACTTTTATCGGCAGGACATTTGTAGACGTCTGCGTTTTGCAGATACTTACCAAGCAGTGCACCCTTACTTTCATCAAGTAAAAGGCCTTTGTCTATATTTTGACGGTTCGAGCTGAAATCCAAATTGCCAGGTACCCAGACTTTTCCGGAACGCCAATCGCCAAGGCTACCGGCTAGGTAGGCATCGTTATCCCCAGCATACATAAGCCATGCCAGTGCGACCTGTTTGTTATTGCTCATGCAGCTAATGCCGGTGGCCTTGGATTTGGCGTTGGCCAAGGCTGGCAGCAGCAGTCCAGCAAGTATCGCGATAATGGCGATGACCACCAGTAGCTCGATGAGAGTGAATCCTGAATTGCGTTTTTTCATTGTTAAAGTTTGGTTGGTTTAAAGGGCATTGCCGCTCTTGCGGTTGGTCGCGTAGTGCTCTTTCATGTACATGATGTCTCTGTTGTCGCGGTCGGACATGCCAAACGAAAAGCTTCCAGGCCGTGTCGGTGTCCCGACGGTTTGTCTGGCGCCTTCCTTGGTCTTGGCAGACACCCAGCGCTTGGTGGTGGCGTGACCGTCGGCCCAACTCAAGGTGCTATAGTCGTTGTGCCATGGGGCGACTGGATCGATCCATGAGTTACCTGCTCCCATACCAATGATCCAAGACCCCATGTTGTATTGGCGAGGATCTGATTCCTCGACGTAAATGTATTTACCAGATGGGTTCACAATTGAGGAAATCGACTTCACGGAGAGTCCTTGTTGTTCTCCGTTCATGCCTCCCGCACCGGAGTAGCTGACGTAGGTCAAGGTTGGGGATGCGGAGGTGATGCGTCTGTCGCCCGGGCAATGGTAGATACCGGTGTCCGTCGTAAACGGAAAGAGGAGGCCCTTACGGATACCTGCTTTTTCGGATTCTATTTCGCGTTCTCTTGCGGAAAGTTTACCCAACTGTTGTAGCCGATCTCTTGGAATTGCACTTGGCCCGTGCCACCAGTCGGTGCGGGTGTTGTAGGTGGAGCCTCCGCAAATCTTATCGTCGTTTTCGTCGGCGTACATGGTCCAGGCGAGGCTGAGTTGTTTTTGGTTATTTTGGCAGGCGGCACCAGTGGCTAATCCCTTGGACTTAGCCAAAGCGGGCAGCAACATGCCGGCTAAAATAGCAATAATTGCAATCACCACTAGAAGCTCGATAAGGGTGAATCCCTTTTGAAAGTGTAGCTTTTTCATGTCCTGTAAGTTTTTGAAGCTCAGAGCTGGAAAAGCTGCCTATTCGCTAAGCGGGTGTCAACTCAGAATCAGCACTTATCGAAGGTTTGACTGGGGGTGCGGAATTGGCCACGTTGGCTGAAGCGAAGAAATGACGATACCGGGCAAACCAAGCGATCCGCAGAATCCTCTCGGCAATCTGGAGGAATGGGACGATTTTGTGAAGGATCGGTACACAAAACCAGCCGATCCCCAACAGCTCGTCGGCACGAACCCAGATAAAACAGAAGAGCAGTTTCGCGATTATGAGGCGGAGGCGCGCGCGTCGGTGCGTGAGTTTTACAGGCAAAACCACCGGGGACAGACGCTGGAGTTCGTCCGCCAAAAACGGGACGAGTACCTGAAGCTGGACCGGCGCGAGATGGGCGTTTGGGAGGCGGCAGAGTTTCTGAACACGCTCGTCGATGACAGCGACCCGGACACCGACTTGTCGCAATTGGCACACCTGCTGCAAACCTCGGAGCAGATCCGCAGCAACGGCCATCCACGGTGGTTCGTCTTGGCCGGGTTCGTGCACGATCTCGGCAAGGTTTTGTGTCTGTTTGGCGAACCCCAGTGGGCGGTCGTCGGAGACACGTTCCCGGTCGGTTGCGCGTTTTCGGACAAGATTGTGTTTCCGGAGTTTTTCGACGCCAACCCTGACAAGCAATCTGCTGAGCTGCAGACGCCGCTGGGGATTTATGAAGAAGGCTGTGGGCTCGACAACGTGCTGCTCGCGTGGGGGCATGACGAGTACATTTACCAAGTCACCAAAGAGCACCTCCCGGTGGAGGCCCAGTACATGTTGCGCTACCACTCATTTTACCCGTGGCACCGGGAGGGCGAGTATCGGCGACTGACCAATGCGCAGGATCGCGAGATGCTCAAGTGGGTGCTCGAGTTCAACCGGTACGATCTTTACACCAAGAGTCATGAACCGCCGGACGTCGAGGCGCTCAAGCCGTACTACGAGAATCTCATCGCCGAGTTTTTCCCTGCCAAACTCCGCTGGTGAGCAGGAAGGATCACAAAGTCGCGGCGTTGATGGAGGGAATCGAGGCCGGCGAGCATGACCCGCATCTGGTCGGCTACCTGGGCTGCTTCAACGCGCAGCAGTTTTACGAGGCGCACGATGTGCTTGAGGCGCTGTGGCTAAATGACCGCACCGGGCCGGACGGCGATTTTTTCAAGGGTCTCATCCAATTCGCCGGAGGGTTCGTGCATCTGCAAAAAAAACGGCAGCGCCCGGCCAAGGTGTTGTTCCTGCGCTGCACCACTTACCTGTGCAAATATCCCTCGCCGTTTTACGCGTTGGACGTGGAGGGCATCATCCGCTTGGCCAAGCGCTGGGCTGCCGCCGCCGAAGCTGCCGAGCCGGAATCGGATACCGAACTTCTGGCCACACTGCCATCCCCCCGCCTCGCCTTCCACCAAGCGATCGCTGCTGGTTAATACAGCCGCCGAGCAGGTGGTTTAAGCAAATTCCCCACTTGGCCAAGTGCTAGGTTCCGTACTTTTGACCGGGCGAAATGATTGTTTAAATCTGTTTTAGTTATTTGTATTTTTTCCGGAATTATTGATCCAACACCACTCGATAACAAGACAAGGAGAGGGTTTTTGAAAAAGACATCCGGTGCAATTGCCGGGGCGGTGGTGATGCAGACTCTTTCCTGCACGACCGTGACGGCTAAACCGAAATCAACGGAAGGCAATTTCAAGCTGGGCGATTACAAGTTAGATTCTGGGGAAGTGCTTGCGGATGCCATCCTAGGCTATGAAACTCATGGCGAGTTAAACGCCGACAAGAGCAATGTGATATTATACCCCACTTGGTACACCGGACGGCATATGGATAACCGAGCAGCGATTGGCGAGGGGCGGGCCTTGGATCCAACAAAATATTTCATCATCGTTCCCGATATGTTCGGCAACGGTTTGTCGAGTTCACCGAANAACACCCCATCGCCCCACGNNCGTGGGGCGGTTTCCNTTGACGACAACGTACGATAATATTCGTGCGCAAAAACGACTATGCGAGGAGGTGTTTGGGATTAATAAAATCCGTTCCGTTGTCGGCTTTTCGATGTCAGCACAACAGGCTTTTCACTGGGGAGCAGTCTATCCGGAGATGGTGCAGTCGATNGCCCCGATTTGTGGTTCAGCCAAGACTTCCCCCTCACGATTGGCTNCATCTGGAAGGGATGAAACGGGCGCTGCAGACNGATCCAAACTGGGNGGGTGGGGATTACGAGAAACCTCNCGAGGCCGGATTGCGNGCNTTCCACACGGTGTCATGCGGNTGGTTCCTGTCGCAGNCTTACTTTCGCAAAGGAAAGTATAAGAATTTTNTGGGAACAAAGGCGGAGACGGTGTCTGATTTTGTTGAGAATGTCATAAGTTTGTTTTCGTATAATGATGCGAACAACCTGCTCGCCATGTTGGCAACATGGCAGAGTGCTGACGTGAGCAATCATCCGAAGTTTGAGGGCGATTTAGCCAAGGCGCTTGGGGCGATCCAATGCCCGGCTATGGTCATGCCGTGCGACAACGACCTGTACTTTCCGCCCGAAGACAGCGAGATCGAAATCTCGATGATGCCTAATGCCGAGCTCCGGTTGATCGAGTCGGACGCCGGTCATTTGGCCGGTTTCCCCGGATTCGACGCAGAGGCGGATGCGTTCGTGGATCAGGGAATCATAGACCTTCTGAAGCAGGTATAATTTTTGCACAACTTGGCCAAGGCGCTTGTTTTTCCGCCTTGCGCTAGGATGTTGTTGCGGCCCAAGCTGCGTGGCCATCGAGTGGTTGCCCGTGTGACATTGGACGTCGCTGTCCGGCGTGAGTTTGACTACCTCGTGCCGTCGGAGCTGGAGGCCAGCGTCCACGAAGGCACGCGGGTCAAGGTGCCATTCGGGCCGCGCGAGGTGATGGGTGTGGTGACGGCGGTGCTCGATGAGTCGCCTCACGGAAATCTCCGCGAGATCATCAAGACCGTGGGCGGACAGGCGCTGGTAACGCCGCCGATTCTGAGGCTCGTCCGCTGGATTTCAGATTACTACTGCTGCGCGCCGGAGGTGGCGATGAAGGCAGTGCTGCCGGATGCCGTGCGAAAGGAGGAGGAGGGTTGGCGCGAGCGTTTGTTTGTGCGGGCACTGCCGCAGCACGGCGAGACGCCCAAACTGACCAAGCGGCAGGAGGATTTGTGGACGATCGTGGAGGAGTGGCGCGAGATGCCGCTGCAGGAATTGGTGCGCTTGGCCGGGACAACTTCGGCGACGATTCGCAAGCTCGAGGACAAGGGGCTGGTCAGTATTGCGCCGCAAATCTCGGAGCGCGATCCGTATGCCAAGGAGCACATTTTACCGACACAACCGCTTGAGTTGAACGGCGAACAGGCCACTGCGTTGAAGGCGGTTGTCGAGTCGATGGGACGCTTGGCCAAGCGGGACGATGAGGAAGCCGGGCCGGAGGGCGACAGTGTGTTTTTGCTTCACGGCGTGACCGGCAGCGGCAAGACGGAGGTGTACCTGCAGGCGATCGAGCATGCGCTTGGCAAAGGGAAGGGGGCGATCGTGCTCGTGCCGGAGATCTCGCTGACACCGCAGACGGTGGAGCGGTTCAAAGCGCGGTTCAGTCAGGGGCCGCAGCAGACGTTGGTGGCGGTGTTGCACAGTCATCTCTCGGCAGGGGAACGGCACGACGAGTGGCACAAGATTCGGCAGGGCCGGGCGCGAATCGTGATCGGCGCNCGCTCGGCGGTNTTCGCCCCGGTGGAGCCGCTTGGCCTTGTGATCGTCGACGAGGAACACGAGCACTCGTACAAACAGGAGGAGGCGCCGCGNTACAACGCCCGGGATTTGGCCGTNGTGCGNGGGCAACAGGAGGGCGCGGCGGTGGTNCTCGGCTCGGCGACGCCCTGCATGGAGAGTTTTCACAACGTGCAGCGCAGGAAGTATGGACTACTGTCGTTGACCGAGCGGGCCGACAAAAAAACCATGCCACTCGTGCGCGTGGTGGACATGCGCAGCGCGGCCCGGAAGGAGAANGGTATCGGGATTTTCTCGCCGCAACTGCGCGAGGCAATCCTGCAGCGGTTGGAGAAAAACGAACAGGTGATGCTGTTCCTCAACCGCCGTGGCTGGTCGAGTTCGTTGCAGTGTCCGGAGTGCGGTTTCGTGGCGGAGTGCCCGAACTGCAGCGTGTCACTGACGTACCACAGGGCGGCGCAACAGTTGATGTGCCACATCTGCGGGCATGTCGAGCCAGCTCCGAAAAAATGTCCCGAGGCAAACTGCGGCAACGCGGCCATCCGGTTTTCCGGGCTGGGCACGGAGAAGGTCGAGGCTGCACTGGAGAAGGGTTTTCCGTCGGCGCGCGTCAANCGGATGGACTCGGACACGCTCAAGCGGAAGGAGGATTANCGNCGCATCCTTGGNGATTTTCGAACCGGAAAAATCGACATTCTCGTNGGCACNCAGATGATCGCGAAGGGGCTGCATTTCCCGAACGTGACGCTGGTCGGNATCATCCACGCCGACCTGAGTCTGCACATTCCGGATTTCCGCGCAGGCGAACGCACGTTTCAACTGCTCACGCAGGTGGCCGGNCGTGCGGGGCGGGGCGATNTCGAGGGAGAGGTGTATGTGCAGTCGTTCACGCCGTTTCATCCGGCGATCCAGTACGCGCGCCGCCACGACTACATCGGTTTTTATGAACAGGAGATCGAGTTTCGNCAGCAGTTGAATTATCCGCCGGTCGGGCGTGTGGCGTTGCTGACGCTGCGCGGTCGNAGCGAGGATCGAGTGAAGTTTGTTGCCGATCATCTGCGCAAGGAACTGGACGCCGTNGCCAAGGAGTTGGGCGAGGTGNTGGTGGCCGGCCCGGCGCCGGCNCCGCTGTTGCGCGCGGAGAATTTTTATCGCTACCAAATCATGCTGCGCACGGCGCGCATGCCGCAGTTAAGCCGAAAACTTTCGGCGTTGNGCGAGANGTTTCAGATCCCNGAGGATCTGCGGCTNGTCATCGACATCGACCCGATGTCGCTCAGTTGATCGACCCAAAAAAGGATGAGCAAAAAAACNAACANCGCCCTTTCAAAGTTGGGCCGCCGGACAGCCGCTCCGCCGATCTCGTGGCTGATGCGGATCAAACTGGAGCNGCCGAAACTGGTTTCGCTCGCGGCCGGNTTTACCGACAACGAATCGCTGCCGTTGGCCGGGAGNCGCCGGTTAATGAACGAACTGCTCCGCGATCAGGCGCTTGGCCAAGCGGCNTTGCAGTACGGCTCCACNGCGGGCGACGATGAGTTAATCGTATGCACGGCCNGGCGNATCGNCGAACTCGACGGCACCGCACTTGGNCAAGCNGCGGNCGGCTTGGCCAAGCGCCTGNTCATCACNCACGGTTCGCAGCAGTTTTTGTATCTGCTNACCGAGGCNCTGTGCGATCCCGGTGACATCGTGCTGGTTGAGGACCCGACTTATTTTGTGTACCTCNGCATTATGCAAAGCCGCGGCTTGGCCGGGCGCGGCTTGNGGATGANCCGCGACGGNATCGACCTTGGNCACCTCGAGGCGGTGCTNGAATCGCTTCGACGTTCCGGCGAATTGAAGCGGGTGAAGATGCTTTACCTTGTTTCNTACTACCAAAACCCGACCAGCCGTTCGACGAGTTTTGTGGTGAAGCAGGGTGCGCTTGAGTTGCTGAGAAAATACGAACGCTTGGCCGGTCACCCGATTTTTCTGTTGGAGGATGCAGCCTACCGGGAGTTGGGTTTTGCGGGTGAATCGGAGCCGTCGGCGCTGGTGGCGGATGGGGTCGCCGAGCGGGTGATATATTCCGGTACCTACAGCAAACCGTTTGCGACCGGTGTGCGGGTGGGGTTCGGTGTGCTGCCGGAGTCGCTGCTCGATGCGGTTTTGCGGATCAAGGCCAACCATGATTTTGGGACGAGTCACCTAATCCAAAAGCTCGTACTCAAGGCGCTGGAGTCGGGGGAATATGTGAAGAACCTGAAAAAAGTGCAGGCGCGTTATCGTGTCAAGGCCAAGGCGATGACGGAGGCGATCGGTGCGTTTTTCCCCGAAAGTGTCGTGTGGGAAAAACCGGAAGGTGGCCTAAATGTCTGGGCCGGTTTGTCGCGCGTGACGAACACCGGGATGAAGTCCGGTTTTTTCAAACGCGCACTCGAACAGGACGTGCTCTACGTGCCGGGGGCGCTTTGTTACGCAGACGACCCGACCCGCCGTAAACCCAGCCACGAGATGCGGCTTAGTTTTGGTGCCGCATCGGAGGCGGATATTCGCAAGGGGATTCGTCGGCTTGGCCGGGCAATCCGGGAAAAATAACCGAACGAAAAAAAGGTTACTTCAGTGGAGGCGGTGCGCTGAGTTTTCGGTACAGCCAAGCCTCGAGTGGCCGCATCGGAGCCAGCAAACGATAGAATGGCGAGTAGTAAAGTCGCAGCCGAATCACCGACAACAACATGACGAACGAGGTCCGGCCCAGTTCGACTTTTGAGCCGACCTGATCCGTCCATTCCGTGGGCACTTCGAGCACCTTGAAGCGGGACCGTTTGAGTGCGTATAGCAGGTTGATGTCGAACGCCATGTCGGCCACGGTGAGTTGGCTGTGAATGGTCTCGACGGCTTTGCGCTTCATGATTTTTGCGCCGCACTGGGTGTCGCGTATGCCCATCCAGAAAAAGCCCTGAATGACCGAGTGGAAGGCGCGGCTGGCGAACCGGCGGCGGAGCGTTTGCGCCTGATGCAGCACCGAGTCGGCCAGCCAACGGGAGCCGATCACGCAGTCGGGTTCGGTGCATTTTTGGACGAGGTCATTAAACGCAGCAGGAGGGGTGGCACCGTCGGCGTCGACGTAACCGACGAGGTCGGCTTCGGGGGCGAGCTTGAGCCCCTCGATCAACGCGCCGCCCTTGCCAATCGGCTCGGGAATATTGACGCAACGAATTTCGGGGAATTTTTTTGAAGCCGCCTCGACGACCCCAAGCGTGTTATCGGTGCAACCGTTGAGCACGACGACNAGGCTGAAGCGGTCCGGGTGATGTTCCCGAAAGTAGAGTGCGTAGTCCTCCAGCACAGGAGCGATGCGACTCTCCTCGTTGTAGGCCGGGATGAGCAGCAGAATGCTGGAGGGTGCGTCTGACACGCGGTTGGTTTACTGAAACTCAGCGACTGTTGCAACGCTCACCAGAGGGCGAACGCGCCGTCCTGCCCCCACATTTGGGAGCCGCGGTACGGTTTCATCTCGTCGATGCCCTTCCAGCGTACCGAGCCGTCGAGCAAGCCGACGTTGCCGCCGTCCGCACCGACATCCTTCGACGAGGCTCCCTCGGCGCTGGGGTTGGAGTAGTCGATCTCGCTGCCTTCGTCCGTACCGTAATCGAAGAGAATCGGGCCACGAGGGCCGTGTGGTGCGAGGGTGTGCATATAGCCGGGCGACCAAGTGTTTAGGTCCGCGACCAACGGCAGACTGGGGCTGTCGGACAGGGTTTGCGGGGAGATCCAGCCCTGAAATTCGCCCAACGCCGGCCAAGGTGTCTGGTAGTGACCACCGAGATAGTTGTAGCCGATTACGTAGCCCCAGCCTTCAAAAAGCCACCCGTTCGGGTTGCCAAACGGTTTGCCGAGGTTGGAGCATTCGTAAATGTTAAACGGCGCGTATTCGAGCAGGGCCGCGCGAATGGGGGTGGAAATCAGCGGGGTGTGATCGTCCTTTGGTTCCTTGGCGTCGGAGAGGCCGCTGGGCAGTTTGTCCTCGTTGTCGCCACCGTACATGTGGGCGACCTGAATGAATTGGCGGATGTGGTTTTTGCAGTTCGTCCGCCGGGCCCGCTCCTTGGCACTGGCCAAGCTGGGCAGCAGCAGAGCCGCGAGAATGGCGATGATGGCGATCACCACCAGTAGCTCGATCAGGGTAAAGCCGTTGCGCTTGGCCAAGTTCATTTNCTGCGGAGTCGGAAAAATTTCTGCCCGGTGTTATCGGGGCGCANGCGAAGGATCATTTCGTCGCCNTCCTTGGCGGAGCCGGTACCGACCTCGTTCCAGTCCGCCGCTTGGCCAAGCGCATCGCTCTCCTCGAGGATGAACGTGCCTTTGGCTGGCCACGAAAACCGGAGGTCGTCCCCGTCCAACTTTACAGCCAACGGCTGCGGTTCGATGACCATCTCGCTCATCTGCAGCTTATAAAGTGTGCCTCCGGAGTTGCGCACGTAGAGGCTGCGGTTGGCCAAGACCGGGGCGGTCCAGCAGGTGCCGGTGATCACGCGTGACTTGGCCAGTTGCTTGAACCTCGTTGGCGTGGCCTCGGCGATGTAGAGATTGCCGTCGCGAGTGAGGATGATCAGTTTATTATCGGCGGCGGTGATGGAACTGCACGGCATGCCGCTCTTGGTCCACTCGGTCTCGCCGGTTTTCATGTTGATGCAGCGGACGGTATTGCCACGTTCGATTCGGCCGTCTGCGCCGTAGAGATAATCGCCCACCACCACGCCTGCGTTGAAGTGGATACGCATGTTGCGGTTCTTCCACTTGGAACGGGTGCTCGTGCCCCGCAGCTCTATCAACTCTCCGTCGCGGGAGTTGGAGGTGAGGAAAATTTTTCCATCGTAGAGCACAGGATCGGCAGCGTTGACGCTTGCACTGGTGCGGAACGATTTTTTCCAGAGCTGCCGACCGTTCGCGAGGTCTAACC
Organism: Verrucomicrobiales bacterium; assembly: GCA_002689335.1. Taxonomy (GTDB): domain Bacteria; phylum Verrucomicrobiota; class Verrucomicrobiia; order Limisphaerales; family UBA1096; genus UBA1096. The sequence goes on from NZFR01000136.1 coordinate 10,984, forward strand.
CATAAGCACTGTCGCCGGCGAACATCACCACGGCGTCCTTGCCGTTGTGGTCGTACGGGACGGCAGTGGCATAGCCGGCGGTGCCGCTGCCGGTTTCCCAAGCCAGCCGGCCGCTGTCTTTCTTAAGGGCGACGCCGCTTGTGCCGACGTTGTACACAACGCGATCATCCTGAATAAGCGGCGATGAGGCGAATCCCCAGCTCGGCACGCGTGCGTTGTAAAGTCGCTTTAAGTCCTTCGTCCAAACCACATCGCCGGTCGCTGCCTCAAAGCAGTATGCCTTGCCGGTTTTGCTCAACGTGTAGACATATTCGCCATCGACCGTGGGAGTGGCGTTGGGGCCACCATCGTAGAGGTTGGGGTTGAGTGGCTCCGAGTAGGTGTGACGCCAAAGCTCGTCGCCCCTGACTTCGTCGAGGGCTATAACCTGATCTTTTGCCGAGCGATTGCCCATGGTGAACACCCGGCCGTTGGCCACTGAGACCGCCGCGAAGCCGGTTCCCACGGAGGATTTCCAGAGTCGTTCGGGGCCACGGGAGGGCCATTTTTCAAACCAATCGGTTTCCTGGGAGATTCCGTTGTAGTCCGGTCCGCGCCAGTTCGGCCAGTCGGCCGCCCNGNCAAGGGACGTTCCCAACGNAAGCAGTGCGGTGGTGCAAAGGGTCTTTNGTTTTNGAAANAACATCGTANGGGAAANGTAAGGCAAATGNGGTTGGCGTCAANTTGAGTATGATGCCAAGAAAGCTTGAGCAGCCCCGATGCCACATAAAAAAGTACACACNAAAGTCGAAAAACGTNACCAGAAGNTGGNTTTGATTGTGTCGGTTGCATTTCGATTGTGTGAAAATCACACAAAAAGCACTTGACGATCNGNGGAGTTTNNTANANTTTAAGNNCAGTTCGCACGGTGTCTGATGCGAGTGCTGTCGTGGATTTCCGCTAACAACCGACATCGCATTAATCGAAAGTTCACCGGAGAGCTTGAAGGTTTCTCCAACCTTGGCGCTTCGGAACGAAATTTGGCCGGTCAAGCTTAGGCTTGGCCGGCTTCTTTGTTTTCGACTTCGGTATCGTTTCCTTGTCCGCCCAATTGTGATGTGTGACGCTGCCGCCGATGCAACGATTTCGAGTGAATGACCGGCGCATGGCCAAGCTGGCGCTGGCGTTGGTTTTCGTGGGCGGCTTGGCCAAGGCGGAGGCGGCTAAAGAGANCAAGCCGAACATTATTTTCATAATGGCCGACGACTTNGGCTANGCCGAGTTGGGCAGCTACGGACAGAAAAAAATCAAAACACCCCANCTCGACCGCTTGGCCAAGCAGGGGATGCGTTTCATGCGAAACTATTCNGGCAACGCCGTCTGTGCGCCGTCTCGCTGTGTGCTCATGACCGGCAAGCACCCNGGNCACGCNTTCGTGCGGAACAATGGCGAGATCAAGCCGGAAGGCCAGCGGCCGATCCCAAAAGAGGAGATCACGATGGCGGAGTTGCTGCGTGATCAGGGCTACGCTACCGGGGCGTTTGGCAAGTGGGGTCTGGGCTTCCCCGACTCGGAGGGCGATCCAATCCATCAGGGCTTCGACCGGTTCTTCGGCTACAACTGNCAACGCCACGCGCACAGTTATTATCCGAACTATTTGTGGAGTAACCTCAAGCGTGTGCCGTTGAAAAATGAGCCGCCCGTGCCCGGCCACGCCTCGCTGCCGAAGGGCGCCGACCCTGCCGACCCGCGCANCTACGAGGTTTTCAAGGGCAAGGACTACGCGCCGGACCGCATCAACGAACAGGCACTGAAGTTTATCCGCGATCACAAGGATAAACCGTTTTTCCTCTACTANCCGACCGTCATCCCGCACGTCGCNTTGCACGTGCCGGACGAGGAACTGAAGCCGTACCTCGCGCAGAAATGGAACGACCCGCCGTTCGTGCGCGCGAAGGGTTACGGCTACACGCCGCACTACACACCGCGCGCTGCGTACGCTGCGATGATCACGCGGATGGATCGCTACATCGGCCGGGTGCTCAATCTGCTCGACGATTTGGGTTTGGCGAAAAACACGATCNTCGTGTTCACCTCCGACAATGGGACGACGCATCTNAAGGCCGAGGTGGACTACGATTTTTTTGAAAGCGTCAAGCCGCTGCGCGGTCTCAAGGGTTCGCTGTACGAGGGTGGCATCCGCGTGCCGATGATCGTGCGCTGGCCCGGNCGCGTGCCGGAGGGTTCGACNTCCNACTACGTCACCGGCCTNGAGGATTGGGTGCCNACANTGCTTGACTTGGTCGGCGAAAAACAGGCCGCGCCGGACGGCATCGACGGCCTGAGCATCGCCAAGGTTTTGCGCGGTAAAAAACAGAAACCTCGCAAGTTTTTGTACCGGGAATTTTCCGGCTACGGCGGNCAGCAGGCGGTGTGGGCCGGTCGCTGGAAGGCGGTTCGCCAAAACATCTTGCGCAAAAACAANAAGCAACCGCTNAAGATTCAGCTGTACGATTTGGAGGCGGACATCAGCGAGTCGAACGACGTCGCCGCCGGCAACCCCAAAGTCGTCGCTAGGATGCGCAGGTTGATGACCCGCGAACACACCCCTTCTGAGTTTTACCCCATCAAACCATTGGACTAAGCTCCGGNGCATGGCGAAGACTGCATTGCTGTTTGCCGGGCAGGGTGCCCAATTTGTGGGCATGGGNAAGGATCTTGCAGAGGCNCATCCCACCGCGAAATCTNTGTTTGCTCAGGCCGACGAGGCACTGGGTTACGGCCTGAGCGAAATCTGTTTCTCCGGGCCGGAGGAGGCTTTGGTGCGCACCGAGCNCGCGCAACCGGCNATTTATCTCGTCGGCTGGATCGCGCTGCAGCTAATCCNTGAACNGTCNCCGTCTTTCGNGTTCCAGGCCACGGCCGGTCTATCGTTGGGCGAGTTTACGGCACTGGCAGCGGCCGATGCGCTTGGCTTCGAGGACGGTCTGCGTGTAGTGCGCCGGCGCGGCGAATTGATGCAGGCCGCCTGCGAAGCCAGCTCCGGCGGCATGGCGGCGATCGTGGGTTTGGACGAGGAAAACGTGCGCGCCGTTTGCGAGCAGACCGGCGTGTACTTGGCCAACCTCAATTGCCCCGGGCAGATTGTCGTCTCTGGTGATGCCGACAAAATGGATGCCGCGTGCGAGGCGGCCAAGGCGGCCGGGGCCAAGCGCGCGATTCCGTTGCCGGTGGCCGGCGCGTATCATTCGCCGCTGATGCAACCGGCGCAGGCCGGCTTGGCGCAGGCCTTGACCAAGGCCGGACTACAGTTGCCCCGCGTACCGGTTTTCAGCAATGTCACCGGCCAAGCGCACGTTGGCACGGACACGATTGCCGCGACGATGGTGGATCAGGTGACGTCGTCCGTGAGATGGGAGGCCTGCATTCGCGCGATGATCGCCGATGGTGTGACGCGCTTCATCGAGCTTGGCCCGGGCACGGCGCTGACCGGATTCATGCGGCGGATCGATCGCGGACTCGAGGTGCTCAGCGTCGGCGACAAGGACAGCTTGGCCAAGACTGCCGAGGTACTCAACGCCTGACTTGAAAACGCCCGCCCGGGGTGTAACGGTCGCCCGCATGACATTCCGGCATTTGCTTGCTGTTAGCTGCCTGGGCTTGGCGCTTGGCCAAGCGCAGCCCGTCCGCGCTCAAGTGCTGCCTGTGGAGGATGCACGCACCGGCGCCCCGAAAA
>NZFR01000137.1 GCA_002689335.1 Verrucomicrobiales bacterium
AATAGAATGAATGATGTTATTGATGGGTGTGTTGTAAAGGGAAAGGTTGAGCTTGATGGATCAACTATTTATGATCAAAGAATTGATCCTGTAACCCTCAGAGCAAAAGTTGGAATTGTTTTTCAAAAACCAAATCCTTTTCCAAAATCAATTTATGACAATGTTGCCTACGGCCCAAGAATACATGGTCTTGCTAATACTAATTCTGAGCTTGATGACATTGTTGAAAAGAGCTTAATCAGAGCTGGGTTGTGGGATGAGGTAAAAGATAGAATATCTGATTCTGGGACAAGTTTATCTGGTGGACAGCAGCAAAGGTTATGAATTGCCCGAGCAATAGCTGTAAACCCACAAGTATTATTAATGGATGAACCGTGTTCAGCTCTTGATCCAATAGCTACAGCAAGAATTGAAGAGCTCATGGATGAGCTGCGAAAGAGGTATACAATTGTTATTGTTACTCATTCAATGCAACAAGCTGCAAGAGTCGCTCAGTATACTGCATTCTTTCACATGGGGTATCTTGTGGAAAAGGGAGCAACTGAAAAAATGTTTACAACCCCAGATGATAAAAGGACACAAGATTATATAACAGGAAGGTTTGGTTAGGGTTTGATTATAAAAACTAACTTTAATATTGAAAGCGAAGATTATGTCTTTAGAAGATAACAATCAGGAACATATTGTAAGATCTTATAGTGAGGAGTTAAATTTATTAACTGCTACTGTAGTTAGAATGGGTGGGATTACAGAGAGTCAGTTAAATTTATCAATTAAAGCAATTGAGAATCTTGATGTTTCAAAAGCTGATTTAGCTATTAAAAGTGATTTAGAATTGGATAATTTTGAGAAAGAAATTGAGGGGTTAGTTACGCGACTGTTTGTATTGCGACAACCTATGGCTGTTGATTTACGTAATGTTATGGCTGCGCTTAAAATATCTTCTGACTTAGAACGAATTGGTGACTATGCCAAAAATATTGCAATTCGAAGTAAATCAATAACTGACGACAAAATTTTACCTATCATGGAGGGTTTAGTTAGTATGGGTACCTTGGCTAGTGAATGCCTCAGAAATGTTTTAGATGGATATCAAGCACTAGATAGTGAAGCTGCTTTAGAGGCTTGGCGCAAAGATGAAGAGATAGATAAGCTTTATACAAACGTCTTTGTGGAGATTGTAAATTTCATGGAAAAGAATTCTGGAAGTGTAAATTCTGGAACACATATGGCATTCATAGGTAAGAATATTGAGAGAATAGGTGACCTAACAACAAATATAGCTGAGGAAATTTACTTCATGGTTAGGGGTGAGAGGCTAACTGATGATCGTCCTAAAGCAGATAAAACAGCAACGATAACTTCGAATGAGGTGATAAATGATTAAGTCTTCCATTTTACTTGTTGAGGATGACCAAGCTTTATCTGTAATGTTATCATTTAATATTGAAAAGGCGGGTTTTAAAGTTCGTTCAGCAGCCGATGGTGAAGAGGCAATGTCGTTGGCTCGTGAAGAAACTCCTGATTTGGTGGTATTAGACTGGATGATTCCAAAACTCTCTGGTCTTGAAGTTTGCAGGATGATGAGAAGAAATAAAACATTGTCAAAAGTACCTATAATTATGCTTACGGCAAGGTCAAAGGAGGAAGATAGATTAAGAGGCTTAGAAGGTGGTGCTGATGACTACGTAACTAAGCCATTTTCCCCAAAAGAATTAATTGCACGAATAAAAGCAGTGTTAAGAAGGTCACGTCCATCCACAGGAACAGATGAATTATCCATCGGGAATGTTATAATGGATTTAGCTTCTTATAAAGTCACTAGAGAGGGCCAAGAGATTCATCTTGGTCCAATAGAGTTTAAGTTACTAAGGCATTTTTTGGAGAATCCTGGCCGAGTTTATAGTAGAGAACAGCTTATAGATACTGTATGGGGGCAGGGTATATATATTGAAATGCGAACAGTTGATGTTCACATCAGGAGACTCAGAAAAGCAATGCAGGTTGGTGCAGGAAAAGATATTATTAGGACCGTTAGGTCTGCAGGTTATGCATTTGATTCTACAGCAGCTTTAAATTCTTAATTTTTTCTAAGAAATAAATGTTTACATTTATATTGCAAAAATAATAATATTTAGTGACTCAAATTTTAAACTTATTTTAAATTATCCTCTCATCATATTTATCCTTTCGAAATTATTTGCTAACCCTCTGCANGATTAGTTATCTAATCTTTTTTATAATTTAAACGAGGGACCAAGATGATACGCTTATCTTCATTCGGTAAATTAATTTTTACTTCTTTATTAGTTTTTTCTATTGCTGCTTGTAGCGATAGCTCAACTGAAATTACTTCTCCGGGNAGTCAGGGNCCAAACCCTGGAGTTAATCAGCAGCCTGCTCCAGACCCAGCACCTGCTCCAGACCCAGCACCTGCTCCAGACCCAGCACCTGCTCCAGACCCTGTAGCTGGTAACTGTCCGGATGGAACTTCTGAAATTACTGTTGGTTCTGCAACGCACTGTGAATTAGAAGGAGTTATTACATCGAATACAACATTGGTTGCAGGAAATACCTATACCCTAAAGGGTAAAGTAACTGTTGGAGTTAATACTGACTCATCAGGTGCAGGTGGTACGCAAGCCATATTAACTATTCAGCCTGGCGTTACTGTTTACGGTCAGAATGTTACATCTTACTTAGTTGTATCTCGGGGTTCTCGTTTAGAGGCAAATGGAACTCAGGCTTCTCCAATAACATTCACAAGTGCTCAAGATATGCAAGTAGCAGCAAGTTTCAATCAAACTCAGAGAGCTGCATATACTGGATTAGCTCAAAACGATCCTAACACATCTGAGTGGGGCGGAATCGTTATTAATGGTCTTGCTACTATTAATACCTGTAACCAGGTTGGAACATGTGAAGCCGAGGGTGAAGGCGATAGTGGTTTATACGGTGGTACTAACGATGCAGATAACAGTGGGACGCTTAGTTATGTATTAGTTAAGTATGCAGGTAACCCAATTACTGCAACTGATGAACTTAATGGTATTGCTTTCCAGGGAGTTGGTTCAGGAACAACAATCGATTACCTTCATGTCCATAATGGGGCCGATGATGGAGTTGAGTTTTTCGGGGGAACAGTAAATGCCAAGCATGTTATTATTACTGGTGCGGATGATGATTCTCTTGATTGGACTCATGGATGGCGTGGTAATGTTCAGTACCTCATTGTAATACAAAATGATAATCAACCAAATTCAGACCGTGGTATTGAAGCTGATAACCTTGAAGGTAATAATGACTTTTTACCTCGTTCAGGCCCGTCAATTGCAAATGCTACATTTATAGGTGGAACCACAGTTGGTGATACAGGTATTGTTCTAAGAAGAGGAACAACTGCAAAGTTATATAATTTTGTCGTTACTAATTTTAGAGATGCTTGTTATGACTTAGATAGCACAGCTACATTTACTGCTGCCGGTTCTTCGGCTACTAATATAACTGGTGACACAGTTGTTCAGTCATCAATTTTTGGTTGTAATGACCCTACAGACGATGAGACAGGTGATCCTTGGGACTTGGCTACTTTTGTCACAAATCAGCCTAATAACGTATTTAGAAACACAACATTGGCAGGTGTTGTAAATGGTGCAAATGAGGCTGCTGTTTCTGCAACTGATGTAAGTACTATTGATGCATTTTTTGATAGTGTAGACTATATTGGTGCTGTTAAAGACACTGCAGGTAATTGGACGACAGGCTGGTCATTTGGAATAAATGGGGAGGCATCTTGTCCTGCAGGTACAACTCCGCAAGGTACAACACAATGTATAATGTCTGGAGTTTATAACGACGATATTAGACTTGTTGGGCCTTTTGATTACATACTAAACGGAAGAGTTGATGTTGGTACAGATTCTGGACCAGATCCTGATGCTCCTCTTGCTACTGCGAACCCAGCTATTATGACTATTGATCCGGGTGTTAAAGTTCTTGGGCAGAATACAACATCCTACTTAGTTGTAACTCGTGGATCTCAGTTAAGATCAAATGGAACACAAAGTGCACCAGTTATATTCAGCTCAGTGAATGATTCAACTGCTAACCTTGATACGGATACTAGTTTGTGGGGAGGTCTTGTTATAAATGGTAGGGCTATCCTTAACACATGTAACCAAGTTAATCCTCCTTGCGAGGCGTCAGGCGAAGGTGATAGTGGACTCTATGGTGGAACATCTAATACGGATAATAGTGGTAGTTTAATTTACACTGTTGTTAAGTATGCAGGTAACCCAATTACTGCAACTGATGAACTTAATGGTATTGCTTTCCAGGGTGTTGGTTCAGGAACAACTATAGACTATCTTCAAGTTCATAATGGTGCCGATGACGGAATTGAATTTTTTGGAGGAACAGTTAACGTTAAGCACCTTGTTGTTACAGGCGCCGATGATGACTCTATTGACTGGACGCATGGTTATACTGGTAAAATTCAGCACGTTGTTGTTTACCAAAATGATAACCAGGCAAACTCAGACCGTGGAATCGAAGCTGACAACTTAGAAGGGAATAATGACTTTTTGCCTCGTTCTGGTCCTACAATTGTTAATGCAACACTTGTTGGTGGTACGAGCGTTGGTGATACTGGAGTTGTTCTTAGAAGAGGTACAACTGGTAAACTCTATAATTTTGTTATGACAAACTGGAGAGATGCTTGTTATGATCTAGATAGCACAGCAACATTTACTGCTGCGGGTACATCTGCGGTAGCTCTTACAGGCGATACAGTTGTTCAGTCATCCTTGCTGGATTGTTCAGATCCAACAGATGATGAAACTGGAGACCCTTGGAATCTTCGTGCGTTTATTGAAAACCAGTCAAACAACTTCACTTCTGGACCTCCTCCAACAGGACGAAGCTCTAGCTTAGTAGCTCCTACTGGTGGAACGAGATCTTTTATTAGCGGAGTAAATGAGGGAACTGTTACTGCATTTGATGCAAGTACGCTCGACCCTTTCTTTGATAGCACTGATTATATTGGTGGTGTTAAAGATGCTGTTAATAATTGGACTTCTGGTTGGACTGTTTGGCTAAACCAATAAAAACCTAGTTAGTTAAGAGACCGTAGCTATGCAAATACTAAGTGCATGGTTACGGTCCTTGATTATCATTAACTTTTTTTTAATTTAGGTGTATTGAAATGACATTCTATAGATTTAGACTAATATTAACTACTCTGCTCTTTGTTGGGGTTTTATTAGTTTTTTCAGCAAAAATTTACGCTCAAGAAGATGTTGAAGAACTAGTTGTGCAGGGGATTTATATACCAGATGAAAAACGTGCCACATCAGAGATTTCAAACCTAATAGACGAAGTTGACTTTGCACAAACTGGAGACTCTGAGGTTACGGGTATTCTTCAAAGAGTTACTGGGCTCAGTCTAGTTTCAGGAAAATATGTATATGTAAGGGGATTAGGCGGGCGTTATTCTTACGCAACCTTAGATGGTTCGTTAATTCCAAGTCCTGAGCCACTTCGCCGCGTAGTACCTTTAGATCTTTTTCCAACCAGTCTGCTGGGAGGGGTTTTAGTCCAAAAGACCTATTCACCAAAGTTTCAGGGTGAATTTGGTGGTGGATTGGTTGAACTTAGGTTGAAAGCCGTTCCCGATGAGAAATTTTATTCAGTTGGGGTTTCAGGTGGTTTTAACAGTGAAACCACAGGAAAGGATGGTTTAGACTTTGCTGGTCCAGATATTGAGGCCCTTGGTTTTCCAGGTAAGTCTCGCTCTATTCCAGATATTATTGACTCTAATGCTACTCTTTCTGGATTTACTCCTGCTCAGTTAGAACAAGCGGGTGAAGCTATTCCAAATATTTGGTCTGTTGATCTTCAAAATAACTATTTTGATGGTGGCTTTAATGCTGCTTATGGAGATAGGTTTGATTACTCAAACAGTAGTTTGGGTTTTTTAGCTGCAATTGACTACGATAGTTCAAGGCAAAATGAATTTGGCAGCTTTGCAACCTACGAAATATCAGCAGGTGAGCTGCGACCAAGTACTAATATCTCAGAGGAGGTTTGTAATAATTTTATTGGAGGCGGTTCAGATTGTGGACTCAGAAGGACCGAATGGCAAGTTAATCTTAATGGTATAGTTTCAATCGGTTTAGAAATGGACGATTCTATAATTAAGGCAAGTTCTTTTGTTTCTAGAAAAAGTGTAAAACGATCACAAATAGATAAAGGTGAGTTTGCAGCAGACCCAGGCACCTTAAGGACCGAGGTAAGAAATGAGTATGTTGAAAATTATTTATGGTTTAACCAACTTTCTGGGGAACATTTCTTTGAATCACTCAAGAGTGGTGCATTTGAGAAAACTCAATTGAATTGGCGTGCTTCATACTCTGAAGCTTCTCGTGAAGTTCCTGCAAGAAAAAGATACAGATATATATATGATGATTTCGATGAAGTATTTCGTTTTCCTCTTAGAACAGATGCTGCATTGACTAGCTGGAATGATTTAAAAGATCAGATTTATGAAGCTGGATTTGATATTATACAGCCAGTTATGACAGGAGGGATTACTTTTGATGTTAAGTTAGGGGCAACTTATACAGATAAATCTAGAAAATCAGGTTTCATTCAGTATGGGTTTGATAACCCACCAGGAGCAAATTTAGCGGTAAGAGAGCTCATCCCTGAAAGTATTTTTGGAACAACAAATATTGGGCCAGGAGGTTTTGTACTTACTGAGTTTTTTGATCCATCAGACTCATTTGAATCTGGTTTTGAAAATCTTCAAGCCTATGCAGGTTTGGATGTTGGAATTAATGATTTTGTTAGATTAGCAGTTGGTGGGCGTTATGAGGATTCAGAGCAAATAACTGAAACATTTAATCGTATTTCAGGTGACCCAATAGTCGTTACCCAAAAAGCAGAATACCTTCTTCCCGCTGCTACTTTAACTTGGGAGTTTTATGATAACATGCAACTAAGATTTGCATTTAGTCAAACTCTTTCTAGGCCGGATCTAAGAGAAACTGCTAGCGCCTTTTTTATTGACGATCGAGGTCAACAGACTAGGGGTAATCCTGAGCTTGAAATTACAGAAATTGATAACTACGATGTTCGTTGGGAATGGTATTTCGGTCCAGGTGAATTTGTAACTTTTGGTGGTTTTTATAAAGAGTTCACCAACCCAATAGAACAAACCTTCCAGTTTATTGGAAATACACCTCTAAGATCGTGGGCCAACGCTTTATCTGCAAAGGTTAAAGGAGTAGAGTTTGAAATAGAAAAAGCTCTCGCATTATCAAAATCTAGAGATTTCTATCTAAAGCTGAATGCTTCTTATATTGACTCTGAGGTTAATTTGGACCTAACTCAAGCTACTCAACAAACCGACCCAAACCGGGCTCTTGAGGGCCAATCTGATTATCTTGGGAACATTCAATTTGGTTTCGATACTCCTGATCAAATTGAGAGGTTTGCAATTTTATTGAATTATACAGGTGATAGAATTCTTGGTGTTGGTCGTTTGGGTGCACCCAATGAAATTGAGAAACCCCCAATAAGTCTAGATTTTAATTACGCTAGGAGTTTTGAAATTTGGGATGGGTTATATGAATTTTCAGTTAAAGGCCAAAATCTGTTAAATGATAAATATAAAATTACTCAAGGTGGTTTGATCGCTGAAGAATATGATCTTGGTGTATCATTTTCTATAGGAATTAAAACAACATTCTAATTTTTTAGCTTATTATATAATAATAGGGCCAGAACTTAGTATATTTAATTTCTGGTCCTTTATTTTATATTACTGGAAATTTTATGAACTTTACCTTACCCGACTTAAATAATTTTAATTTTGAAGATGTAAATAATTATCTAAAAGGTAATCTTTTACTAATTAAAAAAACTATAGAACTGTTTTTTATAGCTTTAATTTTATATATTTTTGTTAAGT
>NZFR01000138.1 GCA_002689335.1 Verrucomicrobiales bacterium
CTTGGTGATCCTCGGAGCGATTCTTTTTGTCCTCGGCTTTGATCAGGCGGCGCGGGTAGAAGTGGGTGATCTGCACCAGGGCGTGCCCGAATTGCGGCCCGAATCCCGTTACAACCGGGACACAGCGGTGATCACGGAAAACTTCAACCTTGGCGTCGATGTGCTGATCGCTTTCACCGAGACGGTGAAGGACGGCTCTGTTGACTACGAGGTAATGGAACTACTCGACCGCTTTGAGTGGCACCTGAAAAATGTCGAGGGCGTGAAGAGCGTGCTGGGGCTGGCCGGCATGGCGCGCAAAATTAACTCTGGCTACAGCGAGGGCAGTCTCAAGTGGCAGGTGCTTCCGTTTAATCAGGCCATGCTCGCGCAGTCGGTTGGCCGCGTGGAGACTTCAACCGGCCTGACCAACCTCGACGGCAGTGTGCTGCCGGTGATGGTGTTCCTTGAGGATCACAAGGCGGAAACGCTCCGGCAGGTGGTCGCTGCGGTGAAGGCGTTCGACACCGAGTACGGCCGGGAGAAGATTCGCTTCCGTCTGGCCGGTGGCAATGCCGGCGTCATGGCGGCCTCGAACGAGGTCGTGCGCGAGGCGCAATTTCCAATTTTGATTTATGTGTTTGCGGCGGTTATTCTGCTTTGTTACGCCAGCTTCCGCTCGGTCAGGATCGTGATCTGCATCGTGCTCCCGCTTGCGTTGGTCTCGGTGCTGGCGCACACGCTGATGCTGTGGATGGACATCGGCCTGAAGACCTCGACACTACCGGTGGTGGCGCTGGGTGTGGGGGAGGGGGTGGACTACGGGATTTACCTGTTCAGTTGTTTTCTGGCGCAGCGTAAAAAGGGGCTGGCGTTCACGGAGGCGATGGACGCCGCAATGACCCAGGCTGGAAGCGGGATCGTGTTCACTGGCCTGACGCTCTCCGTCGGCGTCGGCACGTGGGCGTTTTCTGCGCTGCAGATTCAGGTCGATATGGGCATACTGCTGATGTTCATGTTTTTGATGAACATGGTTTGCGCCATCGTGCTTTTGCCGGCGATAGCTCGGCTGCTCTTCCGCTCAGAGTGACTTCAAATATCGGTACAAATCGGCGAGGTCGCTGGCGGTCAACCCTTCTAGTAACCCCTCCGGCATGATCGAGCGATCGCTCGTTCGCTGCGAAATGATCTCTGCCTGATCGAGACGAACGATGCCCGCTCCGGTCTGAAGCACGACCCCATCCGCAGCATAAAACGCCGTGCGCCCCACGTGCACGTCGCCGTTGCGCAGTCGGTATTCGTTGAATTGGTACAACGGTGAAATGTCCCGGTTGGGAAAGAGGATCGCTCGGAACAGATCCTCGGGGGAGAACCGCTTGGCCGCGCCGTTTAGGCTTGAGCCAAGTGCGCCGGAATCGGCGTGGCAACTTTGGCAGGCGCGGTTGATAAAAAGTTGGCGGCCCTTGGCCGAGTCGCCAGACTCCCAACTCACCTTGGCCAACACGGACTCCCACTTGGCTGCGTCGATGAGTCCCGCATCGGCCGCGGTGGTTGCCAACTCCGGATGGGCTTCACCGAACCAAGTGAAAACCGGCTGCCAAGCGGCGATCAGGTCAGTCGGTTGGTTGTTCTTTTCGTTCACCTCTGCAAATTTGCGCCCGCTCCACTTGGCTAACAGCGCAGCGATTGCTTTTCGGGATTCGGCCTTGCCCTTCGGCCCGCATTCGCGACGGAGTTTTCGGATGAGCGGCGCCCAATCTCCCGGCCGGTCGCTGGGNGTTAATTGTTTCAATGCACCCAGNGCGGCATTGGCTAGATTGTTGTCNCGGGAGAGTAGCGCGTCCAAAAACAACGTCCGATTTTTCTCTGCCGGGCGCTTGGCCAAGCGCTTCAATATNGCCGGGCGCAGCCCAAGATTCGACCACTGCTGCCGCAAAACCTGCGACAACNTCTCAGCCGGCAGACTGTCGAGTAGGTCGATCAGATCAGTCGACCAAACGAAAGCCGGGTTGCTTTTTGCAACGGCAAGAAAGCGCGTTGCAGCGGCAAGCCGTTCGTCGCCCTTCAGCTTCCGGGCGAACGTGAGGTGACTTCCGGCAGGGAAATTGGCGTGAGCGATCAGTCGCTTGGCCAAGCCGGGCTGTTTGTCTGCATGCGCTTGGGCGATGTCCACGAAGCGCATCGTCCAGTTCAATTTGGGTCGCGTCCCCTGGCTTTGCAGCTTGGTGTCGAGCCCCATCAATGCATCGACCAGCTTGGGCAGGTCGGCATTCGGCAATGTCGACGGCAACTTGGCCATGACGATCAGTTTGTGAAAGTCCTCCANTGGATCGGTGTGGGANGAGATTGTGTCGAGNAGGTCGCCGATGAGCTNGGGNTGTTCGGCGTTCACCATCGCGAGCAGTCGGNCGGNTTCGCNATGCAAATCCTGATGGAGTGANTCCATCAGCGGAGCCACNTGAGTNGCAATNGCCTTGGCCAAGCCNGGGTGNGCCGCGAGCGANTGCGGCACCTCGTAGCCGGTGAANGANTCGCGGCTTGGCCGCTCGAGATTGTAGTCGCCCAGCGCGAGNATGATCGTCCGCACAAGATCGAGATTGAGGCTCGCGNCTTGGTCGATGTCTATCAANGGCAACAGTTGCTGGATGACTTCGGCNTGAATCTCTGTTTTCNGNTTCNCGCCANATCGCNGCANTNGCGGCGGTGACCTGCCCTTGAGTGAGTGGCGAGCTGCGATTCAGTTTTTGCCAACTCGCTTCTGGCAGTCGGCTGGCCAANCGTGCGCTGATCAGTCGCACTCGAATGCTCGGTNGGTTGAAATTTTGCTGCANCGNCTTAAGCCATTTTGCCGANTNTTNCNGATTGTTNGGCAACAGGCGAAGCATGGCCTCGANCGCCTTGATACGNACGTAATCCTCGGGATCGCCTGCCAAGCGGGNGAGCAATGGAGNNGCGTTTTTTCNGGGGAAACGACTGATCGCCCAAGCAGTGCGTGCCCGCACATCGGCAGATCCGTCNGTCGCGAGTTTNGTTGCNGTGTCTGCATCCAGACCGCCGAAAAGTTCCGTCAGGACCTCAATTGCTCGCACTCGGGGTTTCGGTTTGCGGGTTGGATTCAGCGCAGCTTCAACAAAATGCCCGGCACCAACCTGCTTGGCCAATGGTAGCCACCGCGCACGGGACCATTCGGCCAACGGCTGCGGCGCGTTCAGAACGGCGTCCAGCGGAGATTTCATCGGTGGCGGTCGGTTGTTCGGTCGGTTACGATTTTCTTCCTTCGGGACCACCCGGAAAACCGAGCCTTTTGTCCCACGACCCCCGATCGAAATGTACAGTTCGCCATCAAGGCCGACTTCGATGTCGCTCGGTGCAAATCCGTCCGTACCCACCGGCGAAATGAAGAGTTGCGGTGGCGACTGATAGGAGCCGTTCGCGGGGCGCAGCGGATAAAACCAAACGTTCCCAAACGTCCAGTCGAGGAGGAAAACCCCNTCCTGCATTTCNTTTGGGATTAANCGGTGGCTGTAAACCGCGACGCCGGTGGGGGAGCCGCGACCGATTTTGTGNAGNTCNGGCACAGTGTCCGCGTAATANNCGGGGCGCGCCCAACTGCGTTTGTAGCCGGGCATGCGCCAGCCGTGATGCCCGCTGATGGCCACGTGGTAAAGCCGGGTCGGTGTGTACCATGGTAGATAAAAAGTCCGCTCGGTGTCGCTGTCGTAGGTGAAAAGATCGCCCCNCCAGTTGAAGTCAAAATCGTACGGATTACGGAAGCCGCAAGACAGCGCCTCAAACGTTTTGCCGTCTGGGGAAAAGCGGATAATAGCCCCGCCTTCGGTTTCTTTNAGCGGCGTCTGCGGGGAGTTGAACTGGCTCGCGGTGAAGCCAGTATCGTTGCCACCGACGAGATAGAGCCAACCGTCCGGCCCCTTGCGAATCGCGTGGGCTCCGTGCTCGCCGTTGGCTAAGCGCAGGAANTGCCGNGGCGGCCCATCGGCCTTGCCGTCTCGGTCGGCATCGTCGNAGCGGAGTAGGGCGCGGTTGGCCGNGGCCCACAAGTNNGGCCCGTCAAACAGCATCCCCATCGTACCTCGATCAAGCTTGGCGAACTGGGTTGCCTTGTCCGCGCGGCCGTCGTTGTCGGTATCGTGCAGTGTTCGAATGTAGCCCGGCCCCGAGACGACCACTCGGCCCTTGGCATCGAGCGTCATCGAATAAATGTTATCGGCCAAATCCGGCCCGGCGTACAGCGTAGCCTTAAAACCGTCGTGCACTTTGATCGAGTTTGCCGCGTTCGCTTGGCCAAGCGCGAGACCAAGTGCTAATGTGAAATATCGAAAAATGGGTTTTACGTGTTCTGTTTTCATTCTTCCTCTCTGGCGATTTGTTTATCGACGAATTCGCGGATGACTCCCATCTCGGCTTCGCCTTGAATCGTGTGTTCTTTTTCAAAAACCTCCCACTGGATGTTCACGCCGGCGGCGCAAAGTTGGTCGATGTGGGACTTCGTTTTTTTCAGCGGCAAAAGAGGATCTGCCGTGCCGTGAGTGATCAAAAACGCCTGTTCCTTTGCCACTGGCGAAAGTTCGTTGACGAGTTGATTCGGCTCGTGCGCGTAGCCGCTGACACCNACCAGCCCAGCGAACCGATGCGGATAGCGCAGNCCNGTTTCCAGCGTCATCAGGCAGCCCTGCGAAAAACCGAACAGAAACGTTTGCTCCGTGGCAAAACCGGCCTCGCGTTGTTGATCCATTAACTCAAACAGCAACCGCCGGCTCCGNTCCACACCGGGCGCTGGGTTCTCGTAAATGTCNTACCANGAAAAGCCGCCATAGTAGTCGTCCGGGGCGTTGACGAGCAGGTAATTGAGCTTTGGGTTTNCNANGATGTTGGGAAACCAGCGGTAGCCTTCCATGCTGTCGCCGAGNCCGTGCAGCACGACCATCAGCCATTTCGAGTCNGCTTCGGTGGCGGGGAGTAATTCGGTGTCGAGCACGNCGGCAGTTTACCGCTGTGTCGNGNCCGGCCAAGGCTGGATAAATCCCTCAAGTTNTTGCGCGCCGTGTCGACNCTGAGCTTGGTNATGCAAGTTGCCTCCGTTCTGCCTTCTGCGGTGAAGCTGTATCAATCTTCNCTCAGTCACCTCAAGCAATCTGCCGGCACGTCGCCGGTAGAGGCGGCCAAGTTGCGGGTTCAGTCCGCACAGGAGTCGGCGATCGCGGCTAAGCTGTTGCAAGTCGCTGACGAAAATGACCGGCGCATGATCGACTTGGTCGCCTAATCTNTCGCTTGGCCNAGCGCTTGGCCAAGGGGATNAATCGCCTCGGCACTGAAGCCAAGGTGCGAGTGGCGACGCCAGCCCTCGGCGTGTTCCGCCCCGGCCGCTTGGCCAAGTTCCCTCGACATGGCTTCCATCGACTTCAAATAAGAGTCCATCCCTTGGCTGATATCGAGCCACTCCTTTTGACTGCGGTGCGCTGCGAGCGCCTGCCGCTTGGTTTCAAAAACAGATGTGGTATCGATCAGTAAATCAGGCTGCACCGGTTGGCGAAGGTCATCCATCAAGCCGTGCGGCATGGCATGGTAGACCGTGACCTCGCTGTCGACAGGTGGGCGCGGCGGTTCCACATCGAAGTTGGGCATCCCTCGCGAGAATGCCGCCGTCACCGCAAGTCGCGAGGTGTTGGTGTGATCCTCCATGTAATCCTGCGGCGAGTGGGTGAGCACGATCGACGGGTTGACTCCGCGGATAATCGAGCCCAGACGACGGAGGTGAGCTGCGTCATAAAAAATCTCGAGATCACGCGTGAACGGCGGATGGAATATTGTCCCGAGCAGGGCCGACGCCTCCCTCGCTTCTGTCAAGCGCTTGGCCTCGGTTGCCCTTGCACTGAGACTGGCGCTGCCGCAGTTGCCGCTGGAGAGATTGAGGTAGTGAGTTTCCCAATCGGCCTCGCGCAGCAGCAGCAGTGTGCCGGCCATCATGAACTCGATGTCGTCCGGGTGCGCGGCAATCGCGATGGCCACTCGCTGCGGTTTGTTAGCGGGGTCAGGCACGCAACTCGGAGAGCTTGATCGGTTTGTTTTTCTTGGCCGACAAATCTGCGGCGAAAATGACTTCGTGAGACTTGACGGCAGTCTCGAAATCAGTCAGCGGCATGTCCTTGTCCTTGGCGAGTGCATTAAAAAAGGTTTCGAACTGGGTTTGGTACGGATGATCACTCACATCACCGGAGTCGAGCAGCTTCATCGACAGCTCGCTCCACTTGTTGCTGTCTAGGCCACTTGTTCCACCGAGTTTTGTGGAGTGAAATTTATTGTCCAACAGACTGCCCTCGCTTCCGACTANGTGCGTGTGAAAATANTACGGCTGAATGCANTCGATGACNGAGGCGGTTTTGCCAATTCGGCCATCCTTGAATTTCAAAATTGNGACGCTGCTTGTGTCGTACTCGTACTGCTTGAAGTCCTTGTTTTTGGAACCGGTGGAGTAGCTGCTCACGCTCTGCACCTCGCCGCCCATGCAAAGCAGCAGGGCATCGAGTGCGTGGCATCCGGCTGAGAGTAAACTGCTGCCCCCGGCGTTGCGTTTGGTATTCCAGCGGAACTGCCCGTACCACGGGCCGATGCCGTGGTAGTAGTCGATCTCGCCATAGTGAACCTCGCCCAGCAATCCACGATCGATCACCGCCTTGGTGGCGAGAAACTGACTTGAGTATCGGCACTCAAAACAGACGCACGCCTTCACTCNGGCCTTGGCAACGGCTCGGTGCATCTCGCGCAAATCCTTGAGATTCAGCGCAAGTGGTTTCTCGATGATGAGATGTTTACCGGCTGCCGCAGCGGCGATGACCTGCTTCGCGTGTTGGTAGGGATAACTGCAAACTGAGACCACGTCGATCGACGAGTCGGCGAGCATTTTTTTNAGGTCAGTATGGCAAGTGATCTCGCCGCCGTGTTTTGCGCTGAGTTCGGCNGAGTCCAGTTTTCTCGAGGAATAAACCGCGGTGACCTGCCCCTGGGTCGTGGCGTTGATTGAGTCGATATGCGCACCGGCCACCCAGCCATAACCAATCACGCCAACATTAAATTTNTTCATTAGTCCGGAGAATNGTTGAAGCCCCGATGCCACAATGAACCCGCCCGATTGTCAACTGTTGCGTGTGAGCTNGAATCGTNGNATGATTTTGGCACATCAGNTTTGNAGTAACTTTTAGGTCGGTTGCATCGTCTTTGCCNGTNGTATCAACCAACGCGATGTCAGAAAATAAAATGAATCCCTCCTCAGAATGCGGTTGCTCTCCCGACGACTGTCAGCCGAATCCTTCGCGGCGCCAGTTTTTCAGCCGTGGCGCCCAGTCCATNGCCNCGATCGGCTTGGCAGTGCAGANCGGCGCCAACGCCGCCAAGCCGAAACCAGACGGTTGGCATGCGACCGGTCTTGGCCAAACGCGTGACATGACCGTNGCCGAGGGCTTGGTTTATGTCGCCGGCGACTCGGCCGTGGCTGTTTTCAGGCCAAGCGGAGAGCTGGTGCGTAAGATTGAGTTTAACCACTCGCCGCGATGCCTCGCTGTGACCAAGCGGCGGATGGTGGTCGGGTTCCGGGATCGCGCTTGGATTTGTGATCGCGCCGGCAAACCCCTTGCTAAGACCAAGCGCTTGGCCAAGGAGGCCGCACTGACCAGCCTGGCTGTCGCTGGGGACGGATCGATTTATGCTGCTGACGGTGGCAGCAGTGCCATCTGGCATATCAACAGCAGCGGCGTAGTNCTCGAGCAGTTGGCCGGTGGCAAGGGNGGCCGGTTTGCCGTGCCGAAGTCGTTCTTCCCGATCACGTGGGCTGTCGACTCGCTGGTCGTAGCTCATCCCGGGCGGCACCGGGTTGAGCGGTACGACGCCGATGGCGAATTGAAGTCGCGCTGGGGCAAACGCACCCGCGGCCTCGACGGCTTCACCGGNTGCTGCAATCCGGTGAGCGTGGCGGTAACCGACAGCGGCGAGTTTGTGACGGCCGAGCGAGGCCAGCCGCGTATCAAACTTTTTGACAGGGACGGAAAACTCAAAACCGTGCTCGCCGAGCCGGAGGCATTCGACACAACCGAACATGAGCGGGTGGACACGGACGCCGAGTTGGTCTCCTGCCAAAACGGCGGCATCGATGTGGCGCTGCTTGACCGACAGGTCGTCGCGCTTGATCATACTACCACCGCCTTCCGGTTGTTCGACCTCGCGTGAACCTTCCGATGAAACGATNCGCGTGGGTCGCCGCGCTTNGCTTGGGTGTTGCGCTTGGTCAAGCGCAGGAGGAGGCTGCCATGGAAGGCACGCACGCTGAGATCAAGCCNATTGAATTCAGCAAACACGCCAGTGGGCATCCNATCACCATCAAGACTATCGCCTTGACCCATGAGGAGGACCTACTCGTTGGCATTTCATGGGGGAAGGGCAAGATGGAGTTCGCGCAGGCGAGCAGTGACGACGATACAAGCAGGCGTGACCGCCGTTCGCTGGGTTCCGGCAGTGAACGCCGCTCTGGCAACTTGTTGCAGAGATTGCCTGTGATCATTGCGCTGGATGAAGACAAGGACGGCGAGATTTCAGCGGAGGAAATCNAGANGGCCGAGGNNGCCCTGGCNAAGCTCGACAAGGACGGGGACGGCAAGTTGANCGNCGACGAGNTGCGACCCTNGCGAACAANCGGCNGCCGCGAACGCCGNCCNGATGGGCGNNCGGAACGCGNNAGNAAACCGCNGGCNGAGGTCGAGNGGATTCTGGAGTTCGGNACCGAGGCGGAAGTTGTNGANCTCGCACGNGAGGTGGAGCCGCGGCAGTTATTTGANGCNATNNGNGACATGGAATACGAGGATCGCCGGAAGATCATGAGCGTNTTNCCGGAGGAGATTCGCCGGGAATTCCGNAATCGCCGNNCCGGTNNACGCGAGCGCGGCGGCGACCGTGGCNGGGATAGATCGGGNNGAGNCGGTGAAGGCGGNGGCGACCGCCCGGAACGCCGTGGNAACCGNGGGCCGCTCTCGGTTGACGANNTGTTTAAGCATACNTANGCCATCCTTGTGCTTAGCCCGGATGGCTCCGTCAAGGGCGAGTGGCCGATGCCGGACGACGGACCGCATCCCAAGATGATCCACGCCTGCGAAGACGGCACAGTGTTCGTCGCGGGGCATGGTAAAATCGCCTCGTACGATCGAGAAGGTAAACGGCTTTCGATGGCGGACTTTGACAATATCAGCGACGCGAAGTCGCTTGCGGCAGGCCTGTTCGTCAGCNAAAAGCACGTATTTCTCGCGGTCGGCACCGGCAACAGCATGCGAGCCACGGAGGACATTTGGCGATTCAACCGCGATCTCACCGGCGCGAAAAAAATTATCGAGCAACAGTACGGTTGCTGCAGCCACATCGACATGCAGGTGATGAATGGCGAACTGCTCATTGCCGAGAATTCACGGCATCGGGTCAACCGTTTTGATCTCGACGGTAACCGGATCGGCCGCTGGGGCAAGCGCGACCGGACCGGCATCGAGGGCTTTGCCGCGTGTTGCAATCCGG
Source organism: Verrucomicrobiales bacterium (assembly GCA_002689335.1). Lineage (GTDB taxonomy): Bacteria > Verrucomicrobiota > Verrucomicrobiia > Limisphaerales > UBA1096 > UBA1096. The sequence continues at coordinate 9,547 of NZFR01000138.1, forward strand.
TGAATATCGACATCGGCCCGGGCAACGTCCTTTACACCGCCGAGTCCGGCGTGGGCCGCATCAAGACCTACACTCCCGATGGCAAGTTCCTCGGCGTGGTCGGCTACGTGGACACGACCGAGTTCGATCGCGGCAGCAAACTCGCCGCNCAAACCTGCTACATCCCGATCGAGGTCAACAAGGACGCTAGCCGCGTNTACGTGATGGACGTCCGCGCCAATCTAATCCGCGTGCTTGCGCCGAAGAAAAAGTGACTCGGTACGCCGGACTATTCCTCGCGCTCGCACTAGGCAAGGCTGCCGAAAAGCCGGTGCAGGTGGTGGTGATGGACCCGTTGGCGCTGCCGCTGTCCTGCTCCTGCGTGGAGGGCATTGGCCAGCGCCGGTACGACCAGCTCGCCGATCACCTTGGCCAGGCGCTTGGCCGGCCGTTCAAGTTGACTTTCGAAGAAAGCCTCGACCTCGCGTTGCGCCGCATGAAGGCCAAGCCGGACTTCATAATCGGCAAGGATGCCATGGTTCGTTTCGACGCCAAGCGGCTCAATCTGCAGGTATCGCCTCTCGCCGATCTCACTGACCGTACTGGAGGCACGACACAGCGCGGCGTGTTCATCGTTCGTACGAATGATCCGGCCAAACGGCTGGTCGACCTGTCTGGCCGCGCGGTCATGCTTGGCCCGGTGGAGGAGGCCGAGACGAATCAGGCTGCCCGGGCCGCACTGCAACAGGCCCGCTTGGCTAAGCTGGCCAAGCTTGACGTGGCGGGGGCGGTGGACTCCGGCGTGCTGGCGCTGACCGATGGCGAAGTGGCGGCGACTGTCGTCCCTGAGTATCTTCCGCCATTGCTCGTCGGATGCGAAAAAGTCGAGGCTGGCTCGGTGCGAGTCTTGGCCAAAACGGATCCGGTGCTTGGCGTGCGACTGTTTCGNACGAACACTGCCGATGACGCCTTGGCCAAGCGNGTGCTGGGAGAAGTCACNGGATTGTCCAAGCGGAAGGATTTGCTGGTCGTGCTTGAGTCGGCCAAGGGATTTGTGAAGACGCTTGACCAGGCGGCTTGGTCGGACTGGCGAGGGCCGGACCGNCTTGGCCAAGCGCCAACCCTGCCAAGTCAACTGCCCGATGAACTGAAGAAAATCTGGTCGACCAAGCTGACAGGCCCGGCAGTCGCCGGTCCGGCGGCGACGGTCAAGCGGGTGATTATTCCCGACAAGAGCNACGACGGCACGCNCGACTTGTTTCGTTGCCTTGACGCGACCGATGGCAGCGAGGTGTGGCGGCTGGAGTACGAGGCTGATCNTGAATTGGACTACAGCAATTCACCCCGTGCGACCCCGGTCATTCACGACGGGCTGGTTTATCTGCACGGCGCGCTGGGTGACCTGCATTGCGTCCGGTTCGATACCGGCGCGGTGCTTTGGAGAATGAATTTTTATCGCGAGTACGGCGGCAAGCTGCTGGCGTGGGGCTCGAGTTCGCCGCCGCTGATCGTCGGTGACAAGCTCATCATCAATCCCGGTGAGCCCGATGCCTCGGTTGTCGCGCTCCACCGGAAAACAGGAAAGTTGATCTGG
>NZFR01000139.1 GCA_002689335.1 Verrucomicrobiales bacterium
ACGAATCCTGCACTAACCAAACATGCCAGTGTGGCCAGCACAAAGAATCGTCTTTTCATGTTAAACTGGGGCTTACCCCTTTTTGCGGTTCATCGCCATGACGCTGAGACCGCCAAAAATCGTGCCAGAGCCACCGGTGATCACGCGTTGAACCGGCAGTCCGGTTTTCGGATCCTTCTTCAGCGGCTCATCGCTCATACGTTGTTCCATCTCAAACCGGCGAACCTTTTGTCCTTTTTTCTTCGGGATCGTTTCGTAGGTGTAAATAGGCATTTTGGTTAAATCTCTTAAAGCGCCCCGCAATCTAGCCTATTACGAGTGCTGATCAATCACTTTTCCGTCGGCCTCGTAGGCCACATAATTCGGCCGACCGTCACGAATCGTCACACAGATCAGGTGTCGCTTGCTCTCTGCCTTGGCCAAATACCACAGCTCACCCGGCTTCGGCACCGCCCGCGTGTCCACCCCCCAACAACCGTCGCCGAGGTAAACAATCCCCCGCTCGCGATCGATTCGATTATTCCGAAGCGGATGCGTGCGCTTGTACGTGTGGTGGTCGTTCTCAAACACCGCCGTCACCTGATGCTTGTCGAACAACGGACACCAATGTTTGATGATCTTCTGCGCCAAGGGATCTTTTGACGAATCGTGGGAATCTGCAGGTGGCTTGGCCGTGCCGTACGCCGGCTTATGGTAACAAGGGAAAACCAAAGGCACTTTGCCCGCGCGTTCCGTCAACGCTTTCTCCAGCCAAACCTCCTGTTCGCCCTCGACACGCTCCGTGTGATCCGAGTCCAGCATGATGAGGCTCAGGTAATCGCTAAAATCCATCGTGTAAAAACTCCGCTTGGTCGGTAGCGGAAAGAGGCTGTAAAAATATTTCGCATCCTTCGGCGTCTTGCCCGTCCCCCCTGCGACCTCATGGTTACCGATCGCCACCACCATCGGGATCAGCCCCCCGTCCGCCTTGCGGACACAGTTCAACATCCACGACTCGAGCCAATCGTCCCACTTACCCACCTCGTTCGAATTCCCGTTCGCATAAGCCAAATCCCCACCGAGCAACGCGAACCAGGGATTCAACTCCGCTGCACGCTTGTTCATCGCATCGACCCTCTTCCGGTCGTGCATCATGTCGCCACCCGTCACAAAACGGAAATCGGGCGGTAACGACTTCGGCATCGTGCGAAACTTGAAATACTGTCCACCCCGCGCCGGTCCCTCCGAGCGAATCGTGAAAACATAATCCGTGTTTGGCTGCAGACCGAGTAACTCCACATGATGAACAAACCGTTTTTTCTGATCTGCAAACGTGTGCCGCACCCCCCGGGCCAACGTCCAACGACTCCCTCGCGGAGCAGCCAAGCGGCGATACAACACGTAATCCGGACTGCGCGAATCTGAGTCCAGCCAGTTCACCATCATGGTCGTCGTTGGGTCACGCAGCCAAGTGAGATATACCAAAGGCCGCTTGGCCAAGCGCTTGGCCAAAGCCCGAAACGGTGCCACAACCAGCACGGAGACTGTTAAAAGGAACAGTCGGCGCCCAAATTTAAGGGATTCAAGACTCACAATCGTAAAAAACCGGGGCAAAAATAAGACCGGTCGCCCACGAGTCAATGCGAAGATTCGGCAACGCCCCCGAAAAACCCCAAAATGGGGCGAATTTTTTATTCAAACAACATGTTGACTCACATTCNATTTTTGGTACNNTTNCCNCCCCCTTTGCTTCTGGGGNGTTCTGGATGAANACCTATTTGCCAAAGATCGACAAGTTGAACCGTTCTGTGGATGAGCAGCCGCGCAAGTGGCATGTTATCGACGCGAACGGGGCTGTNCTCGGCAAGGTAGCCACGTCGGCTGCCAACATTTTGCGCGGTAAAAACAAGCCCACATTCACACCNCACCTCGACACCGGTGACTTTGTTGTCGTGATCAACGCCGACAAGGTGGTNCTCACCGGCAATAAAGAGACCGACAANGTGATGTCCACCTTTTCCGGATGGCGTGGTGGCCAAAAACGCTTNACACCGGCTGANGTNCGGGCCAAGCACCCNGAACGTTTGGTCGAGCGGGCCGTCAAGGGNATGATNCCTCACAATCGTCTNGGCCGCCANATTTTCAAGAAGCTCAAAGTCTACGCGGGCGCGGATCATCCGCACGGNGCCCAATCACCCNTCTCCTGCNAAGTCGCATAACCCATTTNTATTCGATGGCTCAAACCGAAGAATTTTTAGGAACTGGACGCCGCAAACGAGCCGTAGCTCGAGTGCGTTTGTCTGATGGCTCCGGCAAGGTCACCGTCAACGGACGGGACGTTGAGGATTATTTTACTGTTGAAAACCAACGCGCCCTCGCCGTTGAACCGCTTGAGACGGTTGAACTAAACGAGAAAACTGACGTTCGTGTGAACGTGTCGGGTGGCGGCATCGCCGGTCAGGCCGGCGCAGTTCGGCTCGGCATCGCTCGCGCGTTGGAAAAGCAAAACGGCGAGTTGCGCCAACCGCTCAAGGACGCCGGCCATCTCTCGCGGGACCCGCGTAAGAAGGAGCGAAAGAAGCCCGGCCAACCGGGTGCGCGGAAGCAGTTCCAATTCAGCAAACGCTAAACTGCATTACTTTCCGAGCCCCGCTGGTTGGACACTGGCGGGGCTTTTGCTTTTTTGGAATCAACCCATGACGCGCTTGGCCAAACGCACACATTAAAAAAGAATCATGGCAGAAAACAAAGTAAACGTGGCGATCGTCGGCGCCTCCGGGTACTCCGGGGAGGAACTGATGCGTCTACTCCTTGGGCATCCGCACGCCAACCTGTCTGTGCTAACCTCGCGCCAATACGCCGGGCAGCCGATGACCACTGTTTTTCCGCGCTTCGCCGGTTACGCCGGGGCCGATGATCTGACGTTTTCCGAGCCAACGATCGACTTACTTGCCGAGAGGGCCGATGTCGTTTTTCTCGCCCTGCCTCATGGTGTAGCGGCGGAGTTCGCAGTACCGCTGGCGGATCGAGGCGTGACAGTCATCGATCTCAGCGCAGATTTCCGCCTGAACGATGCCGCCGTTTATCGGGAATTTTACGGGGCCGAGCATCCCGCGCCGCAGTGGTTGTCCAAGGCGGTGTACGGCATGCCGGAGGTCCGCCGCGAAGCCATTGCAAGTGCAACGCTGATCGCCTCGCCCGGTTGTTATCCGACCAGTATTCTGCTCCCGACCATTCCGTTGCTGGAGGCAGGACTGATCGAACCCGAGCAGATCATCGCCGACTCATTGAGCGGCGTCAGTGGTGCGGGGCGAAACGCCTCCCTGCCCTTCCTGTACGTTGAGTGCAATGAGAGTCTCCGGCCGTATGGCGTGCCGAAACACCGGCATCTCTCCGAGATCGAGCAGGAACTAAGCTTGGCCAACGGCTCACCAGTGACAGTCCAATTCACCCCGCACTTGGTTCCAGTGAATCGCGGTATCCTGACCACGCTTTACCTCGCGCCCGCGCTTGGCCAAGCGGAGGATTTCATTCAATGGACGGACGCCGTCGCCGGCTGCTTGGCCAAGCGCTACGCCGACGAACCATTTGTCCGGCTCATCGGAAGCGACCGGTTGCCGGACACGAAAAATGTCACCGATACGAACACAATCGAAATCGGCTGGACAGCCGACCCTCGCTCCAAGCGGCTGCGAATTTTCAGCGCCGAGGATAATCTAGTGAAGGGCGCCAGCGGTCAGGCGATTCAGTCGTTTAACATTCGGTTTGGCTTTGACGAAACCGCAGGCCTCCCGATCTGAGCCATGACCAAATTTAACGTCATCAGGGGATCGATCACGGCGCCGCAGGGCTTCCGCGCCGCTGCCTGTTTTTGCGATGTCAAAACACTCGGCACCGGCAAGGGCAGTAAAAAGGGACAAAAACGCGATCTCGCACTGATCGTGTCAGACGTACCGGCTAAGGCCGCCGGGATGTTCACGACCAATCAAATTTGTGCCGCGCCGGTGAAGGTGTGCGTGGAGCATCTGAAAAACAACACCGCCCAAGCAGTGGTGGTGAATTCCGGTAACGCAAACGCCTGTACCGGCCCGCAAGGGATGATCGACGCACGGGAGATGGCGGCCGCCACAGCCCAAGCGCTTGGCCTCGCGGAAGCGAATGTGATGGTCGGTTCGACCGGTCGCATCGGAGTTCATTTGCCGATGCAAAACATCCGGACCGGTATTGCGACGACAGCCGAACAATTAAAATCGACACAAACCGCGGCCACTCATGTTGCTGAAGCGATCATGACCAGCGACACCAAGCCGAAGCAGATCGCTGTGGAGTTCAAGCTTAGCGGCAAGACCGTTCGACTCGGAGGCATCGCCAAAGGTGCGGGGATGATTCAACCCGGCATGAGCCCGACCGGCGCACGTCCCGCCTCCGCACCGCAGGGCTTGCACGCCACGATGCTCGGCTACCTGACCACCGATGCGAAGGTGTCTGCCGCCAACTTAAAAAAATTCCTGCGCGAAGCGGTTGCCCAAAGTTTCAACTGCATCACCGTCGACGGCGACATGAGCACCAACGACACCGTGTTGCTGCTCGCTAACGGCATTGCAGGCAACAGTAAGTTGATTGCAGCGGACCTGAAAATATTTCAAGCTGCGTTGAATCACATCTGCCTCGAGTTGGCCAAGATGATTGTCCGGGATGGTGAAGGAATCACGAGAGTCGTGACTGTGCGGGTGACCGGTGCGAAATCTTTCGCCGATGCCGACGCCGCAGCGCGGGCCGTCGGCAACAGTGCGCTCGTCAAAACCAGTTGGTGCGGCGGCGACCCCAACTGGGGTCGAATCATCGATGCGCTGGGCTACTCCCCCGCAACCGTCGTCGAGGAAAACGTCGATATCGCCTACAGCACCCCCGGAGCGAAGAAGAAAATTTATTCGCTCAAAAAAGGACGCTCCGCGCGCACGTCATTCGAGACGCTGTGCAAAGCGGTCGAACCGAAAGAATTCGAATTGCACATCAACCTAAACCTCGGCAAAAGCGAAACCGTCTTGTACGCCACCGACCTGACCGAGGAATACGTCGATTTCAACAAAGGTGACATCACCGACCTCGCATCGCTGGGAGGTTGACCGAAAAACCGTTCGTGATACAAATTGTCTCACAATGAAACAAGCAACCGTCAGGGAATTACGAAACGAGTTCAGCAAAGTGTCTAAGTGGCTAGATGCCGGTGAAACGGTGCAAATCCTCAAGCGAGGAAAGCCGTTTGGCCGCATCTTGCCAGAAAAAAAGATACCTGAGGCATTGCTGGGGGCCATGCAGGGCTCGGGCAATGTGCCCGATGACTTGGAGGCTTCTCTGCCGGTGAAATGGGAAGCGGCAGAGTGAAATACCTACTCGACACGAGTGTGTGGTATCGCGGACTGGTTGAACCAGCCACGCTGGCTAATGAACTGCAGGCAATGTTGGCCGATCGTCGAACCCCGTTTGCGCTTAGCGACATCAGCCTGTGGGAAATCGGTAAGAAAGTGCAGATGGGTAAAATGACCCTAAAAAAAGANCTGGGTACCTGGCTTAAGGAAGCCTGNANGAAAAATATCACCGTGCTGCCGATGACATCGGGAATTGTCAATGATGCCATGCACTTGCCTCGTTTCCCGGNAAACGATCCGGNTGATGAAATTATTGTGGCTACTGCACGGGTGNATAATCTCACCNTNCTAACGCTNGATCGNAAGTTGCGCNATTACCGGCACGCGAAAATAGAATATTATCGACNNAGAAACCTCAAGNCNGGAAAAGCGAATTGATGCACAACCTCATTGCCAAGGCNGCCACGTTNCTCGAAGCGTTGCCCTACATACAGCGGTTTCGGGGGGAGACNTTCGTCACGAAGTACGGNGGGAGTTTTATGGACTCGGACGATCCGGCAACGCGCAGCGGTGTGGCTCGGGACGTTGTTTTTCTTGAGGCAGTTGGTATNAACCCGGTCGTCGTACACGGGGGGGGCAAGGCAATCACCAAGGCGCTCGCGGACTTCGGCGTGGAGACGCGATTTGAACAAGGTTATCGGGTGACGACACCGGAGTCGGTCGAGTTNGTNGAGCAGGTTTTGTCGCATCAGGTAAATCCCGGCATTGTCGAGATGATCAACCAACTCGGTGGTAAAGCNCGCGGTTTGTCNGGNACAGAAATTTTCCGCTGCGAGCCGTTCCGTCCTCTTGGCCAAGCGGGTGAANCGATCGACATCGGTTTGGTTGGCGAGGTCACGGANGTCAACACNGCGCCACTGCTGGAATGTATCGAGCAGGACATCACTCCGGTGATCAGCCCCACGGCTACCGACGCCGATGGCCAGATTTANAANTGCAANGCCGACGTAGCGGCTGGCCAAGCGGCGGTGGCTCTCCGGCCGAAGCGCTTGGTTTACATGAGCGACGTGCCCGGGTTGCTGCAAAACCCGGATGACCCGGCGAGTGTCATTTCGCACCTGCCGGCGGCCGAAGTCGAGGCACTGAAAAACAGCGGCGTCATCTCCAAGGGCATGATCCCGAAAGTCGACAGTGCCGTGCGCGCAGTGGCGGCCGGGGTGGAGAAAGTTTTTTTCATCGACGGCCGGATGGACCACTCGCTGTTGCTCGAAATTTTCACCGATGCCGGAGTCGGCACTGAGATTGTTGAAAAATGAGTCAGGAAATTAAGGATCGATTTAAGCAATTCGTCGCCCCCACCTACGGTCGGTTTCCGATCACGCTGGATCGTGGCGAGTGCGCGTACGTGTGGGACACGGACGGCAAGCGCTATCTCGACCTCGGCGGCGGCATCGCGGTGAACTGCCTTGGCCACGCGCATCCCGAGATAAGCCAAACGCTCGCCGAACAATCGAGCCGCCTGATGCACTGCACGAATTTTTACCACTTCGACGGCCAAGCGCAGTTGGCCGAAAACTTGGCCAAGCGGCTTGGCCAAGGGCGTGTGTTTTTCTGCAACAGCGGCGCCGAGTCCTCGGAGGTAATGCTCAAGCTCTCCCGTCGTTTTGGTCAAGCGGAAGGCCGTTTTGAAGTCATCACAGCAGAAAACTCGTTTCACGGCCGGACGATGGCCGGAATCTCCGCGACCGGCCAAGCGAAGGTGAAGGACGGATTCTCTCCCCTGCTGCAGGGCTTTTCGCATGTGCCGTTCAACGACTTGGACGCGATTCGTTCAGCCCTCACTCCTGCCACCGTAGCGGTGATGATCGAAGGCGTTCAAGGTGAGAGCGGCATCCGCCCTGCCTCCCCCGACTACCTTCTTGGCCTGCGTAACCTGTGCGATAAACACAACCTGCTGTTGCTTTGGGATGGCGTGCAGTGCGGACATTTTCGAACCGGCTCATTTCAAAGTTTTCAAACGATTCTGGGCGATCGGGGCGGCGATTTTTTGCCGGATGCCGTGGGTATGGCGAAGTCTCTCGGCGGCGGGTTTCCGATGGGCGCCGTTTGGATTGCTGAAAAACACGCGAACGTGCTCGGCCCGGGCACACACGGATCGACCTTTGGCGGCAACCCGTTGGCCTGCGCGGTGGGAAATAAAATTCTCGAGATCGTCGACCGCGACGGTCTCGCGGAAAACGCCGTGCAAATCGGCCAACACCTCGTCGACCGGCTGACCGAAATCCAGCAAAAGCACCCGACGGCAATCCAAGAGATTCGAGGCATCGGCCTGATGATCGGCATCGAAATGGGCAGCGATATCGCCTCGTTTGACGACGCGAAACCGGCTTCGGTGCAATGGGTGTCCGCGCTGCACGAGGCCGGCATGCTCACCATCCCAGCCGGGCAATCGGTCGTCCGCTTTTTGCCGGCACTGAATTTGACTCAAGACGAGGCCGACGAAGGTCTCCAACTGTTCGAACAAACCATCGAAAAACTGACCGCATGAAACACNTTTTAAAACTCGAAGGCATGCCGGGCGAGTCGATGCGAGAAATCCTCGACTCAACGAATGCCATCAAGGCCCATCGCGGCGCTGGAGAAGCCAAGCCNCTCGACGCCCAAACGTGGGCGATGATTTTCACCAAATCCTCCACCCGCACCCGAGTCTCGTTCGAGGTCGGGATCCGCGAGCTTGGCGGCTCNGTGATGTTTCTCAACGTGAACGACATGCAATTAGGTCGCGGCGAACCGATCAAGGACACNGCTCGTGTTTTGGGCAGAATGGTGCACGGCGCGGTCATCCGCACCTACGCGCAGTCGGACGTCGAGGAGTTCGCCGACTTATCGAACATCCCGACCATCAATGCGCTGACCGACGACGAGCATCCGTGCCAAATCCTGACGGACATTTTTACATTCGAAGAGGCGCGCGGCCCAATCTGTGGCCGGGTCGTCACCTACGTTGGCGATGGCGCCTGCAACGTGCCNCTCTCNTGGGTNNACGCNGCGGCGGCNNTGGACTTTGAATTGCGNATCGCNGCNCCGGCGGAATTCCAGCCAAGCGCGGAACTCTTGGCCAAGGCCTGCGGCAACATTTCCTGCACAGAAGATATCCAAGCTGCTGTAGATGGAGCGGACATGATTTACACCGACGTGTGGGTGTCGATGGGCATGGAAGCCGAGGCGGAAGAGCGCTTGGCCAAGTTGGCCGGCTACCAGATCAACGGCGAATTAATGCGCTTAGCCAAGCCGGACGCGCTGGTGATGCACTGCCTTCCTGCCTATCGTGGGAAGGAGATCGACGAGGAAACATTCGAGGCCCACGCCGACACAATTTTCACCCAAGCCGAAAACCGGCTGCACACCCAAAAAGCGATCCTCACCTGGCTCGCGGGTTAATTCCGTTGCCAAAGCCGTCCCGCGGGTGCGATACTGAATCCGATGCCGAGCGCAGAAAAGCCCAAGCGAATCAACGTCCGACGGCCGGACATCATGGAGAAGGTCAAGGCCGAGGTCGTNATNCATTACCGCAGCGAACTCGTCGAGCACATCCGCGCCAACGGATCCAAGTTCGCCTACGGNAACACCGGCGTGCGNTTGGCNAAGGAGTTCGGCTTTTGTTACGGCGTNGAGNGGGCGATCGATCTNGCCTACGCNGCACGAAGGCATTTNCCNNAGGAACAANCNGTCTANATTCTCGGNGAGATTATTCATAACTCGCACGTCAACGATCAGATCCNCGACATGGGCGTGACTTTNCTCACCGGCAGCGANAAAGCAGCAGATTTAACCGATCTCNGTGANGGCGATCCGGTTGTCATNCCTGCATTCGGNACCGAGGTGGGTATCCNCGATCAACTCAAGGAAAAAGGNTGNACGATCNTNGATGCCACCTGCGGCGATGTAATGAGTGTNTGGAAACGTGTCCGCCAAAACGCCCGCGAAAAGGTCACCAGCATNATNCACGGCAAGGCGTGGCATGANGAAACCATGGCCACCAGTTCACAGGCGACCGCNTTCAAAGACGGCCACTACCTCGTCGTGTTCAACCTCGANGAAACCGANTANGTCTGCCGCTANATTNTCGAANGCGGCGANCNCGAGGAGTTTTTAAGAAAATTCGACGGCGCCTATTCCGATGGTTTCGACCCAGANGTTCATCTCAAAGCGATCGGTGTGGCGAATCAAACNACAATGCTNNGNGGCGAAACCGAGGAAGTGCAANGCCGCATGCGNACCGCNATGATCACCAAGTACGGTGANAACGCGATCGACGATCACTTTCGTTACTTCGACACCATTTGNGGGGCCACACAGGATCGTCAGGACGCCCTCCGCGACCTGTTGAATCGCCCAATGGATCTGCTGCTCGTCGTTGGCGGATACAATTCCTCGAACACCTCCCACCTTGCGGAGATGGGTGAGGCCAAGCTACCGACTTTTTTCATCAAGGACGCGGACGAGATGAAATCGNCAGACGAGTTGCATCATTTTTTGCAGGACAAACACGAGATGGCCGTGNCCAAAAACTGGCTGCCAGTCGATGNCGAACTGATCATCGGCGTCACTGCCGGGGCGTCGTGCCCGAACAATCTCATCGAGGAAGTCATCCTCCGCGCATATGAACTGCGCGGTGACACCGCGGAAGACTTGCTCNACTCGATCCGCGTTTAACCCACACCGGATGCCCGCCAATTGTGCAGAACTCGAGGCTCGCGAACGCGACGCACTCGCGCCTTACGCTCAATTCAGCGNGGACTCACGAGGAAGACATTTTCCCGAAGGGCCGCCCGAGTGGCGCACACNGTTTCAGCGCGACCGCGACCGCATCATCCACTCCCGTGCGTTTCGGCGGTTGGAACACAAAACGCAGGTCTTCTTCAGCGGTAGCGGTGAGCACTTGCGCACGCGCCTCACGCACACGATGGAAGTGGCCGCCATCGCCCGCAACATCGCCCGCGCCCTNCGNATCAACGAAGACCTCACCGAGACNATCGCCCTCGCGCACGACCTTGGCCACGCGCCCTGTGGGCACTCTGGCGAAGAGGCGCTCGACGAACTCATGCANCATCNNGGCGGCTTCGAACACAATCGCCAAAGCCGNCGCGTCGTTGAGATTCTNGAGCAAAAGTANCCCGACTTTCAGGGGCTAAATCTTTCGTGGGAGACACTNGAGGGCTTGGCCAAGCATGAGGACGCACCGGACATGCCGCTTGGNCAAGCGCAAGCGCCNCTCCCCTCTTCCTCACTTGAAGCACAGGTCGCCAACCTTGCCGACGAGATNACCTATTACAGCCACGACCTCGATGACGGACTTGACTCCGGATTACTGACCGAAGCTCAACTCGAGCGTGATATCGATTGTTGGAAAAGTGCCTCCGAGCGCATCCGCGCCGAGCACGGCGAATTACCGGAGGAATGCAGGCACTACTTCATCATTCGTTGCCTGATCGACGAACAGGTGCACGACGTCGTCCACACGACGGAAGCAAATCTCGAAGCCGCCAAAGTGGATTNNNCCGATGAGGTGCGGCAGCAGAAAAACGGACTCGTCGCCTACAGTCCTGCACGCCGCGAGGCCAACCTCCAACTCCGTGCCTACCTTTACAAAAACCTCTACTTCAACGAGATCGTCTCGAAACCGCACAAGCGCGCCACTCGTTTGCTGGGAGAATTATTTAGGCACTACCAGACTCAACCTGAGTCGATGGGGTCACTGGCTCAATCGATGATCCCCGAACACGGACTGGAGCGCAGCATCTGCGATTACCTTGCCTGCATGACCGATCGCACGGTAATCAGCGAACACCAACGCCTCCTCACCTCCTGACGCGAGGCCAAGTCAGTTTTTCTTTTTCTCCTTGGACGCCTTCGGCTTGCTATCGCTTTTGGACTTGCTGTCTTTTTTTGTGGAAGATTTTTTGGAATCAGTATCCTTCTTTGCTCCGGCCTTGTAACTCTCGCTCCGATAGTCCGTCTCGTAGAAACCGCTGCCCTTGAAGATGATGCCTGCACCGGTACCGATCAGTCGGCGAACCTTGCCTTTGCACTTGCCCTTAGGACAGTCCGTCAACGGATCCGCCTTGATGGACTGAAACACCTCAAACTCGTGATCGCACTTTTCGCACTGATATTCGTAGGTTGGCATAAAAACTAAATCAAAAAACCATGCCAGTAACAACAAGACCTCGGTGAAAGTCAAGACTACGAATGGCCTCGATCATTTCCCGCTTGGCTTGGCGCGGTGGGATTGCTTCCCTTGTCTTTATGACCAAGGCGAAACTCGCTGACATTGTCGCACACTGTAATCGCACCCTAAAACCGGACACGTTCGAAGACTGGCCCGGCGCGGTGAACGGCCTGCAGGTCGAAAACCGGGGGAGCGTTACCCACATCGCCGCCGCCGTGGACGCAACTCCGGCAACGGTCAAAAAGACCGCCGCTTCCGGAGCCGATCTACTGGTCGTTCATCACGGCCTATTCTGGAGCAAAACACATCCGTGGACCGACAACCGCTACAAACTGATCCGCCTCCTACTCGACAACAACATCGCCGTTTACAGCTCGCACCTGCCCCTGGACGCGCATCCCAAA
>NZFR01000140.1 GCA_002689335.1 Verrucomicrobiales bacterium
TCGAATTCCGTCCGCACCGAGTTTGCCGTCATCCTTACTTGAGAAGTCGATCGTATGTCGCTTCCACGGCTTGGCCAAGCCGGCCGATGCGAGACAAAGACAACCGGCAACCAACACAATGATGGCTCGGCGGTTGGCCAAGCTTTGTTCGGCGAGGAACATAGGCAGCAGGGTGAGCGCGTTACTTGATTTTTTGCACCACCTCGACGGTGAACGACTTCGCTTCAACCGGGGTGAGTTTCAATTGGTTACCGTCCCACTTACCCTTCGCCGATTTGGCGTTGACCTCTCCACGATCCACTGAAAAGTAAACGTCCGACTTTGCGTCCTCGATGGTAAACTGATACGCCAAACCCACGCCGGCTTTTGCAGGAGTGATTTTTTGTTCCACGATAACACCATCAACATCGTATCGAAAACTGACATCAGCTTTTTTGGTGCGACGATAACCTCGAAACTGCACGGCCTTCGGCTCCTTGTTCCCAACGCGAATCGGGAACCCGTCTGCCCCAACGCTGAAACGGGTGCCTAGCGTGCGGTTTGGTCGTCCGCCTCGGCCACGCCCGTTGCCGCGATCCGGGCCGACGTCCATGAACGCACCAAACCACCCGAAGACCACATGCGATTTTTCCGCATCGAAACAGTAGCTAATGCCGTTGGGCATCCCAACTGAGATGCCGCGTGCCGGGCCGTCGGCAACGTACGAACGGATAACCAGTGTGTCGTCCGTTGCAACAAAGTGATAGGGGTTTTTCGGATCAANATTGGAAACNNGTTTCGGCTTCGGTTTGTCTTTNTTNCTTNGTTGCACCTTTGCNANGTTTCGCACCTTGCCCNCTTTTTCAAAAACACTCATCTCGTGGATTGACCAGTGCAGTCCATCCACGCTNCCGGTTTGTTTGATGCGAAAGTAACGCGCGTTGACNGNATCGAACCNGATCGACGTAATGACATTTGACCCCTTNCCCTTGGCCACGGGGTCGCTCCATNTTTTTCCNTCGTCAGAAACGGCCNCCTCGTACCCTCGCGGGTAATCGCGAGCGGAACCGNTGGTATCCAAAACGATCCGGTAAATATTTCGAGCTTCCTTCATGTCGACGGTGAACGTCATNCCCGGACGCTGCTGNCNATCGGTCGAGAAGCGTGAGTCGATTTTACCATCGGCAGCGCGCTTGGCGGAATGACCACCGTGGCTTGCGCTATAGCCCCANCCTTTCATCTCGCGNTTGTTGATCGGCAGAAACTCGNCCAAGTCCTCCAGTGTGTATGGATTCTCACGGGCCTTGGTCGCCTCGCGGATCGCCTTCACCTGCTCGACTTTAATTTCCTGTGCGTTGTTTCCAAAACTGTTCAGGCTGTAGGTGAGCACATCCGCCACCCACTGATCACCGTTGGTTTTCATTGGGATCATCTGCTGAATGTACTCTTTCCCATCGACCGGGCCGGTCAAGCCGTGGAGGACAATCCGGATTGCCGCGTCATGACTGCCGACGAGACGAGGAGATCCGCCCAAGGAGGGAGCCATCGTGCCCGTGCCCTCGATCGGCGTGCCTTTGCCGTCCTTGCCGTGACAGGCGACACAGAGGGAATTGTAGATATCTCTACCTTTCTTAAACGACCGCAGGCCGTTGGCCGTAAGCGAACTTGAGTTGCGCGAACCGCGCCCACCCTTTTTGGAATTCAACGCCAAGCGACCGACTCCCTGAACGAAGTCGTTGTTCTCGTTGGCCAGCATCCCCGCCAAAATTTGGTCGTTCGCATCGGGCGAGCGGAGGAACTGCACGGAGTTAATTGCCTGCGCCACCACGCGCGGATTTTTGTCGGCCATTAGTTCTGACACCTTGGCCAAGTGCGAATCGTCGCCCGATTGGAAGGACGGTTCGATCAGGCGGATTGCCGTTTTGCGAACACGATGATCCTTATCCTTCAGCAGCGAAAGAGCAAAATCGGCGTCCGCTTGGCCAAGGCCTTCGAGCGTCCACATGGCGTGCACGCGCCCGATACCATCACCCGTCTTGGCCAAGTTTTTCAACGCCGACACAACTGAGTTGTCCTGTCGCAGGATGATTTCCTTTTGAGCGGTCATCCGCCACCAACCGTTTGCGTGGGTAAGATGTTTCACCAGAGCAGCCGTCTTTTCCTCGTACATGCGGGGCTGTTTGGTTTTGCGGTAGCTCTCATGCACAACGCGGTAGATGCGGCCGCGGCGAATGTTGTCCTGCAATTTGTATTTCTGGACGACCGGGCGAAGATACGAGCCGGGGCGAACCCAGTTGCCTTCCTGAATGATCCCGCGATACATGTCACAAATGTAGAGAGCTCCGTCCGGGCCGGTTGCTGAATTGACGGGTCGGAAGTTCATGTCACTCGACGCAATAAATTCCTCGCCGGGATGAGCGTTCGACAGCACGTTTTTGCCGTCAACCTTAGTGATCTTGGCACGTCTTATCAAGCGGCCAACCGGTTCGCATACGATGTAGTCGCCGTACATGTCCTTCGGGCCGTTGTCGCCAAGGAAAACCGAAGGGCCGCAGCAACCGGTGAACTTGTTCAACGTGCCATCCGTTTTGATACGACGCAGGCCTCCCTGAACATCCGGNGTGGCGGTAATCGGAAANGGAACCTCAAATCCCGGCTCCATTTCNCCNGACAAACTCAGCGANCCGTATTGCGGCATGATTTGAAAATGATGCGCGACTCNCTCGCCGCCTGCCGTCGAGAAAATAAGCTGCCCCATCTCGTCGTAAGCGAGACCCCATTGGCCAGTNCCNACGGCAATTTGCTCGGCTTCGATCATGCCATCGGGGCGCATCCGATAACGCCGATTCGTGTAGGTCACGTACATCCTGTTATCGATATTCCAACGCATACCGCTTGGTTGATGCTCNAAGTTGCCNCCGCGACGGCCGCCCTGATAAACGAGTTCCTTTTTGTCCGCNTTNCCGTCTCCATCGGTATCCTCGTAAGAGTAGAGGTCAAATGTNTCNGTTTCGCGGACGATNACTTTATCCTTGGTGGTNGGCAGCAACATACGCGGCAGCACTAATCCGTCGATGAACACGGTGTGCTTGTCCATTTTACCGTCGCCGTTGGTGTCCTCAAACCGCACNACCCGNCTGGTCGNATCACGNTGNTTTTTGCCATCGATGTCCTGCATGTATGTGTTCATCTCGACCACGTACAAACGACCGTTGGCGTCCCACTCAATAACCACAGGTTCATTGATGATAGGTTCACTTGCAACCAACTCCAGTTTGAACCCATCCTGAAGCTTCATGCGCTTCATCGATTCCTCAGGGGCATAGAAATCCGGGATGGGCGGATTCTGAACTTTTTGACCCAGCGCAGCGCTCACNNTGCNCGNCAGCAAGACCNATAAAAATATGTTTTTCACGGAGANCGCGGAGGCTACNNATTCCGCCTGTAAAATCAATCCCAATACCGNGCNTGGCCAAGCGCTTGGCCTACAAAAAAAGCGGGGCGATGTTGCCCCGCTTTGAAGAGTCTATTGAATAAACGCTAGGCGATAATCTCGTTGATCGGTTCCGCACCCTCAACACCAACTAAGCGCTGCTCCAGCCCGCGGTAAAAGTAGCTCAGTTCGTTGGGATCAAATCCAAGCTGCTTTAGTACAGTCGCGTGCATGTGCTTGACGTGGAACGGTTTCTCAACCGCTGCGCTGCCAAGTTCGTCGGTTTGGCCAACGCTGACGCCGCCCTTGATCCCGCCACCGGCCATCCACGTAGTGAAACCGTAGCTGTTATGATCGCGGCCTGTGCCCTTGGCATATTCCGCCGTCGGTTGGCGACCGAATTCGCCGCCCCAGATGATCAATGTCTCATCTAGCATCCCGCGCTGTTGCAAGTCCTCCAACAAACCGGCGATCGGCTTGTCAGTGTTGCCTGCGTGATAGTTATGGTTTTTCTCCAAGTCGCCGTGGGCGTCCCAGTTGGCGTCATTGTGGTTACCACCGGAGTAAATCTGAATGAATCGCACACCCCGCTCAACCAAGCGACGGGCGAGCAGACACTTTTTACCGAAGTCCTTGGTACGATCTTGGTCCAAACCATAGAGGCGCTTGACGTGTTCCGATTCGCTATCGAAATCGACTGCTTCCGGAGCGCTCATCTGCATTTTGTACGCTAACTCGTAGCTGGAAATCCGGGCAGACAATGCGGTGTTATCCACACGATCGCTCAAATGACGGCTGTTGTACTTGTTCAGTTTGTCGATGAGCATGCGCTGCTGCTCCCTGCTCATGTTGCGCGCATTCTTTAGGTCAAGAATCGGTGTGGAGCCGCTGGCATTCATCACGACGCCCTGATAAGCCGCCGGCATATAACCACTGGTCCAGTTCTTGGCTCCGCTAATCGGGCCGCCGGTCGGGTCCAGCATCACCACGTAGCCGGGGAGGTTTTCGTTATCCGATCCAAGACCATAGTTGACCCATGAACCCATTGACGGCCGACCACTCAGCAGGCTGCCGGAGTTCATCATGAGCATCGCGGAACCGTGAATCGGCGAGTCCGCTGTCATCGAGTGCAGGAATGAAATCTTGTCAGCGTGTTTTCCAATATGCGGAAACAGGTCACTGACATATTTACCGCATTGGCCGTACTGTTTGAATTTCCATTTCGGCCCCACAACGCGACCGCCGGCTTTTTTACCGCCACGACCGAAGGTGTTCACCTTGATGGTTTTGCCATCCAACGGATACAACTCCGGCTTGTACTCAAAGGTGTCCATATGACTCGGACCACCGTACATAAACAAGAAGATCACGTTCTTGGCCTTGGCCGGCAGCGGCGGATCTTTCGGCGCAAGCGGGTTTTTCCAAGGCGACTTTCCATCGGCCGCCATCGCCTGACTGCGGATGAAGCCATCCTTCGCCATCAATCCTGCCAAGGCGAGCGAGGTGAACCCACCGCCCACTTGGTGCAGATACTCGCGGCGATTTAATTGGCCGCAAAACGTGTTTTTAGGTCGATTATTTTTCATGTCGTTCGTTAAAGTTTTCGTCAGTCGAGATACAAAAATTCATTCAGGTTGAGTACCAACAGGCAGAAGCGTTGCATGGCATCTTCCTGTGAGGCTTTGGTTTTCCCCTTCAGGTCATTCACCAACTCCAAGCCGTCTTTCACCTCGGCGTCAGTCGGCTCACGGTGAGTGGCTTTTTGCAGCGCGTGACGTATCTGTGCTTCGGTGTTATCCGGAGCAACTTCCGCCGTGTGCTTGGCCAAGCTCTCAGCCGAGTCGTTGAGAAACTTGCTGTTTANNAGAGTCAACGTCTGTGTNGGNACGGTGGTCACAAACCGAACGTCACAGGTGTTGTCTGTGTCCGCCCAGTCGAACGCGCTCAAAAACGGCTCGTGCAAAGACCGTTTCACAAAGATGTAAACGCTACGGCGGTTGCGATCCTCCTCGGAGGAATTCCCCCAAGCGCCACCCGGACGAGATGCTGTCGCCAGCACATCACGTGGCACTTCGGTGTAAATGCTCGGCCCACCCATTTTAAGGTTCAACTTGCCGGTCAAATTGAGTATCGAATCGCGAATCTCCTCAGCGGATAAACGCCGCATGTCGTAACGCCACATGAAGTCGTTGTTCGGATCCTTGGCCAAGGCCGCCTCATTTCCTTTAGAAGACATTTGGTAGGTCTTGCTCATCATGATGAGCTTGTGCATTCGCTTCAGTTTCCAATCGCCGACGACTAACTCGTTGGCCAACCAATTCAATAAGTCAGGGTGCGTCGGCTTTTCGCCGATAAACCCAAAGTTGTTGGAACTGCGAACGATGCCACGACCGAAGTGATGCTGCCAAAGCCGGTTGGCCATGACGCGCGCGGTCATCGGGTTTTCCGGACTGGCGACCCACTCGGCCAATACGCGGCGTTTTCCTGTCGCCTTCCCAACGGTGTACTCGTTCGGCACATGCACGGCAGGCGCTGCCAGAATCTCCGGGAACGCAGGGCCGACTTCTTCGCCTTTCAACGCCGGCATACCACGACGCAGAATCCACATCTTGCGCCGTGAATCTTCACCGACGGCCATGGCGTATTCCGTTTTGAGAGTGACCTTTGTAGCCTGAACTTTAGCCAACTCATCCCGCAACTGGTTGTATTCGTTTAGCTTGGATTCTCCAAACACCTCCTTGCCGTACAGGCGCCCGAGCACCGGCACTGGTGTTTTGCTTTGATCAACAACCAGACCGGCGTCGATGTACTGCCCACCACTGGTTTGCTTGCAGTGAATCGCCAAGGTGTTTCGGCCAGTTTGAAGCACGTCGAGACATTCTTTAGTAACATCGACCTCGGTGTAATTCGAACGATGGCCCATGAATGACTTGATTAACTTGCCGTTCAGGTAAACTTGGGCATCCTCGTCATGATGGATTTTCAGCGTGAGCTTGGCCGGGATAGTATCAAAACGGAAATCGCGGCGCAGCCAAATCTCCTTCGAATGCCAAGGCGTACGCACCTTGGCCCCCGGTGTACCCGGAGAACCGAATCCGCTGCGACCCTTCCGCCATTTACTGTCATCAAAAGCGATCTCAAACCAATTATCCGCCGGTTTGTCGAAAGTGAACTCCCAAACGATCCCTTTACCGCGATTGGCATCCGGAACCACCCAGGCGTTTTGGTTGCCCTTAGCCTGACCGGATTGCAGCTTGAGTTCAGGTCTGCGCTTGGCCAATCCAGCGATAAATTCCTTCTCGATCGGCTCGATCTTGGCCTGCAATTTGTTCTCGCGATTCTGCTTCTCCTTCACCGCTTTTTCGTAAGCGGCCTTTTCATTCGGATCACTGATCGCGACGTGGTTGCGGTTCCCCTTCCCGTGCCCAGAGATATCGCTAAAAAACGAAAGCATCGTGTAGTAGTCGCGCTGTGAAATTGGATCGATCTTATGATCGTGGCAGCGCGCACAGCCGATCGTCATCCCAAGGAACGTTTCCCCGGTCGTTCGCAATATGTCATCCAAATACTCGTATCGCGCTAACTCGCGATCAGCCGGTTCGTCATCCCAAATGCCCAAGCGATAAAAGCCGGTCGCAGTAACGCTGTCTCGATCACGGTCCGGCAACAAATCGCCGGCCAACTGCTCTTTAACGAAACGATCGTACGGCTTGTCCTCGTTAAACGCGCGAATGATGTAGTCGCGATATTTCCAAATGAGATCCTTCCGGCTATCGCGTTCGTAACCGTTGGTTTCGGCAAAGCGAACCAAGTCGAGCCAATGCCGACCCCAGCGCTCGCCGTACTGGTCGGAAGCCAAAAGTTTGTCGACCACCTTTTCAAAAGCNTCCGNAGATTTGTCTGNAATGAACGCTTCCACTTCCTCGATNGTCGGCGGTAAGCCAGTNATGTCGTAATAGGCTCGGCGAATTAACACCGCTTTGGANGCTTGNCCGTTCGGCTTCAAACCATTNTTGGCGAGACCNGCANGAACAAAAGCGTCNATCCCGNTTTTNCGCCACTCGGCATCATCCACCTTGGGCAGCACAGTCGGCNTNGCTCCTTTAAACGCCCATGCGTTTTTGGTGCGCTCGTTNATCTTNTTCGTGGCCAACTCGCCGTTGGGTTCTTCCTTGCCNTGAATCTCCTTGGCNGGGTTGTACGGNGCCCCCATTTTCACCCACTCNGTTANCANCGCGATNTGGGCATCCGGAAGTTTTTCATCTGGCGGCATCTCGTGGTTTTCGTCCTTCCACGTTAGCATTGCCAAAAACAGGCTCTCCTCCGGTTTGCTCAAATTGATCGCAGCACCGGACTCTCCGCCCTTGACCACCCCGGAGCGATTNGTCAGNCGAAACTCACCCTTGATCCGTTCGCGACTACCGTGACACTTGAAACAGTTCTCCTTGAGGATGGGATAAATCTTGTTGTCGAAAAACTCGACCTTGGCAGCATCCGACAATTCCGCCGCATTCAACCCAGTGAAAACTGANCCAACCGCGACGGCTCCCACGAAGTTAAACCATAGTGATGTTGAAATTTTTCTACCCATAACGCGTTTCGGCAACAAATTAATCTCCCAACAGGTATAAGTCATGCCAATTTTTGGTTTGTTTTATTATTAATTCGGCAGGCGAAAACATGCTCTAGTTTTATCAAATACTCACATTGACCGACACCATTTAAACACAAAAGAGACTGAAATCACTTTTCAACAAGATCAATCCGAGCAGCAAATTTTATCATCTTTTCGATTGTGCCCCGGCTATTCGTTCTTCGCGGAAGATCGACAGGGCGAAGTAATGGAGGCAAATTGGCATTTGGCATGCGTTATCGGGTTAGAATCCGAAGATGATTTTATTGGTCACACCGATTTTGACCTACTCCCCAGACGGCTAGCGGAAAAGTACCGGCGCGACAACATCGCCATCATGAAACGGCTCGAGACTTCCACGAAAATCGTGGATCTAATCCTGAATCGCCAAGGCATTCCCTCGTGCTTCCTCACCAGTAAATTTCAGATTATCTACGAGTCGGACGAAGTCCTCGGAGTCATAGGCATCATTCAGGACTATCATCAGCATCGGAAAAAATTCCCGGCCGAACAGGAACTAAAAAAAGCACTCAGCCACATTCACCATCACTTCTGGGAGAAAGTCGCAATCTCCGAACTCTCCAAAACACGCGACCTGTCACTCCGCCAGTTCGAAAGGAAATTTAAGTAGTACTTAAATTTAAACCTCAGCAGTAAATTATTAAAATGAGAATTCATGAAGCGTGCGACCTGCTTGGACGCCTTCCTCTCCATCTGGGACATCACCTTTAAGCTTTTTTTACGACCAAAGTTTCTTCACCGTGAAATTCAAAAAAACGATGAGCTTAACGCCACTGCAGTATCGCAAACAGTTCATTTAAATTGGCCAACACCAACACGAATCGTCACAATGATCCCGATGAGTTCATCGCCCAAACAATTCGAGCAACTTCTCGACGAGTACTTCAACCAATTCTACGCCGACCACCCAGCAGACGCGACGTACGTGGGCCTTTCCTCCGGTGAAGGGCGATTCAACACAGCCACTCTCCCCGCACTCAGCAGGCAACATCGTCGAAGGCAAACCGCGTTGGCCAAGCTCGACACGATTGCTCCGTCAGCTTTATCCAACGAACAGAATCTCGACCGCTTGGCCTTTCGGGCGAGGCTGCTGCGCGAGTGCGAAGATTTCGAGAGAGGCCGCCAAGCACTCAACCCTCTTGGTCTCGACGAGGTGTTCGATTATCTGTTGCGGGAAATGCAGCGCGG
>NZFR01000141.1 GCA_002689335.1 Verrucomicrobiales bacterium
CAACATTTATTCAACAATTCATCAGGAGCGCTGAGATCAGATTAGAGAGTTAGAAACGGAAGGCCTTAGATGAAGTTTATTGAAGCAGTTGTTATAATCAGAATCCCCACTGCTCTATCGAAGCTGTAAACCATTCAGAATGAAGGGTTGAGAATTGGGGCGGGTGAAGGGAATCGAACCCTCTAAACACTCAAATCTACAATGAATAAGTGGATCCGACAGTGCAAATACCACTGCTCTCCCCTTTTCTCAATGAATCTCACACACAGTTTCAGTGAGTTGTATTGCTACTGGTGGAGACGACTGCTGCGACTCACCACACCCCACCAGCATCACGGCTGCGATTGTTGTGAGCAGGAGGTGTTTCATTTCCCTTCAGCTTTCAATTCTTCAGATGTTTTGGCTCCGTTTTCTCGAAGCAACTCGACTACTTCGACGTGCTCTTCTTTATGTGCCAAGTCCAACGGAGTCCACCCCTTTATAGCCGTTGCATTGACGTTTGCTTTTTTCTGAATAAGTAATCTCACCATAGACTTATTACCCGCCTCAGCCGCCCTATGGAGAACCCTGAAAGAGGCTTTACCTCAAACGCATTCAATATTTGTTCCAGATTCCAGAAACTGCCTGACTGTGCTCAGATCTCCTTCTTCAACCGCCAAATGAAGATCTCCAATAGCTTTAAGTTCTTTATCCGTAATATGTCGTTGAAGAAGGGGTTCAGCAGATAAAGGAGTCGATTGCATTGTAACAAACAGTTCTTTCACGCTACACCCCACCAGCACCACGGCTGCGATTGTTGTGAGTAGGAGGTGTTTCATTTTACCTCATATTTCAATTGTCACCCGTCTCATGTTTGAATAGAAGCATTATCAAAGATACTATCATAATAACCCCAATTAATAAAATAGGAAGCGAGACAGCAACTGAAGCGGTCTGTAATAATAAGAGAACACTATTTTGATCATTATCGCCTGTAAGATTACTTAGCAACATTAGGGCAAGAGGGAGAAAACCAAGAACTACGGCCCACACAACTCGATGCCATCTAGCAGGATGTTCACTTGGTTGGAGCTTTATGGTAGCAGCCGCAGCAAGAGTATATGATGCAGAATCATATGTTGTCGCAGCAAAAGAAATGCAAAGTAAAAAGAAAATAGGCAGTATCCATTCGCCAAGCGGTAGAGATGTTAGCACTTGAATGACTACTGAATGCTTATTCTGGTTAAATGAATCAACAATTCCCTCTCCCTGTACTTGTTCAAGAAATTGCGAATATCCGCTAAGTATTGTTATACAGACAGTACAGCCAAGAGTGCCAAAAAATAAAACGTTTAAGATTAATTGACGCAATGTTCGTCCTCGAGAAATCTTACAAATAAACATCCCTACAAATGGACCAAGCGCTAGCCACCATGCCCAATAAAAAATTGTCCATTTTTCTGTGAAAGCTTTGTTTTGTGATGGGTAGCCAACTCCGCTCATTTCAGGAAGATGTTTTAACATGAAAAGAAAACTATCCGTGCCTTGATTTATAATAAATTTAGTTGGTCCCAAAGCAACAATCATCATCATNATAATTAGTATTAAAGTTATGTTTATATTNGATAATTTTTTTATGCCCCTTTCTAAGCCGACATAGACACTCAATGCAATTACCGCGACTACTAACGCAATAGCACAGATCGTAAGTCCAAAAGACTGTTCTATATTGAAAAATTTCCCAAAAGATTCGGTGATTAAGGGTGTGGTCAATCCGATACCTGTTGCCGACGACCCCAAAAGCCCAATCATGAATAAAATATCAACAACTCTTCCCGGCATTTTCCGGGCACTCCTGCCCAAAACTGGAAGACATGCTGAAGAAAGGTTTAAAGATAATTCATTACGTACATGATAAGCATAACCGAGACATACAGCAGGAAAACAATAAAGTGCCCAACCAATTATTCCCCAGTGAAACATTCCGTATGAGGTTGACCATTTTAGCGCATCCTCGGTGCGAGCTTGTATCTTAAAGGGAGGTTCCTGATAGTACTCGATCCATTCAATTGTACCCCAATAAAGTATTGTTGTACCGATGCCGGTGGAAAACAACATGGCTATCCAACTCAGTGTTGAATGTTCCGGGTTATCATTTTGGAGGCCTAGCTTTATTTTTCCAGACGGACTAAATGCAATGATTAGTAAAAAGAATAATACTGCGATCCCAAACCAAATATAAAGCAGGCCAATTTCACCTGTAACAAATGAAAGCACTCTTTTGATTATTTCTTGACTGGCGTGAGGGGCGAGAAGCATTGATAGCGTTACAGCGAATATAACAATTACTGTTGAAATAAAATTAAACCAATCAGTCTTTGGTTTTTCAAATTTCATAAATATTTTTGTAAGTGCTACGCACAGGTCTATCCAAAGAAAACTACTTCCCTCCAGCTTTTATTGGGATAAATTTAGCAGTCGGATCCCTAAGTATTGCTGGTTCAAGTAATACTTTATTATCATCACAATGTTTCAAAAAACCATCTATATAAACTACTTCTCCAACTTTACAGCTTGAGGCCATTCTTGAGAATTTNCCCAAATTACATTCTATGCCATCCTTAAGATATATCATTGATGAATTTGTATTGCTGACGTCAACTTTAGATACGATTCCCTTAATCGTGATCTTAAGGTGTCTTCCAACATATGGCTTAGCCTTGGTTGCTACATCTTTTGCNAGAAACTGCTCTGCGGGTTCATGATAATCAAGTATCCACCCCTTGGAACACCCCACCAGAAGCACAGCTGCGATTGTTGTAAGTAATTGAGTTAAGGATGATTTAAAGCCCACGCAAAAAACAGTGATTGTTCGTTAAGTTTTTCCAAGAAAAAAGCTGAAAATCCAGTGGCCATCCCCTTCGGAGCATCGATAATTGAAGGATGAACGGAAAATTCGAAATTGAATCCGTTGTGAGATTCAAAATACCCACACCTCTATCGCGCGGTAAACCGTTCAGACTGAAGGGTTTGAGAAGCGGAGAGGGTGAATGGAATCAAACCCTCTCCACGCTTAAAACTCCAATGAATAAGTGGATCCGACAGTGCAAATCCCACTTATCTCCCCTTTTCTCCATGAATCTCACACAGTTTGAGTTAAGAGGTTAGTGGGACTTCTTTATCCACCACCAAATTTTATGGCTTCATCCTTCTTACCCCCATGTTTGAGGAGGAGTTTGTGAATGCAATGAATAATAGCTAAGCCTTATTATATCTTGAATTTCATAGATCTTGTCAGGGATGCCGCAAATCGGCTGATGAATAGGGTGAACACAATTTTCATTATTATTTGTCCGCTCTTGTCCAGTTGCTTTGAATAGGCGAAGCGATTTTTACCCAAAAAATAACTGCCTCGGCGCCTCTGGCGGCATCATCTCGTCACCCAGCCGAATGTAATGGTGCAGCGCCTCAATCTGCTGCCCGGCTTCGTCTTCCAAAATATCTAACAACGCGCTCTGCGCTTGGTTAAAATAAGCCGACATCTTACTCGCCTTCCCGGCACCCACTACCGTTTTGATGGTGGAACTCAAAACCGTGCTCCTAATGAGCAGAATTAAAAGCAGTGGGCGCATGGCAATTTCTGCCTGCGTTTTCGTCCGTGTGAAGGTCTGGAATTATTGCGGCAGTTAGCGTCCATGCGTTAAATTTTTGCATGGATTTGGGATTGCCTTCTGTTTTGCCCCCTTCGTCACCTCCGGCTCCCCGTAAATCATGCTCTTGGTTATTTATCGTCTTAAGCTTGGCAAGGGCCGCTTAATGGGGTTTCTGCAGGTTGTGGTGCAGGTGCTTTATTTGTTCTAACCGCTAAAGAGCAACCGCTGTCGGCGATTGACAGGCCTGTGACCCCTTTCATAGGATGCGCGCCTTGGCGGAAAAAACCTACGACAAGATCATCATTGGCGGCGGCTCGGCCGGTTGCGTTCTGGCCCGCCGGCTGAGTGAAGACCCGTCCACTCGAGTGTTGGTCCTCGAAGCCGGCCGGCCCGATCACCGATGGGACTTCCGCCTGCACATGCCGGCGGCTCTGACCTATCCCCTGGCCAGCCGCATGTACAATTGGTGGTACGAGTCAGGGCCTGAGCCCTTCATGAATGGCCGACGGGTCTACCAACCCCGGGGCAAAGTCCTGGGTGGGTCCAGCACCATCAATGGCATGATCTATATTCGGGGCAACGCCCTCGACTACGAAAAGTGGGCGCGTTTTCCGGGTCTAGATGCCTGGAGCTACGCCCATGTACTGCCGTACTTCAAGCGCATCGAGAATCGGCTCGTTGGCGGCGACGATTACCACGGAACCGATGGGCCGCTATATCTGACCACCGCCGATTGCGACAATCCCCTCTTTGATGCGTTATTCGCCGCGGCCAAAGAAGCAGGCTATCCCCTTACCGACGATGTAAACGGCTACCAGCAGGAAGGCTTTGGTCCCTTCGACCGGACCACCTGGCGGGGTCGTCGCTGGAATGCCGCCCGAGCATATCTACACCCGGTCATGAAGAGACCCAACCTGACGGTGCAATGCGGAGTCATGGTCAACCGGATCATCTTCGAAGGGCGTCGCGCCGTGGGGGTCGAGATTCGTCGGAAAGGGCGTACATCCATCGTACCGGGCGACGAGATCATCTGCTGTGGCGGGGCCATCAACTCGCCCCAACTTCTTCAGTTATCGGGCATTGGTGATCCCGAGCGCCTCGAGCCCCTGGGCATCGATATGGTGCAGAGCCTGCCCATGGTGGGCGAAAACCTCCAAGACCACCTGGAAGTCTATATTCAATACGGTTGCACCCAGCCCGTAAGCCTGTACCCAGCGCTCAAATGGTGGCGCCAACCCTGGATTGGATTTCAGTGGTTGTTCCGGCGACGGGGGATCGGCGCCAGCAATCAATTCGAAGCGGGTGGCTTCATCAGGGGCAACGACCGGGTGGCCTACCCCAACCTGCAATATCACTTTCTGCCCATCGCCATTCGCTACGACGGCTCCAGCGCACAGCCGGGCCATGGCTACCAGGTTCACGTGGGCCCCATGAACACCGATGTCCGGGGTCATGTGCGCATCAAATCCGCCGACCCCACCGACTATCCCGACCTCGTCTTCAACTACCTGGGCACCGAACAGGAACGGAGGGAATGGGTCGAAGCCATTCGCTGTACCCGAAACATCATGACCCAGCCAGCTTTCGACCGTTTTCGAGACGAAGAGTTGGCCCCGGGACCAGAGGTAGAAACCGACGAAGAGATTCTCGAGTTCATTCGCCAACAGGGTGAAAGCGCCTACCACCCCAGCTGCACCTGCAAAATGGGTATCGGCCCCGATGCGGTGACCGACCCCGAACTGCGGGTGCACGGCGTTGAAGGTCTCCGCGTTGTCGATGCGTCGGTCATGCCCGCCATCACCAACGGGAACATTTATGCCCCGGTCTTGATGATCGCCGAGAAGGCCGCGGACATGATCCTGGGCAATACACCCTTAGAACCGCTACACGTACCCTATTACGTGAAGGAGACGAACCCATGAGCAGGCTGTACATCGACGGGGCGTGGTTCGACGCCGCTTCGGGGGAAACCCGCTCCATCATCAATCCCTTCGATGGCTCCGAAATCGCCCGGGTGGCCGAAGGGGGGCAGGCCGATGCCCGGGCTGCAATCATCAGTGCCCGGCGGGCCTTCGATAACGGCCCCTGGTCGCAGACCACCGGCGCAGAGCGGGCTGACCTGCTGGTGGCCCTGGCCGACGCAATCGCTGCAAATCGAGAAGAACTCGCCCGCCTCGAGACCACGGACACCGGCAAGACCACCGAGGAAAGCCGCTGGGACATGGACGATGTGGCCGCGGTGTTCAATTACTACGCTGGACTAGCCCGGGAAGAAGCCCCCGAAGTCCTCGAGGCCCCTGACCCCAATGGCAAGAGCATCGCCGTCCGTGAGCCCGTCGGCGTCTGCGGGCTGATTCTGCCCTGGAACTATCCGTTGCTGCAGGCCTCATGGAAACTGGCCCCCGCCCTGGCGGCAGGATGCACGGTGGTCATGAAGCCCAGCGAGTTGACCCCCCTGACAACCCTACGTCTGACCGAACTCTGCGAAGAGGTCGGTTTTCCCAACGGCGTCATCAACACCGTGCTGGGCCCCGGCGCCACCGTCGGCGCCGAGTTGGCCGAAAACCATAGCGTCGACCTTCTGTCGTTCACGGGCGGCAGTCAGACCGGCCGGACCATCATGGGGGCCGCTGCCGGCAACCTGAAGCGGGTGGCCCTGGAACTCGGGGGCAAGAATCCCCACATCATCTTCGCCGACGCCGACTTCGACGTCGCCGTCGACTACGCGCTCAACGCGGTGTTCTTTCACGCCGGCCAAATCTGTTCGGCGGGCGCAAAGCTGCTGGTCGAATCGCCCATTCACGATGCCTTCGTCGAAACCCTCTCGGCCCGCATGAAGGCCATCAACGTCGGCAACGGCGCCGATCCGGATACGCGCATGGGCCCGCTCATTTCGGCGGCCCACCGGCAAAAGGTCGAAGACCACGTGGCCCTGGCTCTGAGTGAAGGCGCAACCTTGGCGGTAGGAGGCGCCCGACCCAACGATCCGGCTCTGGCCAATGGCTTTTTCTACCTGCCCACCCTGCTGACGGGCTGCACCCCCGAGATGACCATCTCCAGGGAAGAAGTCTTCGGCCCGGTCATCGGCGTCGAGCGCTTCGACAGTGAAGCCGAGGCCATCGGCCGGGCCAATGACACGGTCTATGGGCTGTCGGCGGGCTTTTGGACCACCGACGAAGCCCGCATCGAACGGGTCAGTCGCGCCCTGCGCTTCGGCACGGTGTGGGCCAACGACTTCAACGTCTATTTCCCCGCCGCGCCCTGGGGGGGCTACAATCAATCGGGCATCGGCCGCGAACTGGGCCGAGCGGGTCTCGACGAGTACACCGAACTCAAGCACATCTATCGCAACCATACCCCCAAGGCCTTTGGCTGGTTCGGGGCTGACGATTGACGTGAACTGGCNCCACCCCATCGAAGCGGTTCTCTTCGACATGGACGGCACCCTCCTCGATTCGGAGCACCTCACCGACGNCGCCGTGGCCCATCTGCTGAAAGTCCACGACCTGGACCTCGAGGTCGACAGCACCGCCTTTCACGGCCGCACCTGGTCCCGGGCAGCCGAAACACTGCAGAAACTCGCGCCCAGCCTGCGGACCGTCGACGTCGNCGCCGAGTTGCAAGCCGAGTTTCACCGGGCGCTGGTCGAAACCGTGCCCCCGGTCATCGCAGGCGCCCCCGAAGCGGTCATGGCCGCGGCCCGACGCCGAGCCACGGCCCTGGTCTCGTCCAGCGACCGAGAAAGTGTCGAGCACGTGGTTGCCCGCCTGGGTCTCGGCGAGCACTTCACGCACCTCGTGTGCGCCGAAGACATTCAACGGTCGAAGCCCGACCCCCAGTGCTATGAAGTCGCCGCCCGGGCCCTGGGCGTCGANCCCAACCACTGCCTGGTTTTCGAGGACAGCATCCCCGGCCTGCAGGCGGCGATAGCGGCGGGCATGTACGTCATCGGCATCGGAACCGATGAGCAACGGCAGGCCATCGCCCACCGCTGCATCGGAGATTTCACGGAGTTGGCAGAAGGGGTCTTCGAGTAAGAGTTTTTCATGAGCGCTCGGCGCCCTACCCGGCTTTGGTCCCCGGAGAACTTCAGGGTCTTCCGTTCACTCAGCGGCCAGACAAAAGTTGAAGTGAAATCGTTACGGAATGGATACGAACAATCGGTACATGCGATAACTTCCTGCATCGTCCACTCCGCCTCCAGCGGCGCGAACGGNTTATCCACCACCGGCGGGGTATTTTTCTTCGCCGCAAACANCAAAACGGTAAGCGCAACAAAAACCAAGCCGCGCCAAATCAAGAGGGGGATTGTNATCGCGTTTCACGGACTCGCAAATATGGCCTGTTCAAAACCAAAAAGACCCTTTTTTTATCTTTGCCCACATTGGACAAATTAATTAGGCCTTGTTTAAGGCGAATCAGTTTTCTTTTCGTAGTGCCTTGAGCAGGCTCCATCCCATGAACAGCAGGACAATGGCAAAGGGCAGGCCAGTCAGGATGNAAGCCGTTTGCAGNGCCAGNAGTCCGCCCCCGATAAGTAATACGGCCGCCACTAAGCCTTCCAATACAGCCCAGAAGATGCGCTGCTTTACGGGTGGGTCCGTTTT
Source organism: Verrucomicrobiales bacterium (assembly GCA_002689335.1). Classification (GTDB taxonomy): domain Bacteria; phylum Verrucomicrobiota; class Verrucomicrobiia; order Limisphaerales; family UBA1096; genus UBA1096. The sequence goes on from NZFR01000141.1 coordinate 8,240, forward strand.
GCCACCGGCAGTGATGATGTCAATAACGAGCGAGCCTGAGTCGGATGAAGTGATAAAAAAAGTGACGACAACGAGGATGGCTAGTCCCGAGGTCATGCCGGCCATGGAGTAGTTTTCCAATAATGCGAAGATGGCAACGGCGTTATTGTCATCGACGGCTGTAGCGACGCCACCCTCGGCGAGTAGTTCCTGGTGCAGTGCTGCATTGCCAAAGATGCCGAGCCAAAGAATGCCAAGGAGTGAAGGAACGAGTAACACACAAGTGACAAACTCGCGCACGGTGCGCCCTTTGGATATTCGCGCGATGAACATGCCAACGAAAGGTGACCAGGCGATCCACCAGGCCCAGTAAAAAATAGTCCAGCCGTTTTGCCAGTCCGTATCGGCATAGGCTTCCGTCCAAGTGCTGAGAGCCGGCAGTTTTTGTGCATAGTCTCCGATGTTTTGGACAAGCGCGTCCAACAAGAACAAGCTTGGGCCGAATACCAAAACACTCAGAAGCAGCACTGCGGCCATGACCATGTTAAGCGTGCTGAGCTTTCGTATGCCGTTATTGACACCGGAAACTACCGAGATCGTAGCGATACCAGTAATTCCAATGATGAGCAGTATCTGGGTGTTCACCCCTTCTTCAACGTTCCACAAGTGATTTAGCCCTGCGTTTACCTGCTGTACCCCCAGCCCGAGCGAGGTGGCCACGCCAAAGAGTGTTGCAACCACAGCGAGAATATCGATGAGGTTGCCGAGTGGACCGTGAACCTTGTCGCCGAGCAGTGGGTAGAAGGTCGAGCGGATGGTCAGCGGCTGCTTGAGGTTGAAGCAGGCATAAGCAATAGCCAGTCCCACCAGTGCGTAGATGCCCCATGCGTGAAAGCCCCAGTGAAAGAAGGTGTAAGTCATCGCTTCTCTCGCAGCCAGCGCGGTTTCGGCTTCGGCGACCGGTGGGGAGCTGTAGTGGGAGATGGGTTCAGCGACGCTCCAGAAGACCAGCCCTATGCCCATACCGGCGCTGAAGAGCATGGCAAACCACGAGAGGCGGCTGAACTCGGGTTGCGCCTCTTTGCCGCCAATACGGATATTCCCGTACTTGGAGAATCCGATATAAAGAACCAAGATCAGAAAAATATTAACCGAGAGTATAAAAAACCAGCCAGTCGCATTGGACATCGTTGTTTTCAAACTGGAAAACAACTGCTCTGCTTGTTCTGCTGAATTTTGGCCGATGTAGATCAAGCCGATTACAACAGCTAGTATAATGATGATGGCCGATGTCAGGAATACGGTAGGGTTGAAGTCCCAAGCCGGTTTTTTTGAAGGGGAATCTTTCATCATCGACAATGCTGCCAAACATTAGGAGTTCGCCTTGCGGAAATGTAATATACCCCAGTCGAGTGCATTGTTTTTGCCGGCATCAATCCAGTGCTTGAGCCCGTTTTGCATGCGCTCAAGGTAGGCAGGATCGCAGACATCTTTGAGTTCGTCATGCCTGCTTTCCAGATTGTGGAGGACTGCGCTGTAATGGTTCACCAGTTGCTCCGGCATTTGCAGCACTTCAATCGTCTCCATGCCCAGCTCGCGAGCATAGTTCCCATAGCATTCCACGCTACCCATGGATTCCAAATGAATGCGTTCCAGCACGGGTTTTAGGGTTTCAGCATCGGCGCCGGGTTTTTGCATCGGGTCGGTAAAGATGAATTCGCCTCCCGGGCGGAGCACACGGTGGACTTCCTCAAAAACTTTTTTGCGATTGCCGCTGTGAAGAATGGCATCCTGCGCCCATACGACATCAAAACTTTTGTCTTCGAAGGGAAGTGACTCGAAATTCCCGTAGACCACTTGAACTGCACCTGAGAGATTGGCTTCTTCGGTCAGCTTGCGATTCCGTTCGTTCTGAACTTCGCTTAAATTCAAGCAGCTTACTTCGTATTGCTTTTCCCTTGCCAGGTAGCGCCCCGAGCCACCGTATCCCGCACCAATGTCAAGCACTTGAGTACCGCTAAACCAGGAGTGAAGCTTTTCGGCCATTTGCTCTACGGTGCGGCGACTGGCATCGTAGATGGATTCACCCGCGCTCTGATAGATGCCTACATGAATGTCTTCGCCACCCCAGACCGTGTTGTAAAAGCAATCAGCGTCGCTACTGTCGTAATATTCCTCGGCTTTTTTAACGACAGCGGATGAGGGTTGGCTCATGCTTTGACCTCCAGCTCCTCCTCTTTTTCCTGCTTCTCGATTCTCTCTTGTTTGATTTCGCTTGGATACTTTTTCTCAGCAACATGCACAAAGAAGTCCGGATCATTCTGGTGATAGGTTTCCTGGAAATCACCGAAAGTGGTAACCGTCGGGAACCCTACATCGGTCAAAAGACTGCGTGTGTAGTTCGCACGCAGTGGGTACATATTCAGATAGTATTCTGAACTATCCGGGAAGGAATATTTAAAACGAGCGAGCCCTTCATCGACGTGTTCCGGCTCGGCCTTGACGTTATCACCGCAGTAATAGTAAGTATGTTTGGACGAAAAGCCATTGTCAAGAATTTGGTCATAGTTGCGCTGATCGAGCATCAAGATGCCGTCGTGGCGCAGGGAGGCATAAAATTCAGCCAAGGCTTTGCGGCGATCCCGTTCATTGAACAGGTGAGTGAAAGAGTTGCCCAGGCAGATAACCGCATCGAACTTGGCATGCACATCACGGTTGAGCCAGCGCCAGTCGGCGAGCACCGTTCTAAGCACGTGGCCATGTTGCTTCGCATTGTCGTATGCTTTGTGAAGCATTTCCATGCTGCCATCGGCACTGACGACATCAAAGCCTGCTTTTAACAGCTGAACCGAATGAAAACCGGTACCGGTGGCCACATCGAGTACACGCTTGCAGCCGCGTTCCAAAAGGTGATCGACAAAAAAGCGGCCTTCGCCTTCGGCACGCGCGTCCCAGTCGATGAGCGCGTCCCACTTGTTAACAAAGCCTTCAATATATTCGCTTTTATAGTGATCTGTTTTGCGAACAGTGATCGGATTGTCGCCGTATTCTTGTACTTTAGTTTTCACGATTCATTGATTGCTTCGCCTTCTGTCATTCAATGTTTATAGTAATGACGGAGAATGGTCTTCAACCGGTATACCCCTTCTCTACATCAGCTCGATGATTTTTGCAAGAACCACATTGGCCCCGTGTACCTATTCAGCTTGGTGGTATTGAGAGCATGTCGATCAAAGTTGGGATTATCCGCATCAATCAGCTCAAAGAGCTTGGCCATTAGCAATTACCGCAAACTAAAACCGCAGTCCGAGGAGGTCGACTTTGCGATATACGAAACGCCTCTTTGTACGTTGATCAAAACCGAACACCAAAAAACAATCTGGGGGCAAGCCAAGCGGCTCCTCTCTATGAATCAGTTCACCTGCCTGCGGCTGTTTTATGGAGAAGGAATGAAGGCAAATCAGATCGCCGAGGCAATGGATGTGAGCGTCAGCTCCGTGAAAGTATGCCTGCATCGCGCCCGTAAGCGCTTGGCTGCCCACCTTAAGCCGACCTGATGTTCAGATAAGATTTCCGTCCGCTATTACTAGCAACCCGATGGATTCAAAACACAATAGCCTTCATTACAAGCTGCAATGGCTGCTCAATGAATCCGTTGTGATAATTAGAATACCCACTGCTATATCGCATCGGTAAACCGTTCAGACTGAAGGGTGGAGAAGTGGAGCGGGTGAAGGGAATCGAACCCTTTCTATGCTCAAGACTCCTATGATTAAGTGACGACTACAGTGCAAATCCCACTGTCTCTCCTTTTTCTC
>NZFR01000142.1 GCA_002689335.1 Verrucomicrobiales bacterium
GATCCGTCAGGGTTGATTGCGTAGAGATTATCGTCCCAAGACCCGACGTAGATGGTTCCATCGCTTCCTATGGCAGGGGAGGAATCCACATCGTTACCTGTTTTGAAGTTCCATTTTTTTGAACCGTCAGGGTTGATTGCGTAGAGGTTATGGTCATCAGACCCGACGTAGATGGTTCCATCGCTTCCTATCGCAGGGGAGGAATCCACATCGTTACCTGTTTTGAATGCCCATTTCCCGGATCCGTCAGGGTTGATTGCGTAGAGATTATCGTCCCAAGACCCGACGTAGATGGTTCCATCGCTTCCTATTGTTAAGGAATCCACATTGCCGCCTGTCTCGAATACCCATTTTTTTGAACCGTCAGGGTTGATTGCGTAGAGATTATCGTCCCAACACCCGACGTAGATGGTTCCATCTCTTCCTATGGCAGGGGAGGAATCCACATCGTTACCTGTATTGAAGTTCCATTTTTTTACTGTTTGTGACTGAGCAAATCCAAATGAAATGCAAAGCGCAAAAAGAGATAAACTCAGAATAGACTTATCCATAGGGGCAAGAACTTTAAATAAAAAGAATCGGAATGAAAGCGCGTGATTGTTCTACGGTTTTATAGTATGTGGCTACACTGACCTAATAGATATACCGCAAGTTTGAAGACGCTTGGGAGGTACTCGACAAATAGCAGTTTTTCTCATTTGCGGGGGGGACACAGGGGGGGACACATGATTTTTCAGAGTCGAAATATAAACCCGAAGCGTAACCTGTAACGCACTTAAACTACTGGGGGAAAGGGAATTGGGATATGGCTCCTGAGCAGGGACTCGAACCCCGAACCTATTGGTTAACAGCCAACCGCTCTACCATTGAGCTACTCAGGAATTTTGAAAAACCTTAATAAATGAGTTGTTTCTTACTGCACCAATTCGCACTGAAACGCAACCTGACGCAGCCCCCAGCGTACCCATTGCGTGCCTGAGATCAACCTATTTCTGCAATAATTTGAAGGCGTCAAAAAAGCGGTCAAAGTTGCCGTTTCCTCCCACCGTTGTGTTCACCTTTTTTCGCGTCCCAATCTGCTTCAGCGGGACCACCCAAAATGACTTGGTTTCAGCTCCCACTAGGACCACAAAATCAACGTCATTCTCACCGTAGTTTTTACCCGCTTGGTCCACCTTAAAACTGTACCGCATATTGAACTCCACGGTGCGCTTTGAGCAGCTTTTGATTTGCAGCCGATGAATGACTTTCCCATCCCAGATTGACAGGAGATCAATCGGTCCAATGCGGACCGGACGAGCCACATTGAATCCGTCCTCCAGCAAGGCCACTGACACCAACTCCTCAGCCAGAATGCCGTTGTTGAGGTTTACGCTTTCCATTCATCTTTTCAGCGGTCAGTATTTTATTTACAGATTTTCTATAATCAGTTCATAATTTAACCAGAACGATAATAGGGATAATGCTCCTGTTGGTAAAAAACGCCACAGTTATTTGACTGCTTGATTGGTTCTCATGTTGATTGTTAATTCATTATTAGCTTTTACTTACTTATACCCCTTCACCAGATACAGGCACCCTTTTCATATGCCTTTGTTTTCAACCTTGGTGTATGGTGTCATGGCGCTTGTAGGACTCCTTAATTTGGTATCAGCAATTGCTATCCTGAGATGGAAAAAATTGGGTTTTCGGCTTTTTGCTAGCACCTCAATTATCACCATTTGCATTAATTATACTATTGTAATAAATTTATTAAAAATCAATTGTTAGCCTCGTTGGAGTAGCAATCCTTTATGGGGTCCTTCATATAGGTGGAGATAAGAAAGGATGGACTCAGCTTGAGTAAAGACTTCCCCCCAAGAGTTGTTCGTAGCCGGAGCCGTTTTGTAGATTGGTCTCGGTGGCTCATTGCATGGCGGTGTAGCCGACGCCACTTTTTATAGAGCCTCCGATTGGTTTGTTTTTCGGGTTCAGAAAAATACCCGCCGCCGGGCTGGAATAAAGCACGAGGGCATAGATGTTTTTAAGGAGGTTTTCATCGCTTGGCCAACCGTTGGAGACGGTGGCTCTGACGCCGGGATTTTGGTTGAGGCACTTGGCCAAAAGTTTGCACTTGTGGAGGTGCATGTGCGAGCCAAACGGGTGGTTCAGTTTGTGGCCGATCAGCAGTAACTTGGTTACATCATTGGCCATAGCCGCTTGGCCAAGTGCGAGTATCGCTACAAAAGCGGTGAGCAGTAGTTTTATCAGTTGTTCTCCGGGAGGCCCTCAAAATGGCCGATATTCTTGATTGGTTCAAGGATGGCGAGAATGTCTTGGAGCAGTTCCTCGTCCATNGGNGTCTCCNCCCACTTGGCCCAGTTTTTGACATTNTCGGGATTGGCGCTGCCGGCAACNGTTGTGGAAATNTCAGGATNNGCGACACAAAACTGGACGGCCAATTGCGCAATGTNGANCCCTCGNTCTGAGCAAAGNTCGNCTGCTTTTTTGCANGCAACCCGCACTTCCTCTGGTTCCTTGTGCCACTCGGGGAGAGGCGCGTTGGTGAGAAGCCGAGCACAAAACGGCCCNGCATTCATGATGCCCACGCCCTTCTNCTGNAGGTAGGGGAACAGGTCTGCGAATTTGGTGTTTTGCAGGTGGTANTGGTTGTACGAGAGCACCACATCNACGTNGATTTGATCGATGACAAAGGGGAAGACTTTCATCGGGTATCCGGAAAAACCGATGTAGCGAACCTTNCCTTGATCNCGAATTTTTTGGATGGCGGGAATGGTCTCGTCGACAATCTGCTGCATCTCAACGAATTCGATGTCGTGGCANAGGATAATGTCGAGGTGGTCGACGCCCATCCGNTGGAGGCTGACGTCGATGCTCTCCGCGACGCGCTTNNCCGAAAAGTCGAAGTGTTGCAGGTCGTAGCGGCCGAGTTTGGTGCCGAGGGTGTATGCGTCTCTTGGAATGTCGCGCAACACCTGCCCGAGCATGACNTCGCTCATGCCACGACCGTAGAACGGCGAGGTGTCNATAAAGTTCATGCCGAGATCGAGNGCNACACGNCAGGATTTNANAGCCTCATCAATGCTNATTCGGCGNAATTCCTGNCCCAGCGAGGAGGCTCCGTANGAGATNACNGGGAGTTCGAGATCAGTTTTGCCAAGTTTGCGTCGTTCCATTTTAAATTTCGTAAAACGTTTTCATGTCGTCNGGGATNAGGGTTGCCCGTCCNGACTGAGTGTTTATCANGTAACACTCCAGATAGCCCTTGCTGCANAGTTTGCCGTTGTNTTTGCGGTTCATTTNAAACTCAACGTTCACGCCTNNGTCGAAGATTTTCGAAATGCAGGTGGTCACGCTGAAGTGATCNCCNAGTNGNAGCGGCCGGATGAACTCGATGTGTGAGGTTTTAATGACCCAACNNAGACCGCGTTCCATGAACATCTGCATNGACATCTTGTAGCAACGCTCCATCTGGTCGAATCGNGCAGCCAACACGTAATCCAGATAACGGCTCGAATGGACATGCTGATTCATGTCAATATCGTCCGGGCGNACTTGAAGATCCGTCGTAAATTTGGAGTAAATCNTTTCCAATGNGCAGCGGCAAAATACCGACACTGGAAGGAGGTGTCGAACCTCATGTGNCTCAANAAAACTTGAGTTTGTGNTGTNTGTTAAGCATATCCGGGGCGTGTCATTGAATCCAACTGAAGCGGCTTCGCAACTGNTNGGTGCAACCCGATTGCGCCCAAAACTAGGCATCGTCTTNGGTAGCGCGTTTGGTCNAATGGTGGATGAAATCGAAACGGATGCAGAGGTNCCGTTNGGTGAGATTTCGGGGATGCCNNAAAGTTNTGTNNCCGGGCATGCGGGTAAATTCATCGTTGGTCACTTNTCNGGCGTTNAGNTTCTCGTGCAGGCAGGNCGTTTGCATTATTACGAGGGTTACTCAATGNACGTGGTGACNTTTCCCGTNCGCATNATGGCTGCTGCCGANGTTTCGCGCNTGGTGTTNACCAATGCNGCCGGCGGGATCTCCNGCAACNTNAACGTNGGGGACTTTATGCAGATCACCGACCACATCAATTTCATGGGGGACAATCCACTTCGTGGTNAAGCGGCTGAAGGNGNCNANCGNTTTGTNNATATGACAGANNCCTATTCGGATNAACTTGGCCAAGCGCTTGGCCAAGCGGCNGCCANCATCGGTGTGCCATTGAAGCGNGGAGTGTATCTTGCGGTTTCCGGGTCGAGTTATGAAACCCCGGCTGAGATCCGGGCCTTTGCCTCGATGGGGGCGGACGCTGTGGGGATGAGTACCGTGCCCGAGACGATCGTCGCCCGGCAGTGTGGCTTGGAGGTGTTGGGTTTGTCCTGCATCACCAACGCGGCCGCCGGGATCGGAGGAGAGTCGATTAGCCATGGGGAAGTTCTTGAGCAATCCAACCAAGCGAGCCGAAACGCAGCGGCTTTGCTCAAGCGTTTTTGCGAAGTAGTCGGTTAAGCGTTCGCTTAACTTCAATCGAAGTCTTGTCGGAGGCGATGGGTTAAGGCATCGTGAGCGGCCTTCACAGATGAAGTTTGGTATTTGCAATGAGGTGTTCGAGGGCTGGACGATTGACGATTCCATCCGGTTTGTCGCGGAGACGGGATACGACGCGATTGAGATTGCGCCGTTCACGCTGGCGCAATACGTGACCGAGGTTCCTTTGGCGGAGCGGCAGCGGATTCGCAGTGTGGCGGCCGAAAACGGGATCGAGGTGTCAGCGGTGCATTGGGTGCTGATCAAAACCGAGGGCCTTTACATGACGCACACCGATTCTGCCATTCGCGAAAAGACCTCAGACTATTTTTGTGAGTTGGTGNATTTTTGCTCGGACTTGGGAGGGAAGGNGATTGTGGTGGGNTCTCCAAAACTGCGCAACCTATTGCCCGGCGTGAGCTTTGAGCAGGCGTGGGATTTGGCCAAAGAGACGTTCNCGAAATCGATTCAGCGAGCGNAGGACAAAGGTGTGACGATTTGCTTTGAGCCGTTGGCCCCGTCAGAAACCGATTTCATTAACACCGCCGAGCAGGCGATTGAGTTCGTAAGTCAATTTGACAGCGATGCCTTCAAAATCATCCTCGANGTNAAGGCGATGTCCTCCGAGTCCAAATCGATCCCGGAGATCATTCGCGATTCGCATCCGAACTTCGCCTACTTCCATTGCAACGACGCAAACCTCAAGGGGCCTGGTTTTGGCGATGTNGATTTCAAACCAATCTTCGGTNCATTGAAAGAGGTCGGTTACANCGGAGTTGCTTCAGTNGAGGTGTTCGATTTTGAAGAAGGTCCGGAAACCATCGCCCGTGAGAGTCTGCGCTACATGAAAGAGGCCTCCGCCTAAACCAAGCGCTTGGCCNAGCGTTAGAGGCGCGACTGAAGTTCGTAGTTTAGAAACGCCATGCAGTAGATGGCGGCGGTTTCGCTGCGGAGGACCAACGGGCCAAGCGTGATCGGAAGGGCACTGCCTCGGATCACATTGATTTCAGCCGGGGTGTAATCGCCTTCCGGCCCAACCCAAATTGCGAGTTTTTTGGGCGCTTGGCTATTTTCTGCGGTGTAAGCATCGATGTGCTCCCGAGGGTGCTTGGCGTCGGGTTGCAGGGTGGCGATCAGAGAAATTTCGTTGCTGCGGGCATCGGCGATCGCCGTGCTTGGCGTCATCGGCATCTCGAGTTTGGGCAGCCAAGCGGAACCGCACTGCTTGATCGACTCGATGCATACGGAGCGCCACTTCTCAACCTTGGAGGCCGCCTTTGCTTCATCCCAGTCCGGAACTGAGCGTTCGGATAAAATTGGCACGACACGGTGCGCGCCAAGCTCGGTGGCTTTTTGAATGATGAGATCCATCGTTTTGCCCTTCGTCACGGCTTGATACAGCGTGATCTCAAAGGGAAGGGGGGGGATTTTGTTTTCCTGAATAACCTTTAGAGAAGTGGAGTCGTTCCGAACTTCTGTTGCTTGGCAGAGAAGTTCTTTTCCGGCTCCGTTTAGTAACACGACTCGGTCGCCTTCGACCAGGCGCAGAACAGAACGTGCGTGCTTGGCTTCGGCTTCACTNAGGCGAAGCGGGTTGTTGTGGCATTCCTCCGGCGGAATAAAAAAACGGTGCATGTGTCGGCTGAATTAACTGAAAAACTTTTTGGCTTTCTCAAAAAAGGAGCCGCGCATTGGATTGACTCGGTCATCGCAAAGTTCGCCAAACTCGTTGAGCTTGGCCTTCTGTTCGGCGTTGAGTTTTGTTGGCACCTCGACGATGACACGGACATGGAGATCACCGTGGCCGTAGCCTTGGACGTTTTTCACCCCTTTGCCGCGAAGTCGAAGGATTGTGCCGGATTGAGTGCCGGCTGGGACGTTGATGCGTGCCTTGCCTCCGAGTGTGGGTACTTCGATCTCTGATCCAAGCGTGGCCTGAACAAAACTGATCGGAACTTCGCACAGTAGGTCGTCGCCGTCGCGTTCGAAAATCTCGTGGTCGCGAACGTGTAGGACGCAGTAGAGGTCTCCCGATTTTCCACCACTAATTCCGGATTCCCCGTTTCCTGTAGAGCGGAGGCGTGCGCCTGAATCGACTCCAGCCGGGACGCGAATGGTGACTTTGCTTGATTTGTTTGCCCGNCCCTCGCCGTTACAGCTTCGGCAAGGTTTATCGATAATGCTGCCNGTGCCCTTACANCGCGGACAGGTTTGGGCGACACTGAAAAAACCCTGCGATTGGACAACCTGCCCCTGGCCATTGCAGGTGCTACAGGTGGTTTTGCGTCCNCCTTTTGCTATTCCGCTGCCATTACAAGATTCACANAAGTCNAGTTTGTTGATGCTAATTACTTTTTCACAGCCGTGCACCGCTTCCTCGAAAGTGAGTTCCATGTCGTAGCGCAAATCCGAACCGCGTGACGGNCCNCCGGAACGNCGACCNCCNCCACCAAACAGATCTTCAAANATACTACCGCCGCCNCCACCTCCNCCGCNGGCTCCGAATNCCTCCTTAAAAATATCAAACGGATCGTGNAACCCACCCCCNCCCCGACTGGCCCGTGAGCCCGGGCCAAACGCATCGTGGCCAAACTGATCGTACTTGGNGCGTTTTTCGGAGTCGCTCAAAACCTCGTAGGCTTCACTGATCTCTTTGAACTTTTCTTCAGCAGCCTTGTCGTCCGGGTTTTTGTCGGGATGATATTTGACAGCCAGTTTGCGGTACGCCTTTTTGATCTCATCCGCAGNGGNACCTTTTTTGATGCCAAGTAATTCGTANTAATCCGCCTTGGCCATTATGCTTCTTCGCCTCCCTCTGACTCNGTCTCTGTGCCAGGGGTTGTCGCCACGACGACCGAGGCCGGGCGAACGAGTCTATCCTTGAGTTTGTAGCCNTTGCGGATTTGTTCCAAAACCGTGCCTTCATCGGCTTCGTCGGTTTCNTTGCGGGACATCGCTTCGTGTAGGGNGGGGTCGAACGACTGTCCGGCGGCGTCGANCNCACTGAGNCCGACTTCCTCCAGTGTNCGCTTGAGNTGGGTGTGCACCATCTCGATGCCGGTCTTGAGTGAGTCGATAGTAGTNTCGTCGGCGTTTTTCACGGCGAANATGGCCATGTCGAAGCTGTCCATCGTGGGCAGCAATTGTTCNATCAGCGACTCGTTTGCGTANCGAATGGCGTCNTGTTTTTCCTTNGCCAAGCGCTTACGCAGGTTGTCTGTCTCAGCGACCTGTCGCAGNAGTCNTTCGTAGTACTCGCNAGCCTTGGCAGCGTCTGCCCGGAGTTGTTTCAATTCCTCCGGAGTNGGGGGNGGNAGTTCTNCCCCCGATTCCACTTCCGTTTCCTCCTCAGAGTTCGCGTCCTGCGCTTGGCCAAGCGAGTCTTCCGCTTGACCNTCTTGGCTCTCCNCCGTTACTGGAGTTTCCAAATNCTTTTCGTTGAGTTCTTCGTTGCTGACTTCCTTGCTCATGAATGCGACCGNTAACNGGCCGCAGACTTTCTACACGACCTANAAAAACAGGGCAACAATGTAGAATTNTGCGCTTNGNNAAGNGGGGAGGNGGTTTGCATCCGCTGCCGATAGACGGTATNATNNNNAAACGCTTTTTATCGCATGCCGGAAAAGTCAAAAAGAGAGGTTCACCCACAGGCACGGGAATATTTNGNNAAGGGNATCGCNGCCCTTCGAAAGGATAATCTCGATTACGCCACGAANCTNTTTGANCAGGCGCTCAAGCGNGAGCCNGGNTTTTTNGAGTGNCGCGAGGCGNTNCGNNTGAANCANTTNAAGCGNNCNGAAAAGAAGGGNAGTTTTTTTAAAATTTTTGGCAAAACAACGTCGTCCTCACTTTTACCCAAGGGGCAGTTGGCGTTGCGTAAAAACCCGATCGATGCA
>NZFR01000001.1 GCA_002689335.1 Verrucomicrobiales bacterium
GACGCCGGGGAGTTCCTTGCCTTCGAGAAATTCCAGGCTCGCCCCGCCGCCGGTGCTCATGAAGGTGACCTGATCGCCGAGGCCGGCTTTGTTCAGCGCCTTCACGCTGTCGCCGCCGCCGATGATGCTTTTGGCGCCGGAAGCAGTGGCCTCGCAGACCGCGCGGGCTACGGCAAAGGTGCCGCTCGCAAAGCGGTCATCTTCAAAGATGCCCATCGGGCCGTTCCACAAAATTGTCTTCGCGCCCTTGATCACCTCGCAGAAGGTGTCGGCGGATTTGGGACCGATATCCACGCCCTCGACGTCGTCGGGGATGTTTTCACCGTCATTCACGCGATGATCGCCAAAGGCGAATTTGCCGTCGATCTCGGTGGGTTCGGCCACCACGTTGTCGGTGGGGATAAGAAATTGCACGTTGCGTTCGACGGCCTTTTCGAGGGCGGCTTGGGCGACGTCGACCTTGTCGCGTTCCACCAGCGATTTACCGACCGTGAGGCCTTTGGCCAGCTTGAACGTGTACGCCATGGCACCACCGATCAGGATGGTGTCGGCCTTTTCCAGTAGTCGATCGATCACTTTGATCTTGTCGGAGACCTTCGCGCCTCCGAGGATCACTACGAACTGGGCGGCGGGTGAATCGAGCTCGTCCCCGAGAAATTGCAGTTCGCGCTCCATCAAGAGGCCGGCGGCGCATTGGCCGCCGCGGGCGGCGATCACGTTGGCCACACCGGCAGTGGAGGCGTGCGCGCGGTGGGCGGCTCCGAAGGCGTCGTTCACATACACATCCGCGTTGGCGGCGAGTTGCTCGGCGAACGCGGCGTCATTGGCTTCCTCTTCGGCGTGGTAGCGGACGTTTTCCAACAGAAGCAGACCGCCTTCCTGCAGTTGATCCACGGCTTCGGTCACGGCCTCGCCAACGCATTGGTCGCAAAAAGCGACCGGTTGGCCGATCAGTTCGGCGAGTTTTTCGGCCACGGGACGGAGGCTCATGGACGCCACAGGCTTGCCCTTGGGCCGGCCGAGGTGGGCGGTGAGGATCACCTTGGCGCCCTTATCGATCATCGCTTTGAGCGTGGGTAGGGTGGCGCGGATACGGGTGTCATCATTGATCACCATCGCGCCGTCCTTTTCGGCCATCGGTACGTTGTAGNCCACGCGGGTAAACACCCGTTTACCCTNCACATCCAAATCATTAACGGTGATCTTCGCCATTTAATCTCCCTAAAAGGGCGGGAAATCATACTGGTGACGCTTTCGGTGTCAACGGTTATATCCCANGTTGAGCCTTAAAAAGACGTTCGTTAGGGCGATGATGTTGAGANGGGGGATGGCGAATCGAGAGTTGAAATGCGTAAGATAAATCAANAGAAANGACTGGAAAGATAGGCTCATTGATGACAAGTTTTCCTGAAGGACGTGCGTTTTTTTCTGCAACAGCTTTTTGGTTGGGGCCTTGGTCCGGCGTTTATTGCGTTTGGTCAAGNGGCGAATGCGAAGTCGGTGGATTACAACCGGGATGTTCGCCCGGTTTTGTCGCGAAACTGTTTTTCCTGCCATGGACCAGATGAAGAGTCGCGCAAAGCCGATTTGCGTCTGGATGTACGTGAAGGGGCCTTGGCCGAGCGAAACGGCACCCCGGCGATCGTTCCCGGGAAACGGGGCGATAGCAAGTTGTACTCCCGTTTGGTTACAACCGATCAGGACGACATCATGCCGCCGGTTGACAGCGGTCATGAGTTAACTTCGGAGGAGATTGAGTCAATCGGCAAGTGGATCGATGGAGGCGCGCCATTTGACCGACACTGGGCGTTCNTTCCGCCGGTGCGCCCGGCGATCCCTTCTGTGGAGGATCGGGATTGGGTCAAAAACGGAGTCGACTATTTCATTTTGTCCAGTCTCAAGGCGACCGGTCATCATCCNAATGAGTTGGCGAACCGCCATGCGATCGTTCGTCGCATTTACCTCGACTTGATCGGTCTGCCGCCGAGCCCGGAAGAGGTCTCGGCTTTTGTGAACGACAAACGCTCGAATGCGTACGAGTTGTTGGTCGATGATCTGATGTCCCGCCCGGCTTACGGCGAACGCTGGGCTCGGGTGTGGCTCGACTTGGCACGCTATGCGGACTCGGCCGGATATGGCTCCGACCCGTTGCGAGTNATTTGGAAATATCGTGACTGGGTGATNGAGGCGTTCAACCAAAACATGCCGTACGATCAATTCACCATCGAACAGTTGGCCGGCGACCTGTTGCCGGACCCCACCCGGAATCAGTTGTTGGCGACGGCGTTTCATCGAAACACGAAAACGAACACCGAGGGAGGAACAGACGATGAGGAATTCCGCACCGAAGCAGTGCGCGATCGGGTGGACACAACGATGCAGGTTTGGATGGGACTGACGATGGGTTGCGCGAAATGCCACACGCACAAGTACGATCCGATCACCCAAAANGAGTATTATCAGTTTTNCGCGTTCTTCAACCAGAGTCAGGACGCGGATCTTGGTGACGACTCTCCGCGTTTGCCTTACCCCTCCGATGAGCAAACGGCCAAGCTGGATTCGANCACGGCCGAGATCAAAAAACTTCAGGCTGGCTTAAATGTTCACACCCCGGAGTTGGCCAAGGGCCAGCGCGAGTGGGAGTTGAAATCGCTGCGCGACTTGGCCAAGCCAGAGCCGAAGCGAACCGCCTGGGAGCAGGCNNGGCCGTTCGAGGCCGACTCGTTCGACGCTGCGTTTGCAGCTCCGTTTGCGCCGGAGAGTTCGGCCATTGGCTTGAACGTCGCGCCCCGTGGTAAGGCCAAGCAGTCATCCACGTNTCACAACGCAGGGGCCAATCTGGCGATCGANGGAAACACCTCCGGCTTNTTCACGGACAANACCGTGACGCACACGAACAANCCAAGCGACAAATCGCCATGGTGGGAGGTTGNCTTGGCCAAGCCAACCGNCGNNACACATGGNGNTTTTGTGGAACCGACTGGAATTACCGGAGCGGCTATCTGCGTTTCGTGTTTTGGCGCTGGATGCGGAGAGAAAGACTCTGTTTGAAAAAGATTTCTTTGCGAATAACAAAGGGAACCCCAAGCCGAACGAGGGATTTGCGATTCCGGTACAGTCTGAGCATAAGATTTCCATTGTACGTGTGGAGTTGCTTCCGATTGATGGGCGTGACCAACCCATTTTGTCGCTGTCCGAGGTTCAGGTGTTTGCTCGATCAGATGAAAACGAATCCAAGGAATCCGCTTGGGTGGCCAAGCCGGAGTGGCGCGATGGTCATGTGCATGAATTGAACGCGGGCGATCATACTGCGGTTTATTTGCGGCGTAAGCTGACGGCTGAGATCGCTGGTTCGCAGCGCTTGGTTTTTGGCAGTGGCGATGCGATCAAAGTTTGGGTGAATGGCCGTGAAGTGTTGGCGAAGAAAACCAAGCGCGAAGCCAAGGCGGGGCAGGAGNCGGTGACCGTGGNGCTTGGCCAAGGGGAAAACGAAGTGCTGGTCAAGATCGTCAACAACGANAAAAAGAGCGGGTTTTATTTCGACGTGAAAGGCGCGGAGTTCTCGAAAGAGATTCTGCCGGTGCTTCTTGTTGAAGAGGCCAAGCGCACCGAGGCGCAGCGAGAAAAAATTCAGGCACACTACCGCACCTTCGCCAAGGAATTGGATCCGATTCGGAAAAAGATCGAGTCCAAGAAAAAGGAAGAGCAGGGCGTGCGCCGGTCGATCGTGACCACGCCTTACATGCAGGAATTGGCGAAGGATCGACAGCGTAAAACTCACCTGTTGGTGAAGGGAAATTTTTTGTCCAAAGGCGAGTTGGTGCAGGCCAGTTTTCCGGGGGCATTTCACAAACCAAAAACGGACACACCTCACAACCGCCTTGGCGTGGCTAGGTGGTTGCTGAAGGAGGACAATCCGTTAACGGCCCGCGTTGCGGTAAATCGTTTTTGGGCGCAGTTGTTTGGCCGTGGCCTGCTGGATACCGAGGAGGATTTCGGAACACAAGGTAACCTGCCCGATCACCCCGAGTTGCTCGATTGGCTGGCGGTGGAATTTCAGGAAAACGGCTGGGACATGAAAGCGATCCTCAAGACGATGGTGATGTCTGCCACCTACCGGCAATCGGCCAAGGTGCAGGGGGACTTGGCCAAGAGCGATTTTCGCAACATACGGCTAGGGCGNGGGNCGCGTTTTCGCCTCGAGGCGGAGATNGTTCGCGACCAGGCGTTGGCGTTGAGCGGATTGAAAAGTGAGAAGATGTTCGGCCCGTCCGTTTATCCACCGCAACCGCCGAACCTTTGGCAGGCGGCATTTAACGGACAGCGTAATTGGGCAACNAGTTCCGGGGAGGATCGCTACCGACGCGGGTTTTATACGTTCCTGCGCCGAACNGTGCCGTATCCCTCCATGGCGACGTTTGATGCGCCAAGCCGCGAGATATGCACNGTCCGCCGCATTCGCACGAACACGCCGTTACAGTCATTTGTGACGATGAACGATGAGGCGTATGTCGAGTTTGCCCAAGCGATGGCGCATCGGATTTATNCGGAAGGNGGCGTCACTNCNGCCGAACGGCTGAAATTTGCGTTGAGACTCACCTTAGCCAAGCCGCTCGAGGCAAATCGACTGGCGGCGTTGACCGAACTCTACGAAGGCGAGTTGGCTCACTACAAAAAAGAGACGGCCGCTGCGAAAGATTTATATGGCAAAACAGCCCCGTTGCCGGAAGGCGCGGATGTTTCAGAGATGGCAGCACTGACGGTCGTGGCCAACGTGCTCCTGAACCTCGACGCNATTTTAATGAAGGGATAATTTAAAATGAATCTGAACTTNAAACAGGCTCAATTCATCACGCGGCGCCATTTTCTGAAGCGCTGTCAGGTCGGTCTTGGTTCACTTGCGCTTGGCTCGTTGATGGGCCGCGCGGGAGCCAACGCCGCAGCTCCTGCACCGCTCGCAGCACGCNTGCCGCATGCGAAAGGCAAAATCAAGAATGTCATCTACCTGCACATGGCGGGGTCGCCACCTCAGTTGGATTTATTCGATTACAAACCGAAGTTGAACGAACTGAACGACACGCCGTGTCCGAAGGAATTCATCGAAGGCCGACGGTTGCCATTTATCAAAGGTCACCCGAGATTACTGGGCTCGCCTCACACATTCAAACAACACGGACAGAACGGGCAGTGGATTAGCAATATGTATCCCAAGCTGACCGAGATGGCCGACGAGTTGACTTTCGTGAAATCGATGTACACGGATCAGTTTAACCACGCCCCTGCCCAGATGCTTTTGTACACCGGTTCGCCTCGAAACGGAGCGGCTTCGATGGGCTCGTGGATCACCTACGGTTTGGGTTCTGAGAACGCGAACCTACCCGGCTTTGTCGTGTTGATCTCAGGCGGTACAGACCCGTCCGGAGGCAAGAGTCTTTGGGGGAGCGGCTATCTACCTTCCGTCTATCAGGGGGTCCAGTGCCGCAGTACTGGTGATCCGATTTTGTACGTTTCCAATCCGAAAGGGATGAGTCGCGAAGTGCGTCGCCGTAGTCTCGATACATTGAAAAAACTCAACGAGCAGGAGTACCGCGAAATCGGTGACCCGGAGACGTTATCGCGGATCAATCA
The DNA here is from genome assembly GCA_002689335.1 of Verrucomicrobiales bacterium. Taxonomy (GTDB): domain Bacteria; phylum Verrucomicrobiota; class Verrucomicrobiia; order Limisphaerales; family UBA1096; genus UBA1096. Next base: position 5,629 of record NZFR01000001.1, read on the forward strand.
ATACGAATTGGCCTACCGCATGCAACTCAGTGTGCCTGATGTGATGGATATCAACCGTGAATCAAGATCGACGATCGGCCAGTACGGCGCAGAGCCGGGCAAGGCGTCCTTTGCAAACAACTGTTTGTTGGCCCGCCGCTTGGTCGAGCAGGGCGTGCGCTACGTGCAACTATTCGACTGGGGTTGGGATTTTCACGGCACCGGTACTGGTAACGATTTGGTTCAACGCCTTCCCGTCAAATGCGCCGAAAACGACAAATCCGTCACCGCGCTGTTGAAGGATCTCAAGCAACGCGGGTTGTTGGATGAAACGCTTGTGGTTTGGGGNGGCGAATTTGGCCGCACGTCGATGAACGAGGAGCGCAACGGCTCGAAGTACCTCGGACGCGATCATCATCCGGACTGCTTCACGGTTTGGATGGCCGGCGGCGGNTTAAACCACGGCATTAGTTANGGGGAAACCGATGAACTTGGCTACACCGTGGCCAAGAATCCGGTGCATGTTCACGACTTGCAGGCGACCATTCTGCACATGCTTGGTCTGGATCCGTTCCATTTCAGTTACCGCTATCAGGGGCTGGATCAGAGGTTGATCGGCCCGGAGGACACGCCGAAAATTATCGACGGTCTTTTGGCTTAACCTAGCGCTTGGCCAANCTCAGGAAAAGCGATCCTCGATGANCGGATCGGCAGTGTTNGAGTAACCACGCTGTTCCCAAAAACCGAGTTTGTCATGATCTCGGAAGATGATTTCCTTTATGAACTTAGCCCCTTTCCAAGCGTAAAGTTTGGGGATAATCATGCGNGCCGGCCCACCGTGTTNCAGTGCCAGCGCTTGGCCTTGCCATGAGTGTGCGATCATCACGTCATCATCCATGCAGGCATCAAGTGTGGTGTTGGTGGTATAGCCGTCGAATCCGATAAAAAATAGATGGGTTGCGCTTGGTTTGGGTTGAACTAACTCCGCCAAGGTGAAAAACGCCACACCTTCGAAATCCATGTCGAACTGACTCCACGTGGTGACACAGTGGAAATCACTGANGTCTTTGAATTGCGGCAACGCCTTGAACTGNTCCCAGTTGAGCGTGACCGGGTTTTCGACTTCGCCGTGGATCTTTAACTGCCAGTCGTCGAGNGAGATNTCAGGGTGCACCCCGAGGTCGAGCACNGGGAAGTTTTTCACTTCATGTTGACCGGGGGGGAGGCGGCCGTCGTTCGGCCGAACAGGCCGATCTTTACCGGACATTTTTTTTGCCCAGCGCTCTTTGCGACTGATGAAATCTTCCTTCATTGTTTGGCGACGGTCGTGGCTGTTGCCAGAGGGAGTTTGTAACAGGCCGCCTCACGGTGGTTGCGAACGAGCAAATACTCACTTGCCAATGCAGGAGGATTCCACGTTTTGCCGTCCAGTGCGGCGAACCGGGTGAGTTCGGAATGCTTTTCCGGGTTAGCTTCGAGCAGGAGCACGTNGCCNTTTTCTGCCATCACCAAAATATGCTCGTTGCGAAGCAAAATTTGGCCATGGCCGTAGCGGCCGTTCTTCCATGTTGGCCGTCCACGCTCGAGTTCGATGCAGGCAAAAATACCGTCATCCAATCCGAAAACATGGTCGCTATGAAAAATAAGATTGGTGAACTTAGCTTTCATTCTTCGAGAGTGCCAACGCTCAGAGGTTGAGTAGGATTCGCCATCTTTTTTTACCTGCACCAATTTGCTGCCGTTGCCGTATCCAAGGCTAAGTAAAATCTTATTATCCGGAAGGATCAACGGCATGGACACGTGGGGGTGTGGTTTGTTCCAGTCAAATGCCCAGAGGACGTTACCGTCTTTCGGTGAGTGCGCGGCGAGTCCGTTCTGATTAAATATTAAAACCTGATCTTCGCCGTGGATCGGGGCGATTAGTGCGGAGCTGTATCCGGCCCGGCTGCCGCCTCCAAACCAAACCGGTTCGCCTGAAGAGGTATCGTAGGCGATGAGGGATTTCCCGTTTTCTCCGCCAGCGCTCACGATCACTTTTCCGGCGCTCACCAACGGCGAACTACTGAACCCCCACTCTTTGCTTTTGTTACGTGGCTTGGAGGCTCCGGTTTGATCGCTTGGTCCATCAGTCGAAAGCCCGGCATCCTTGGCGAGGTCTCGTTGCCAAAGTTGATCGCCAGAGACGAGATCGAGGCAATTCAAAATGCCTTCAGCACCAAGCGCGAATACGTGGCTGTCGACGATCGTTGGCGTGGCGCGCGGGCCTTCCCCGGCGATGGCGGTGTTGTAGTGCCCCGGATTTTCCGTGATCCAAAGTACCTTGCCGGTTTCGATGTCATAACAAACTGTTGCCTCTTTTTCCTCCCGCTGCTCTTGTGTGACAGCCCGATGACCGGCGATGGCGAAACCGGACCAAGCGGCACCGATCGGTTGGCGCCACAAGGGCTGAGGCGGATTGGCGGACCAGTCGGTGGCGAGTTCCGGGCCGGGCACTTTGCAGTCTCGTGTTGGCCCGAGAAACTGTGGGAACGAGAGATTGACCAGGTGATGGGCAACGGGTTGTTGGATTGGCTTGGCGGTTGGTTGGCTATCGGTTGTGGGGAGTTCGCGCTTGGCCCAGCGCCATTCAAAAATAGGAACCATATTTCCGCTAAACTGGCTGAACCGAAAGCAGCTGAGAAAAATGGCAACGCCACCTACGAGACCCCCGAGCAGGGTCAGTCGAGTCCTCTTGGCCAAGCGCGCGAGAAACAGAACCCAGATCAGCAGCAACACCGCAGCGATGACCAAGCTACTGAGGGTTCGCAATACTTGCATCTGGTGATTATCGGTACCGGTGTTCCAGATGATCATGAGCGCGACGGCCAAGCCGGCGCAAATTACCACAGCGGGCCATAGGCGGGGGCGAGGGTTGGGTTCGATTGGTTTCGAATCAGTCATTCTCGGACGGCGTTTAGCAAATCTAACCCGCTTGGCCAAGCCGCGCGTCATCTATTTTGGTTTCGTTAATACGTAAAAAAATCTAAACGGCACATTATTTGCTTAGAAAGCGTCGGTTACTTGTCGGTTTTTTAATCAAATTAGATGGATTTAAGTCTTTCAGGGTTGGCTTCAGGTTTCGATTGGAAGTCAGTGGTTGATCAATTGGTCGAGATCGAGCGCGCGCCGCAGCGTCGCGCTCGGCGCGAGCAATACGATGTNTCTCAGCGAAATATGCTGCTGGGAAACATCAAAGANGAACTNTCCTCGGTTGAAAGCAAAGCAAAGCTCCTGAAGGACAGTAGTTTATATCAATCCCGAATATCCTCCGTTTCCGANGACTCCGTGGGGGAGGCGAAAGTCGAGTCTGGTGCTGCGTTGGGTTCATATAAATTTGAATTTTTTCAACGGGCCACGACCGCCGAGCANAAGGGNGGCTCTGATGCAGGGCGGCAGATTGATTGGCTGACCGCGAATGGTGCNGCTTCCGATGGGGCTACAAGTTTGACGGTCGACGCGTTGACGACGGCGCTCAGCGAGGGCGATGTCGTCGTTTTCAAAAACGGGGCAAAATTTACATTGGACGCAGACGCTGCTGTGGGGGCGACTTCGCTATCCGGTACGTTGAGCAGTAATGTAACTGATGATGAAAACGGCTCAACGTACATCTCCAAAAACGGATTTGGAGTGAAGGCGACTATTGGCACTTTCACGATTAACGACTCCATTATCACCGTAGAAACTACGGACTCGTTGGCCAGCATTTTCAAAAAAATAACTGACGCTGATTCGGACTTGTCTATCGCATACAGTGCATCAACCGACAAAATTACGCTGAGTTCGACCTCTGGAAAGACCCTGATTTTGGGCAGTTCCAATGACACCAGTAACTTCCTGACAGCGTCGCGATTGAACAACAACGGGACGAGTTCCGTGAGTAGTGTTTACAAGTTGGGAGGGATCAGCGTGGCGTCGACATTGGCTGGGGCCAACTTCAATACAGCGCTCATTGGTACGTCTGGTAGCTTTCGGGTGAACGGCAAGACGGTCGATTGGAATAGTGACGATACGGTGGGGTCAATTCTCGCAGGCATCACTCAATCCGGTGCCGGAGTTGTCGCCAGTTACGACGGTGTGAATGATCGCTTTCTACTGACGAACACCAGCACCGGAGACATCGGTATTAGCCTTGAGGACGTAAAGGGGAATTTTTTACAGGCGGTAAAACTGGAGTCCGAATCGATTCAGGCCAACGGTGCACAGTCGGCCAGCGCGTCAGTAAGTATTAACAATGCGACCGGTTATGGCACGGGTGACTATACCTCGAGTGGAATTGCCGTGGACGCCACGTCATCGGGCTTGAGTAGCGGTGATGCAATCTATTTTGAAAATGGCGGCAAGTTAGTCCTGAGTGCGACCGCATCCGCAGGGGCTACTACATTATACGGAACTCTCACAGGAGCCACGTTAACCAATGATGAAACCGGCTACAAATCCAGTACGTTCAACATTTCATCGCCAGTCAATCTGACGGTGAGTTCTGCTGCAACAGCTAAGTCTGCCAAGATCAACTATGCTGCCGGTTACTCCAGTGGGGCGACTTCCTTGGCAGTGGATTCATTGGGTGCAGCGTTGACAAGCGGGGATGTAATCCGTTTTGGGAACGGGGCCAAATTCACGCTCGATGCTGATGCAGCATTCGCAGCAACAACTCTAAGTGGGGCTTTATCCGGGGGGGCATTGTCCGATAACGAGGTGGGCTATCTGGTTCAAAGCGTCACGGTCGCCAGTAACTCGGAAGACTTTTCGATGGGCGATCGAATCCGATTCGCCAATGGAGGGATTCTNACATTGACGGCGGAGCCCGCTTCAGGTGCGACCANGTTAACCGGTNCTTTATCGGCTAACCTTNCTGCTTCCGAGACGACTGTGTCTCGAAGTGAATCATTCCTCACGGGACAATCGTTTCAGTTTGTTAACGGATCGAAATTGACGCTTACAGCAGATGCTTCAGCGTCCAGTACATCCTTGTCTGGTTATTGGACGAGCGCGGTTTCAAACAGTGAGAATGCTGACCAATCATCGCTGACTCGGGGCAATGATATGTTATATTCGCTCAACGGGGGCGATATTTTGACGAGTCATTCTAACACGATCACTGAGGATAGTTCGGGTGTTGCGGGATTATCCGTCACAGCCAATCTCGTTGGTGCCGGGCATCGCATCGGCAACGTGGATAGTAGTAACAATATATTAACGGCCTCGACTTCACACGGGTTGACCACAGGTGATTTGGTTAAATTTTATGCCCCCTCAGCGTTAATGAGCGGAGTGTCAGCGCAAAGTTCCTATTATGTCCGTGCGTTGTCTGGTAATAAACTATCCCTTCACACATCATCGTCTGATGCCACCGCAGGCTCGAACGCTGTGAACATTGGAGACTCAGGAACAGGCGATCAGTATTTACTGAATGCCTCTGCAAACGCTTTGACCGCCACTGTGGCAAGTGACACGGACAAGGTGAAGAATGCGATCAAGGACTTCGTGTCGCAGATCAGCAAGGCGCAATCGATCATCGGCATGAACACAGCGGTGACGACGGATTCGGACGGAAAAGTTACAGCCGGGGCGTTGTCCAACGACCGGTTGGTGGCGGAGATTGGTTCCGAGTTGCGCAGCAAAACTATGGGCGATATGAGCGGAGCCGGAAGTAGTTATTCCCGATTAAGCGATCTCGGGTTTGCGGGTAATGGTTACGACAACCAAATAAACCTTAAAGACGAAACGGCACTCGATACGGCATTGCGGGAGAACATGGGGGATGTGCAGAAATTTTTCGCCACGGAAACCGTGACGGATTACGGCGACGGGGCGACCTCGGATTATTCCACCGCTGAGGGTATGGCGGATGTGGTGCAGGATTATACTGCGTTATTGCTGGGTGATTTTTATGGCACGGAAGGTGCACTCGTAGATCACCGGGATAACTATACGAAGGAGATCGACCGGATCGAAAAACGTATAGCTGATCTGGAAAAGCGGGCGCAGGTCGTGAAGGATCAATTGACACGGAGTTTTGTGGAGATGGAAAAGGCGCAGGCCAAGACCAATCAGGAGATGCAGTTTTTAACCAAGCGCTTCGCCTAACTATAACCGAGAAATTTATATGAAAAATAAAAACATTACAGACCTCAGTAAGATGGCGACGCTTGGCCAAGTTCTGCTAATTATATTGGTCGTCAGCCACTCCGTTGGTTGTCGAACGGTGACCAAAAAGCCGGGCGCTGTTATCGGGCCGTTTCATGAACCGACCAACTATCATTTGGCCGGAGGGGAGATGCCAGCAGATATGCGGCGAGTGGCCTTGCTGCCGTTGACTTCATCGCTGGATACACTGGAGCATCGTTCCGGCAGGTTGCTTTTGCAGGAAACCTTGTACACCCAGGTCGCGGATGCGGGCTTGTTTGAGGTTGTGATCGTACCACCCAAAAAACTGGAGGCACTAACCGGTAAGCCAATTTGGCGGATGCTCGAAGAGCTGCCGATCGATTTTATCGATCGAATAGCACAGGAATACGACTGTCAGGGCATGTTGTTTAGTCATCTCTCCGTGTATAAGCCTTATCCACCGCTGAGCATTGGTTGGCGAATGGGGCTTGTGCACCTGAATCCGCAGAGCAACAATGGCACCGTGGTTTGGGAAATTGACGAAGTGTTTAACGCCGGAAAACAGGATGTCATCAACTCCGCGATTCGTAACGGGGTGAAGAACGGTTTGTCTGACCCTGAGTTGGACTACGATTTCGGCCTGCTCAATTCTCCAAGGAGGTTCGGCAGGTACACGGCGGAGGAAGTCGTTTCCACGATGCTTAGATTGGTGAGGCCATTGAAAGTCGTGGAGGTNAAGGNGGAGGAGCCTCTNTNNAAATCAAATCGCACGCGGTATCAGGAAATGATNTCGCNAGATCAAACTAACTAAACCGAAAAAACTAAANAATATCATGTCAGCAATCGACAACGTGAACGACGCGACCGGCCCTCAANGGTNCGGNGGACTGAACAAACCGGCTGCTACCCAAACGCAAAGTGAGCGTGCGCCTTTGGTTGCAAAGGACNTTCTCGAACTNAGTTCNTCTCGCTTGGCCGAAGTGGAGAAGCAGGTGGAGGCGGAGTTTGAGGCTCGCAAAGCGNGGGTGTTGGCGAAAGAGCAAGCNGGCNATTATGATCCGGACCAAGCGATGGGCCATATCGCNAAACTNTTGGCCGAGGGTTATNTCGAGCACCGTTAATCGGTGCANNTGGTTTTNCTCTGAANTCTGATGAACCCCTATAATCGACCGCAACCCGGAGCTCCGGNNCCTCCTCAGCAACCGGCTAATCCTTATGCTAAGGCNAATGCGTACAAGAATACGTCTGTGAACACCTCTTCGCCGGCGGATTTGGTGTTGATGTTGTACGATGGAATCATCCGCTTTTTGAACAACGCGAAGNCTGGNTTTGATCTTGAAGANCCTGCCGAGTACCATCAGANGATNAACGANAANATCCAAAAGGCGCAGGCGATTCTCCGCGAGTTGCGATCCAGNCTGGACATGGATAAGGCGACCGAGTTNGGGGAAACGATGNCTGGGCTTTATGATTATTTTGATCGCCGGTTGCAGGAGGCTAATATGGATAAACTTCCGGATCCAATCGATGAGGTNATCGAGCGCGTCAAGACGATCCGCGACGCATGGGATGAGATGGCNTGTCGAGAGTTAAAAGCGGCCAACACGCCNTCTGCAGATGATGCATCNAGGGAGGTGGGGNCACTCGACGTTTCCGGATGATGAACGATTCGAANGACNCGAAGGNGGAATTATTGAGATTTCTTGGNCAACTTAAAATGTTGACCGAGGAAGAGTCACAGGCGATTCGGAACAAAGATTTCGTCAAAGTGAAGTCGGTGCAGGAGAAAAAAGCGACTATCCGTGATGCTATCTTACGACTGGAGGCACCGGCTGTTGAGGGAAAATCTCGATTCGCTGAAGATCCGGAGGTACAGGCAGCAGTGCAACAGGTGATGAAATTGGATCAAGCAAACAGCCAGCATTTGACGCAGGAAATGGCGTCTTTGAAACAGTCTGTGGAGACCCAAACCCAAACTGGCACGAGGTTGCGGCGTGTGCATGGGGCATATGCCCAGCGCCAAGCCTCTGCGAGTTGGCAGGCGGTCACCTGATTTTTCGGTTGAATAAAGTGAAGCGGAAGCCGGTCTAATTTGGCCGGCTTTTGTATTTCGGGGTGGGTATTGTGTTCAACTTGTGGGGAAGTTGTGAATAAGTCCCCGTGGACATCTGTTGCCAGAGGGTCTTAAAATTCTCTTTGTTACGGTCTCGGTCCGCTTGGCCAAGGGGGAGTGTTCTCAGAGGGATCTCCGCCGGCGCCGTATTGCCCTTAATCGTTTTT
>NZFR01000002.1 GCA_002689335.1 Verrucomicrobiales bacterium
CAGAACCAAGCGAGGCGATGAGCAGGGCACCCAGCCAAGCGGCTTTGGGCTNAAAAAAAGTTTTCAATGAATTCATNAAATTTGNGGAGACAAATTGGCGGCAGGCGAGACATGGTTCAAGTTTTAATCGGCGNCTTTTATGACTCAGCGCGCGGAGGGGGGGGGGCATTCAGGATTGGTGATTTNAGGGCGGCGAAGGATTCAGACGACGACAGCGCGAGCAACGGTGAGGTATTCGGCGATGCTTANGGCGACGANAAACCGACCGCTTGAGCAACGATCACCAACCCCGGCGATGCGAACAGCAAGCCCCCAAAGCCAGTCAAGCGGATGGCTCCGGTGATCGCGCTTCGATCTTCAAAAAATCCGTTTGGTTTTCAATTCAAAACGGCCAAGGGAGTGAGGTGTAAGATTCAATCTTCGGCGGATTTGCGGAAGTGGGCTGTCATCGGGTCCGTGCGACGGCNCTGTNACCCANGCAGTNTTTACTGATCTTCGGGAGGCGATTTTCGCGCGGCAATATTNCCGGGTGAAAATCCGGGACTNACCTACTGCGGCTTGCGCTTGGCCAAGGTCTACTCGGGGGTGCGCACCCGAAAGAATGATTCCGGCTGCGCTTGGCCATGCGGGAAGACGTGGCGTATGAGGGCATCTTCTCCGGTGGCGCTGTGTGCCTCAAGCCACGTGCGGAGGTCGGTCGATTGCTCCAAAATGTAGTTCACTCCGNCTTCGCCGTGGAAGGNGATNGTNANTGGTGNGCCGGCTTCGAGTTTCAACTGGATGGACTGGGTCGGNTTGGGTGCGCCGCCTCCGTCGTTCTTCGCCCCGGGCGTGGCNATGGCCAAGGCGGCNGGTTCGCCNCGGTCGCCGGGTCGNCCCATTGGGACATCCGCTTTTTGTTCGCCAAAATTGACTTCATCGGCGAACCGCCCTTCGGGATCGAAAAGCAAAATCGATTCGCCGTTGGCGGTGAGTTTGAATGGTAGATGAAATTCGTCGCCGGTCTGATGCGGTTCGTCGTCGGCCCAGACAAGAAGGAAGCCACCGGCCGGGATCTTTGCCCCCTCGGGGAAGAGCCACTTGCGCGGNGATTGCTTGTCATCGGTCAGTCCCCATCCAGCCAGATCGATTTCTTTTTGGCTGTGGTTGTGCAATTCAATCCAGTCGTCGAAATCGCCATCGGCTGCGTCCGCGAGGGTGGTATCGTTGGACGCCATCCATTCGTTGATCTGAACACTNTCGTGCGGGAACGGTTCGTCGCCGGTGTAGTGCACGTCGATGGTTTGCGAGGCGTCTTCGATCGGTTGGCCCAGCCCATCGANGGCGGTGATGGTGTAGGCTTTTTGGCTGGCTTCGACCGGCAAGACGAGCTGCCACGNGGTGAGGCGTTTCCACTTGGGTAGCTGAGGGACGCCATTGACCTGCAGGGTTTTCATCCGAAGCGGAGCTGTGCCGGAGAGGGTGACCATGAGTTGGTCAGTTTCCACTGTGGCCTCCTCTTTTAGGGAAAACTCGTCGTCCATAGCGTTAATAGTTTTCCGAAGATAACTGGCACGGTCCCGGGCAAAGGTCGTTAGCTTGGAGGGGCTGGTGACGGTTTCGCCGTTGGCGCGGAGGGCCTTGTGTTTTTTGTCGACGAAAGCCTTGAACGTGTTGCCGCTTAAGGGGCCGTCAACCGATTCCAAAAGGGTGCGGATATAGTAGCGCTTGAAGTGATTGATGCGGTAGATTTTTTTGATGATGGGATCTCCTGTGAGCCCCCAGAAAAAAGGGTTGTTCATCGCAAATAGTTTGTTCGATGTGCCGAATGAACCNTTGCCGAACCCGAGATCGATGTCCCAAGGAATCATCTCAAACTGCCCATCGCTNGNCCTGAAGGTGGACATNTTTTGGCCATTGGACGCGCCGTAGCTGTCCCAGTTACAGACGAGGTTTTGGATGGCGAACACGCGCATCCATTGTTCCATGTTCGCGACTTCCTCGAGTCNCTGGNTGTACTGGGGGTTCCGGGTGTCGTTGATGCGTTCGACTAGTTCGAACAGGTTTTCCATCTGGTTCGCCGAGCCGTCGTACGCCCGCGGAGACCAACTCAGTCGGTAGTACCAAGGCTGGATTCCNTTCGCATCCTGATCGCCGTCGAGCACNGCTGGGTGGGATTGGTACTGGTAATTTTGGCTGCGCTTGGGGTTGGACATCTCCTTCCACATTTGAATCTTGNACAACTCCCCGTCGCCATTNGGGTACCACTGCTCGACGAGATCGCGGTTGGGTCTCTGGGTATCCTCGTACACCNTTGCGCGTTTTCGGCCGTTTAGGTACAGGTTCACAAAACGCCGGTGCATNTAAGGCACACCGGCTTTGTACATCAGCCAGTACGCGGCCTGCTCGATCTGCGCGGTGGGTTCCGGCGNACGATCACTGGGTGCGCCGGGCATGCTAAGAATGATTTTTTTCGNGCCTAGAAAACGGTCGTCGCTTGGGTATGTGGCGTTGTAGTCGGACAACGCCCCGGTGGGGCCGGAGTACACGCGGCTGTGGAATGAACCGGCCCCGTAGTACATGCCAGCGTTGTAGATCACGCGTTCACCGTTGTAGACCATCGTCGCCGGCACGGGTGCGTTGCTGCGTTTGTGGCTATTGGACCAGATCGTGGAGTTGTTGCGGTTGACCAAATAATGGTACTGGCCGAGGTCGTTATCCTTGGCTGAATTGGCACCCATCCGCACGAGGCATTCGCGAGTGGGTGCGTTGCGGGGGTAGGTTGTGGTCTGCGCTTGGTCAAGCGCATCGGTGGCCTCGACCCAAAAACAAACGAGCTTGCTGGAGGTCTGCGCCGGGAGTTGTGCAGCGAAGACTCCGTCTCCGGCGACCGTGTCGCTTCCGGTTCCGTCGTCAACCATCTCGATTTCCTCTGGGATGTTGCGCGGATCGACTCGATAAAAAAGCGAGACCTTGGCCAAGCCGTCCGGGTCGGCAACCCGCGCCGTAACGGTGGCGGGTTCGCGCTTGGCGGGGAACACCGGTGAGTGGATAACGCCGGAGATGCTTGGGCCGGTGTTTTCGACGAGAACGGAGTTGGGCGCGCCGGGCGTACCGAGATTGTCCGGTACAGGCAGACTGCCAAACGCCTCGAAACCACCGCTGCGCGTCCTCATGAGCAACTCGGGATGTCCCCACAGCCAGCGCGCCTTGCCCTCGATCCGCATGCTTGTCGGGTTGCTTCCGGTCAGCGATACCCAAACGGCGTTTCCCTCCGTGTCCCCGCGGTTGACGGCCATGAGGTGGAGCGCCCGGCTGTCGTCCGTGCCGCGATTCTCAACGATGGCGGACGTCTTATGAGTGCCGGCAATCTCCAGTTTGCTCGATTTCTCGAAACCGGGATTACTAACACGTTTGGCATTGGTCTTGGCATCGTAGACTTGTACGTCGTCAACGAGGCATTCCCCCTTATCCAGCAGAAATAATTGCAGATAATTAGCAGGGAATGTCTGGCCTCTTGTTCTGTCCACCGATCCTTTGCCGGTGACGGTGACCCACTCGGATTTTTCCGACTCGTCGCTGCTCGCCCAGTTGCCCGGGTGCCGATTGTCGGAGTGGGGATCGAGCAGTTCGAGACTGCTGCCGCCCGCGTCCGACCATTCGCCCCATGCGGCGCTGTCGTGGTACGATACCTCGTCAACAGGAACGCGGAGTGGTTCGATTGCGATCGGGCGTCCATTGCGCAGTACCTCCTTTGGCTGTGTCAACAGAAGTCGCTCGCCCCGATCCGAAAGAGTGCCAGTGTAGTTTCCGAAAACGAGCTTGGGATCGAGCCCCTTGTGCTTGGCCAGGAGTTGTTCGCGATTCTTCGCGACAACGATGTAACCGCCGGCGGGCAGCGTGGTCGGGTAGGGGAAAATGAACGTGATGCCGTCGTTGAACTGCCAGTTACTGAGGTCGACAGGCTCGTCACCGTGGTTGTGCAGTTCGACGTATTCGTCGTTGTCATCGAGAGAGATGGGGTTGTACATAATCTCGTTGATGACGACCGTGTGCTGGAACGGAGCGGTGTTAGCTTGGCCAAGCGTGGGTTCCGCAAAATGATCCCACTGCGCGCTGCCGTCCGTAGTGCGGCCAAGCGAGTAGCCGTCCGGCTGCGGTCGATAATGCAGCGCATCGAGCACGCGATTGCCCTCAGCGTTGAACAGCCATACCACACCCCGATTGGCCGCGAATTCAAAGCCAAGTGCGGTTTCCTCAACCTCAATGGTTTCGCCCCCGGCCAACTTCGTGCCCTCGGCGAAGGTGTGTTTTTTCTCACTGACCGAGTCGGTCAGGGTGGCTCCGGATAAATCGATCTCGGTTGCGGAATGATTGTACAACTCGACGAAGGCCAGGGTGTCGCCCTCGCNGTTGGTCTTGATTTCGTTGATGGCCAGCGGGCGCAGTGGTTCGTCGCCCGGGGTGTNAGCGCCTCCGGGACTGCCACCGATTGTATCACTTTGCGTCCACGCACGNACGTCGCGCTCACCGTACGATGGTCGGCCAAGCGCAAGAGAGTGGCCGGCCCCGTCGGCGCTGATTGGCCAAGGCGCACGCGTTTTGTAGTCGACCTCAAACAGGATAGCATTGAGGTTATTGCGCAGCCGGAGTCGGCCGCCGCTGTTGGCCAGGCGCCCTGTGAACGGGCCGAAGACCTGCTCGAGGCCGTAAGCCTTTTTGACCGCTTCCGGATCCGCGGCGATGACGACGTAACCCAGCTTGTCGATCCGAGCGTCGGCAGGAAAGGTGAACCGCACGTCGCCGTCGATGCGAAAGTTCCCGAGCTCCTCCCACCACGGTTGCGAGTTGTAAATCTCGATGAACTCGAGGTTCGCGCCATCCTCCGGGGCGGCCGGATGGTACATGACCTCGGAGATAACCAGCGGCGAGCGGCGGCTTGACGGGCCGGGCTTTTCTGTTTTGGCGGCGTCAGTGCTCAGCGACAAGGCTAAAAGTTCGGACGGGGTCGTGAACAGGAAGATCGTTGCGAGTAGCGTTGGAAAAACTTTCATTATGCCGTCGTGGCGAGAAGGATTATCCTCGCGAAAAAGCGAAACACAACCCGAATGTGCCGTGTCTACGGTCAATTGGAGTTGGACGGTCGTGGGCGCTCTGATAGTGTTGGCTTTGCGTCATCCTCTCGAAGATTAAAACAAAAGCCGGACCTCAACCATGAAGCTGACATCTGGGAAACTTCTGAAATCCGATTTATTTCGGCGTGGTTCGCGGTGGGTTACCGGCTTGTCCTGTCTTCTTGTATTGGTGGTTTCCGCCCGGTCTGCTGATGCTCAATTTATACCGACGGATATCAAGATTGCGGAGGGATTTGAGGTGCGTCTTGCGGCGTCCCCGCCTTTGGTCGGGTATCCGATGATGGCGTGTCTGGATGATCGCGGACGCTTATACGTGGCGGAAAGTGACGGACGCAACCTGACCACGAGGCAGGCCATCGAGCGGGAGTTGCCCCGTTTTGTGAGGCGCCTAGTCGATGTGGACGGAGACGGGATTTTTGACAAGAGCACGATTTTTGCGGATTGTATGACCATGCCGGAGGGGGGGCTGTGGCATAACGGGGCGCTCTACATCATCTCCGCGCCCTACCTATGGAGGCTGGAGGATTTGGATGATGACGGGGTCGCTGATAAGCGTGAAAAAATCCTCGGAAGCATGGAGTTCGATGGACGGGCGAATCAACACGGGCCGTACCTTGGCCCGAACGGGAGGCTTTATTTTACCGGCGGCCATTTTGGCTACAACCTCGTTGGCACGGACGGTAGCCGCTCCGGGCACAGTCGGGCGGCCGGTGTTTTTTCTTGCTGGCCAGACGGCAGTGATGTCCGGGTTGAAGGCCAAGGGGGGATCAATCCGGTCGACATTATTTTTACCGCGAATGGAGACATGCTCTCAACGTGTGCGATCTTCGACAGCTTCGGTGGGAGGCGGCACGACGCCCTGATTCACTGGATGTGGGGTGGGCTCACGCAGCGGGTTTACGGCAGTCCGCTGTTGCCGGAGACCGGGCTGCGCCTTCCGGCGGTCAGTCGCTGGGGGCAGGTGGCCCCGGCTGGGCTGATGCTTTATCGCGGGCAATCTTTTGGTAAGGCCTATCGTGATACGCTGTTTGCCTGCCAGTTTAACACACATAAGGTTGTTCATGTCCGTCTGGAACCGAAGGACGGAACTTTCGCGACGGTCGAAAGTGATTTTCTTTCATCCGAAAGCATCGGGTTTCACCCGGCTGACATCCTCGAGGATGCCGACGGCTCCCTGCTGCTGCTGGATACCGGGGGATGGCTGAGCTGGGGTTGTCCATTTTCGAAGAACGCCAAACCTGAAATCAAGGGCGCGATTTATCGCATCCAAAAAAAGGAGGGATTGATTCCGGGTGATCCGCGCGGGTTGACAATCGACTGGGATGCTCTAATGCCTAAGGAGTTGGTGAGCCTGCTACGGGATACGAGGCCTGCTGTCAGGGACAGGGCGGCGGATACTCTCATCGAACGGGGCGAAGTCGTGATGCATGAGGTCGAGAGCACCTTTCTGCTCTCGCGTGAGGCGGCCTTCAGGAAGCGCTGCCTTTGGCTGGCTTCCAGACTGGGAGGCGACCGCGCCTTGGGGTTGCTGCGGGAAGCGTTGTCNGATTCCGATCCCGGTGTGCGNCAGGTGGCNGCCCGATCGCTNGGGCGATTGAAGGATGANTCTGCGGNCAGGCAACTGACAGGGCTGCTGAAAGACTCAAGTTCATTTGTCCAGGCTGCAGCGGCGACGGCGCTCGGGCAGTTGAANGGCAGGGCGGCGGTTTCTGCGTTGTTCGAGAACCTGAATGCTGGCGGTTCACAGCACACGCGTCATGCCTTCGTGTACGCGCTCATCGAAATTGGAGATTCGCGCGGCGTGAGNGCTTACCTGACCGATGACGCTCATCCCCACCGGCAGCGCATCGCNCTGAGGGTGCTGGACGAACTTAATGGTGATTTGGATGCCGCGAAGGTTGTGCCNCTTTTGCAATCTTCGGACATTCATGTTCGTCAGGAGGCACGCCGGGTGATTTCTGGGCGCAATGAGTTGAAGGATGAAATGGTACGACTATTCCATGAGTTAGTTCGGGAAGATGACTTTAGCGTGGCAAATGGGCAGTTGATCGAGGAGATNGTGATGGCCAATGCGCATGATGCNGCGTTTCANTCGAGACTCATCGAAACCCTGAAAAGCGGGGGAGTGAAGAATGAAGTCAGGGGGNAGGNTTTGGCTGNCCTGAGTTTTCTGGATGACCTACCCGAGCCGCTTCGCGACGGGATTCTGATAGGGTTAAATAGCGGGGAGTCAGAATTGAAAGAGGAGGCATTGAATATCGCCCAGCTATTCAAAATGAGTCCACCCATCGTGGACGCCATTTCATCACTCGCAAAAAATGAAAATGAACAGGCTTCGTCACGTGCCAGTGCTATTCAGGTTCTCATAAATCACGAGAAACCACTGTCCGATCTTTCGTTCGGCTTTCTGATGGATCTTGTCACCGATGAAAATGCCCCGGTTTTGCTGGGCAGACAGGCCGCCCAGGCGCTTGGCTCGCTGCGACTAAAATCGTTTGGGAAATCTCAATCTGACGCAATGATCCGAGCCGTGGCTAAGTCGCGCTCAGTCCATTTGGCCAACTTGATCAGGCCCTTTGCCCAAGGGCGCGATCCGAAGGTATTCGGCGATGGAGACACAGCCAAAAAGGCTTGGGCTCAAATCGGAAATGACTTGGCTGCGGCGTTGGAAAATAATCCTGGCCTTGCCCTGCTCCAAGTCGGCCAACGGGAGGCAATCATCCAGGCATTCACCGAAGAGGATGCTGGTGCCCATGCGGCGTTGTCCTTTGTATTGAGAAAGAAATCAGTCGGGCAGTCGGAGCAGCAGTCTGNGATNAAGTCGCTACTGGATGGCCTGAGCAACGGCAATGCCTCGCGNGGCCGCGTGCTGTTCCACGATCAACGGGTGTCGTGTGGTGCCTGCCATCGTATCCAGGGGCAGGGTGGNCAGTTGGGGCCGAACCTGACCCAGATCGGCAGTATCCGGCAACCGCGCGACCTGATCGAGGCTGTGTTGTATCCTAGCGCGACGGTTGTCAACGGCTATGAGCATTATGTGCTGGAGACAGACGACGGAGGGGTGCATGGCGGTCTCATTCAGCGGGAAACCAAGNATGCCATCTACCTGAAAAATGCGAACATGAGGAACGTCCGTGTTTCACGGAGTCAAATCCGAGGGGTTACGACGTCCCCTGTTTCGGTGATGCCGGGCGGACTCGACCAGCTATTGTCCCGGCAGGAATTGCTGGACCTGATCGCCTTCCTCCAGACTTGCCGATAACTCTAATACTGTGAAAAAGCCAATCTCCAAAATCACACTGATGCTGTTGTTCGTGCTGAAGGCTGAACAGGTTCCTGCCTTCGAACGTATCTTAAATGAAGAAGTGTCCCCTTCCTCAATAGTCTCTTCTGCAAATAATGATTATGCAAAGAACAAGAACAAAGGAAATTTAAGTGCCAATACAAAGATACGATTTGCAACCNACAACGTATTGTTTGGTTTGTGGGCAAAGCCGGAATCTGTAGGGAAAATGTTTAAACCGTATAACTTGGATGTGATTTGTTTCAACGAGGTGCCTCACGGCAANTGGACGTTGCGNGTTGGNAGNGAGTTGGGGATGAAACATGTGCACGTGGGNAAAGTTTCCTCTGCGAATCACAAGGATAAATACAAATCGATATTAAGTCGGTTTCCATTACTCGATAAGAGTGAAGTTGTGTTTGATTCAAAAGGGTGGAAGCCTGCATCCGTGGTGACTGCAAGGACAAANATAAAGGGANTGCCNCTAACACTTTACTCTACACATATACCAGGGCAGCCAGATGNTGAAAATTCTGCGGCATCTTTCATTGCAAAAAAAATGCTCAGCAATTCGCATGATGATAACCTTTTTGTTTTGGGAGATTTTAACAATCTATTATTTGAAGGGGCTCTTAAAGCCTTTAAGGAAGCTGGGATGAAATCAATTTGGCGTGGGCTTTCGATTAATACAGACGGTATTAGCACCCATAGGCATATTGAGTCTGGTAATGAATCAGGAGTGATTGATCACATTTTTTATCGAAGTACAAAAAACAAAGTTAAAGTGACCAATGGGGGTGTNATCGAAAAAGCATATAATTCTGCAGAGGAGGAGATTGAAATGGGNCGGTACAAAAAAGAATGGCTTAAATACGGAAAGCCTTTGTCAGATCACCGACCCATCTGGGCTGAATTTAACTTTATGCATGATTGAAACAAAATTGATTAATTATTTTGGCTTTCCTTCAGGAGAATTTCAAAAACATAAGCTAGTTTCGTTATGATCAGGGCGTTAATGACTTTAATTTGCTTTGTTGTAGGAGGGGGGGTGGGTTTCTTTTTGTACTCCTTCGGGGTCGCTTATCTGATTGAAGAAAATCTGCCGAACCCTGAAATTGCCAAAGGTTTTGTGGAAAATTTTAGGATGATTATTTTAATCGGCTCTCTTCGAATNGGNGAGCTTGAGGAATATTTAACGCCAACTTTAANCTGTTTATTTTTTNCTTTTANAATGGCNAGTATCCCGTTTTTTTGGAAACGAAATAAGCTATAAATTATTTTCGGTTTAAATGCTTATGTAATTNTCCGTCTTTCATGATGAGCCGGAGGTTTTCGCGNCTTAAAAGCANTTTTGTGTCTGCCANAGGATTGCCNTCGACCAGCAGCAGGTCGGCGAGGAAGCCTTCCCGGATCTGCCCCANCCGNTCCGGCATGTCCATGGCTGCACCNCCNTTTTTTGTCATNGTGAGGATCGACTCCATNGGGGACATNNCGCAGTGCTTGATGAAGTGGTCGAGATCGCGGGCATTTTGGCCGTGCGGCGTGATCATGAAACCGTAATCTCCACCCCCNAGGATGCGGACGCCGCGTTTCATNAATGCCTGAATGCCGGCCACGGCACTGTCGAGTTCCTCCCGGAACCCCATCGCTTGAACCTGCTCCTCGGTGAACCAGTCGTCCCCCTCATAGGCGGCGATCGCCGTGAAGCCGATGTTCGGGCTGATGAACAGCCAGTCCTTGTTGGCCTCGAGCAGATCGAGCGCTTCCTCGTCGGCGTAGTTGGCGTGGTAAATCACCTTGATGCCNTGCCGGACACAGAGTTTGACCGACTCCGCGCTGCGGGCATGGGCGCTGANTCGTTTGCCGTGTGCGTGCGCCACCTCGGCGGCGGCGGCGACNTCGGCCTCGCTCATGATGGTGGTCTCCGATCCGGCGTGCGGCACGAATGAGTCGCCGGAGATCACCAGTTTGATGATGTCCACCCCTTCGCGAATGAGTTNCCGAGCAAGGCGGCGATATTCCTCCGGGCCATCGGCCATTAGCGCCATGGAATCGACTTTCGGCATNTGCANNGTGCGCATGTCTCCCAATCCNCCGGTGACCGTGAGCCAGGGAGTGGCAGCGAGTAGTCGGGGGCCGGGAATCTCTCCTTTTTCGATGGCGTTTCGGATGACCACATCGAGCCTTGGTTTGGCAGAGGCCGCGCTAATGCAACTAGTGATGCCGTGGTCGAGATAAAGCCGGGCGTTATGCATTGTGAGGAGAGTGTGTTCCTCGGGAGGGACGCGTCCCAATGCGGCCAGATCATCCGTGTTGTCGATGCTCAGATGCGCATGGGATTCGACCAAACCCGGCATGAGAGTCATGCGCCCCGCGCCGTCGTGCACCTCGGCTCCGTCGGAGTTCAGCGAGTTGCCGTCGCGGGCGATCGCGGTGATCTCATTACCCTCGACCAGCACCTCGCCCGGGAACGGTTCCCCCCCAGTACAGTCGAGCACGGTTACGTTGGTGAACAAGTGTCGGTTCATTTTTGTGTCAGGAGTTGGATCGCAGTTCCGCGAGTAAATCCCGCGCGGCGTTGCCCAAGTGCAGTGTGTCCACTCCGGCCAAAATCAAGTTGTAGCGCTTCTGCTGATAGGGCCGGACGGCGGCTGCGTCGACACCGAAGTAGCCGATCGCGATGCCGTTTGACTGGCACGCCCGGTGAATCCGATCGATGGCACCGGTGACTTCGGGATCGTTGACTTGCCCCATTTTCCCCATGCTCGCCGAGAGGTCGTACGGCCCTAACATGATGCCGTCGAGGCCTTCGATTTCGACGATCGACTCGATGCATTCAACCGCCTGAATGTGCTCAGCCTGCACCAGCACCGCCACAGAGTCGTTGGCGGTTTTCATGTATTCGGAGAACCGCATGCCGTAGCCGTGTGCCCGGCCAAGCCCGACCCCGCGGCTGCCTTCCGGTGCGTAGCGGGCGAACCGCACCACGTCCCGGGCATGTTCCACGGAGTTGACCTGTGGCGCGATGATCCCGGCTGCACCGAGGTCGAGCACCTTTTTGATCGGCATCTCTTCAGCAGAGGAGAGGCGCACCACGCAGGCCACCTTGTCTCCAACGGCCTGAAGAATTCCCTCGATNGCACCGTANCTNAGCGAGCTGTGTTCGGCGTCAAGAAACAGCCAGTCAAAACCCAGATCGGCCAAAATCTCCGCCGTGGCGGCGGTGGGCAGTGTGACCATGGTTCCAAGCAGCGGTTCCCCGCTTTTGAGTCGTTGTCTGAAATTAATTGTCATGAATGGAGGTCCGCCCTTGGTCAAGCTCTTAGCAAAGCGGCAGTTTNCGGATGAATTCGTGTGGACACAAACTGCCCGTAAAACCGGAGCGCGTACAAGCTTCAACGCTTCGGCGCTAGACTATTCGTCCAGTTCCGCTGCAGGCTTGCCGCCGTTTCCCCTGATAAACTCCGCGAGCGCGTCGTCGACCACATCCAATGGGGTGCCGCCGAAACCCTCGTCGGTGAGGGCGTTGATCTCGGCTCCCTTTTCGATCAGCAATTCCACGATTTTCTGGTNACCGCGTTGGGCGGCAAGGTGCAGCGNAGTCCAGCCAGCCAAGCCCTTGGCGTTCACGTCTGCGTTCTTTTCGATTAACAGATCCACGATCTCGAGATGACCCATAAACGCAGCGTAAGTCAGTGGTGTGTCGCCGCTGTCGTTGGCTTGATTGACATCCTTGCCGGCGTTGAGTTGCTGNANCACNGTTTTTAGGTCGCCCTCACGTGCTGCTTCATGGATGGAACTGCTCTCGAGGAGTTCGAGGATGGCTTCCTTTTTCCAAAACCGGGCGCGATCGCCGGGAGTTTGGTCAATGTCATCCCTCGCACTGATATCTGCGCCTGCCTCGATCAGGCGCCGGGCCACTTCGACATGTCCCTCCTGCGCGGCGAGGTGCAGCGCGGTGCTTTGGTCGTTGGCCTGTTCGTTGACATCGACACCGGAGCCGAGCAACTTTTCAACCACCTCCAGTTCACCCGCCTCGGNGGCCTCGATCAGGCTCAGTTCGGCTTTATTGTCAACTGTGTCGTAGNGGTTGCCGGTCGGTTTCGACTGGTCTGGCGACCCCCCACCGCAACCATTGAGCAACAACAGGGGAAGCAGGGCGGTGATAAATCGATTGAACATAGGTGTTCGTTCGTCGCGGGGCAACACCGGGTCAGGCCTGCTGGATGTTGGGTCTGCCGTTTTCTAGGACGAGAGAAGTGCGCTTGGTCATTTTGCCGCCTGGGGTGGTTACCTTGTCTGCCACCATGTAGTCGGTTGTCCATGTCTTCTGCGTAACTTCGCAACGAAAGTAGCCTCGTTGGCGGTTGTGAAACTTGATGAAGGGATTGTCCGAGAGCAGCTTNTCGTGTGAGGCAGTGCGGTCCTGTCCATCTCCACCGCTGGAAATTGATGTGCCGACAAATTCCGCAGCCACCTTCGGGGCGTCCATCTTGCGGTCGTCGATGCGCAGCTCATTGGCCCAGTTCGAATGAATATCNCCGGTGAGTACGACCGGGTTGGAAATTTTTCGGTCGGCCATGAATCGAACGATATCCATCCGCTCGTAAGTATAGCCGGGCCATTGGTCCATCGAGTAAGCCATGGGAACATCCCCGCTGGGCGTACCGACCATGCCCATCATGACCTGCTGCGCGAGGATGTTCCAAGTCCCTCTCGACTGAATGAGCGACTGCTTGAGCCAGTTGTGCTGATCCTTGCCGAGCATGGTGGTCTCGGGATTGAGCGCTGCTTCGTTGAGGGGGGAACGTACGTCGTTGTTGGGTTGATCACTGCGGTATTGACGCCCGTCCAGAACCATGAATTCAGCCAATTGGCCAAACGCTCCGCGTCTGTAAAGCTGTAGATACGGTCCAGCGGGCAGGGAGGTCCGGCGCAGCGGCATATTCTCGTAGTAGGCCTGATACGCGGCGGCGCGGCGAATGAGAAAGTCCACCGGTTTGACATTTTTCTGCTCGGAAATCTCGTCCGCGCAATTGTTGTCCACCTCGTGATCGTCCCAGGTCACGAACCAAGGGCAGCGTGCGTGAGCCCTCTGCAACGCCGGATCTAGTTTGTACTGCGCATGCCTCACGCGGTAGTCGGAGAGCGACACAATCTCGCCGCCGTGATGTTTGCGGATGTTCCCCTGGTTGCCGGCATTGTACTCGTAAATGTAGTCGCCAAGGTGAAAAACCAGGTCGAGTTCGTCCTCTGCCATCCGGTCATAGGCAGTGTAGTAGCCTTGCTCGAGGCTCTGGCAGGAGGCCGCAGCAAACGAGAGTTGTTTTGGGTTGGCGAACCGTGCCGGCATCGTACGTGTTCGGCCCACGACACTTTCTTCACCG
>NZFR01000003.1 GCA_002689335.1 Verrucomicrobiales bacterium
TTGNTANNTGTTTTTCNGTCAATATAATAAATTCTTTNGTNNCATGTTCNTCTNATCNTTCGGCGAAATGGCTCTTATTTAAAAGGTCGAGTTCGTGGNCGATATTTTCTCCTNNGTAAAACGCAACCACCNNCTTGGCTACGACGGTTTCTCAGNGTGTGCGGAAACAGTGGTNTGTCGNTCGAACGACTTGGNTTGGATCCAGTTTACTTTNGTGTGTCGAACCGTGCTACCGTCCTTCGCTGTCGATTGCACACGGTGCCAGTGTCCCTTGTCATCTTCGATGTAGATTCTTGACGGCAGTGGAGTTTAGGTTGTTTAGTCCCGTCCCGTGATCCTAAGTTGGCCAGCATTTGCTGGGGGCTCTTCGAGGATGAATGCCGCGATGAGTGNGGCAAGGTTTTCATTGGAGGTTGCGGATNGCTTTTTCCCAGCCGANTAAAAGGGNGGNGCGNTCTGCGGCTTTCATTTTTGGCGAGATCGTTCTCGCCGCTTTCCAATGTTTTTTGATGGCGGCCTTGTTTTCCCAGATGCCGGTAGCCAAGCCGGCCAGGTAGGCTGCTCCAAGCGCGGTGGTTTCGGTGACGGTTGGTCGGATGACCTTGGTCCTGAGAATGTCGCTTTGAAACTGCATTAGTAGATTGTTTTTGCTGGCGCCGCCGTCCACGCGCAATTCACGAATGGAGGTGTTTGCGTCTGCCTCCATCGCGCGGATAACGTCGTTCACCTGAAAAGCAATGCCCTCGAGCGCCGCACGGGCTATGTGTGCCGAGCCAGTCCCGCGACTGAGACCGCTGATTGTTGCCCGGGCGATGGGATTCCAGTGAGGGGTGCCCAAACCGGTGAAGGCGGGGACGAAGTGGACGCCGCCGTTGTCGGGCACGCGCTTGGCCAAGCGCTCAATGTCCGCTGTTGTTTTGATCACACCGAGTTGGTCGCGGAGCCACTGTACCACTGCGCCGGCGGTGAACACGCTGCCTTCGAGAGCGTACTCGGTGCGGTTTCCGATTTTCCAAGCCACCGTGGTGAGAAGGCGGTTTTTGGATGGCATGGGTTGGTTGCCAGTGTGCATGAGCATGAAACAGCCGGTTCCGTAAGTGCATTTGACCATGCCGGTACGATGACAGCCTTGGCCGAACAAAGCCGCCTGTTGATCCCCGGCGACCCCAGTGATGGGAATCGCTTGGCCAAGCGAAGTGGTTTCGGCAATAGCACCGCTTGAGGGGGTTATTTCCGGCATCATCGAGCGGGGAATCTCGAAGAGCTCAAGTAGACGGTCATCCCAATCGCCGGTGTGGATGTTGAAGAGCATCGTGCGCGAAGCGTTCGAGACATCGGTTTTATGAGCACTGCCTCCGGTGAGTTTCCAGAGAAGCCACGAGTCGATGGTGCCGAACGCTAGTCGGCCGGCCTTCGCCTTCGCACGGGCGCCCTTGGTGTGCTTGAGTAGCCAGTGGATTTTGGTGGCGCTGAAATAGGCGTCCAACTCGAGTCCTGTCAAACGACGGATGAGCCGGTCGGTCTTGTTTTTCTTCAGGGCATCACAAAACTCCGCTGTCCGGCGGTCCTGCCAAACGATGGCGTTGCCGATTGGCTTTCCGGTTTTACGATCCCAAACGACAGTGGTTTCCCGCTGGTTTGTAATGCCGATTGAGGTGAGCTCACCGGCGGACAAACCAGCTCGTTTGATCGCCTGCCGTGCGGTGGTGAGTTGGGTTTTCCAGATGACTTCCGGGTCGTGTTCTACCCAGCCGGAGTTGGGGAAAATTTGAGGGAACTCTTTTTGACTGACGGCGACCATTCGGCTGTTCGAATCAAAAACAATGGCCCGCGAACTGGTCGTGCCCTGATCGAGCGCCAAGATGAATTTCCGCCGAGCGGGCATGGTTGGTCAGGGTAATTCTTCCGTTCGGTAAAAACGGCGTTTGCGCGAAGGCATGGCGGTAGTGTCGACAATTCCGGCTTGATCTGTCAGTAGAGTGATTTTTTTCAGAGTCTTCCACTTTTTGTCGGGGCCCAAATCCTCGCTGTACTGGACGCGATAAGTGCGGCCTTGGACTCCGTTGATGGTGAGCTTGATCACCGGCTCGGCAACGAGTTGCGTTTTGAACGGTGCTTTGAGCAGGGCCTGCTTGATGTTTTCGTAGCCTTCCGATTTGGTGAGGTCAGAAGCACGCTCGCCGAGGTACGGGAAGTAGTCGGTCAATTCACCGCGTTCGTTGTAGATATAATAGTCATCTTTGCGACCTCGGTGCTGCGAGATGGCGTTCGTTTCTTCCGTGTCCTGAAACAGCGGGAAGCTNCAGCGAGAGGTGAACTCGTGTTGGTCTNCTTTTCCTGAAGAAACGTTCACCGCAACGAAATTGACNCGGACCCGATTTGCCTCNAGATCNTCTTTCATCTCCTCCATTTTAGCGATCTGCCGTTGGCAATAGGGACACCACGTGGCGAGCAGGGCGACAATGGTGACACGGCCGCGAAACTCGTTGAGGCCATATTTTTGATTGTACTTCGGGCTCTTGGGTTGAAAGTCAACCAGTTCCCATCTTGGCCAAGGTGCGCCGGGGTCACGGGGGGAAACCGGATCTGCCTGCAGCTTGGCTGGGTTTAGGCCGGTCATCACCAACAGAATCAGAGCCAGAGCGGTTTGGATACGAATCGGGTTTCGCATGGCGCCGGAGCATAAGACTTGGCCAAGCGCTTGGCAATCTGCTGAAAGAACTAGCCGCGCTTGGCCAAGCGGATTAGCCTGTTGGCTATGCATTTTTTCAAAACTCACCNAATCGGCTCTGTTGACTTTGGTGGCGAAATGCCTCAGTTGGCCTTGAATGGGTAACGACCTACCAAATGATGGTGGAGATTCAAAATATATGTGTGTTTTGCGGATCGTCGGAAGGCGATGATCCCGTGCACGCGGAGGCGGCCCGAGCGCTTGGCCAAGCGATGGCTAAACGGGGGTTGGGCTTGGTTTACGGCGCGGGAAACATAGGGCTCATGGGCGTGCTGGCCGATGCCGTTCTGGCGACTGGCGGGTGTGCGATAGGGGTGATCCCGGAAAAACTGGTCGACCGTGAACTGGCGCATCAAGGGCTGGATGAATTGCTTGTCGTCAAAACGATGCACGAGCGCAAGGCCAAGATGCACGAACTGAGTGATGCGTTCATTTCCCTCCCGGGCGGCATCGGTACGATGGAGGAGTTTTTCGAAGCAGTCACATGGCGACAGCTAGACTATCACGCCAAGCCGATCGCGCTGCTAAACGTGAATGGATTTTATGACGGGATAGAGCAGTTTTTTGAGACCATGCTTTCCGCCGGTTTTCTTCGACCAAAACACGCCGAGTTATTTTTCGCCGAGACTGACGCGGATCGGTTGCTGGATCGTCTGCAGGGTTAATCTCAGGTTCGTGAGCGGTAAAACTGTTTCGCTTCACTGGCGTCGATCGAGGCCGGGTTGGTGAGTTCGAGATCGGTCCAAGGGCCGCTCGAATTTGTCGCGGATTGCAATGTTCCATCGAACTCGATTGCAATCCCGTTTTCTCTGCGTTGAACGCGGATCGCCGGAGCGTCGACGATGCCGACGGGTTCCGGGACAATGACCGGGAGTCCTTCCGCGTCTGCGCCGCCGAGGAGAGTTGCTTCGTCGTCGGTTAGTTCACGATTGTAAACGGCGATCGAACTAACAAAAATTTCACCGTTTTCCCCATCGTTGTCGTTAAACAACCAAGTGCTGTCGCCCATGGACTGACGGCCATCGAGACCTCCGTTTGGCTGCTTGGAATGGTAAACGCCATTCANGTATTTGGTGTATGTCCCTGCGGCGAGGTCGAACGAAAGGATAATTCGATGCCATTGCTGCGCGGTGACTTTAACTTCGCGATCCTCCGGTTCGTAGCCACTGCTCCCTTGGCCGAGGCCCCCATCGCCTTTGCGCCAAAAGACATCGCCATCGCCTTTGCTGTCGAGATTTGCGATAGACGCCCATCCGTTGCCTTTNCCGGAAAAGTAGACATCGTAGGCCAAGCTAA
Source organism: Verrucomicrobiales bacterium (assembly GCA_002689335.1). Lineage (GTDB taxonomy): Bacteria > Verrucomicrobiota > Verrucomicrobiia > Limisphaerales > UBA1096 > UBA1096. The sequence continues at coordinate 4,028 of NZFR01000003.1, forward strand.
ACTGATTNACNCGTTTGCCGNCGCCGTTGGGTTCNATGTTGTGCCTGAGAATGTATCCNAAGTTGGCGTTGGAACCGATGTGGCCGACTTTCATGACGTTCATCGGATTGCCGTCTACACCCTCAATCTCGAATGAGTCAGCAGTCCCAAACTCTGTTGCCCCGGCGGTTGCCCCCTTGGGACCGTCCAGATATTCCAGCGCTTGACCAAGTGCGCCCGAGAGGGTGCCATCATCAAAACTCCAGAGACCCCGTACCGGCGTGGGCATGGGAATACCCAATGCGGACGGACCACCGAGCGCCTTGGCCTCGTCACTGTTGACTTTCCCATTGCGGATTTGAATTGCAGCGACATAAAGTTCGCCGTTTTCACCGTCGTTGTCGTTGAACAACCAAGCGGCTGACTTCATCGATTGCCGGCCGTCCAGCCCGGCGTTGGCCTGACTGGAGTGATAGTTGCCGTCGATATATTTTTCGTAAAGCCCCTGAGCCAAGTCAACCGCGAGGACGACCCGATGCCATTGGCCNTGGTTGATTTTGAGTTCCGGGTCATCCGGTTCATAGCCTCCTCCGCCTTGGCCAAGCCCCCCGTCGTTTCTACGCCAAAACACATCCGCATCCCCGAGGCTGTCCATGTTGAGAAGGGAAGCCCAGCCGTTCCCGCCACCGGTGAAATAAATGTCGTATACGACGGTGTACTGGTTGGCTTTTTTTCCGCCACCGTTTGGCGTGATGCCATGGTCCATGAGATACCCGAAGTTGGCGTTGGAGCCGACGTGGCCGACTTTCATCACCGAGGTGCTTTTCCCGTCGATGTCCGGGATGCCGAAGTCGCCAGTGTTGCCAAATTCAGTAGCGTTGGCGGTGGCTCCTTTTTCGCCGTCTAAAAATTGGAGCGGATTTCCGATGGCAGCCTTGAGACCGTTNCTAAAATTCCAGTAACCGGTGATCTCAACCTTGTCGCGTGCGTCGACGCTGAACTTCCATTCGCGCTGAATACTGGTGCCTTTCGAATCCTTGAAGGTGAGTTTCACGGCGTAGTCCAGTTCACTGAGACTTTTGTGCTCGGGTTGAAAATGGATGTGCGTGTGCCGCCCCTCAGTCGAGATGCTCGNTTTGGTGCGGCGCNTGTTGAGATACAGTTTGACTGAGTTTGGATCGACCTTGGTTTCGTCGTCCGCGAGAACGATCGAGATTGGGGTGTCCTTGCTGTTGCCGGATGTGTTCGGAGCCGGGCCTGCGAGGGCAACGTACGGCAATCGGGTTTGCCCGACGGAAGTGTAGGCNAGGATCGCCTTCTCGTTTTCCGTGTCGTTAATAAGGATACGCTCTTCGGTGTCGAGATCGATCGAGTAAAACTCCAATGCGGCGTTGCGGGATTTGTTCCAGTAAACCATCCGGAACGGGTACAGGCCTTCCTTCTCCACGGTGAAATCGAAAGAGCAGTCGTTGGGACCCTCGCGGTAGCCGAGCAGGGTCAGCTCGAAATCACCAATTTCCTGTGNGAATCNATCCCTTGGACTCGAGCCGACGAACACTTTGAATCGATCCTCGTCGTTTTGATCCGGCTTGCCCACGTGCACCGTTACACCAAGTCTATGAGCACCCGGTTTTAAGGCGAGGTAGGTCAGGATTTCNGTGCTGAAGTTGGTATCGTGTTCCTCATCGCCGGGGATGCNGGGGAAGAATTCGTCGAGTTCAAAATGGCCAAATATCNAGGCGTCTTTTTGAAAATCGATCAACTCGTAAAGGTCGAACCCGCTGTCATCCTCACTTGGAAACGCGACGTTTTTCACCGGTGCGCCATCCCGATCCTGAAGGATGTCCTCGAGTTGGTGGATGGCTCGTTTGAAGTCGTGCTGGATGTTGGCTTCGGCAGGGGCCTGCACGGAGCGAACCAGAAAACCGGGCTCCTTCCCGGCGTCCATTGGTAACGCTGTCGCTGCGGATAGCTTTTGAAAATCGGTCACGGTGAAGCGCCATTTTTTCGTGTGGCTCTCTCCGTTGCTGTCGTCGAATTTTACGATCACCTCGTAGTTGCCAAGCGGTTCCAGCAACGACTCCGACTGGCCGGACAGTGTAACCAAATCATCTGTTCGCTTGGCTGTGATCTTGAGCGCTTTGTCGTTCAACCAGAGTTTTGCAGTGGATTCTATGAGTTTCGCCTGGCCGTCTTTTAGGCTGCAAACGATCGGGGTGTTCGGAAGGATATCCGTGGGGACGGGGCGGCGAAACGGCGTGGGCTTCGGGGTGACCGAAACCAGGTAGGGCTTGGCCGGTGGCTCGGAGGGGATGCCCTCCGCACTNGCTTGGCCAANCTCTTCNATGACNGAAGCCGGAGCGGCTTCGTCTCGAAACTGGAGACTGCTGATGAACCCGCCGTAGTTCTCCGAGGTGTGTTTGAACAGATAGAACATATCCTCCATCGCGTACTTGCCGTCGTCTTCCAGCGCTTTGCCGATTTGTTCAGTGCCAACGTGCTCTCCATTCACATAATAGTTGGCCTCGCCGGAGACATGATCGACGGTCACCGCCACCCGGTACCAGCGGTTAGGGCGGAGTTTGCCGGAGAAGGAGCGACTGCCTATTCCGTTGCTTGTCCCGACGAGGAAGTGGGCACCCTCGAAATCGTTTAGGGCGATCAATGCCCTTGGTTTGTTATAGGAGCGAACGGAATAATATAGGTCTGCGATGACCGTGTACTGGTTGAGCAGCCAATCGGATCCTCCGTTTGGTTCGCCGCCGTGGTAAACATCGAGTCCGGTAAATTCGGCGTCCGGGTCGCTGTTGGGAAAACTCATCACCATGGGATCCTTTCCGTCAAGCGCCTTCAGTTTGAATTCGCTCCCTTTGCCAAACCTGGCTTCCCCTTGGTCAAAATTCCATTCGAGATCCTGTCCNATCTCGGCGGCCAAGCCGTCGGTAAAATTCCATTGACCGGTGATTTCGGCATTAATGGAGAGGGGGATGCCGAGGAGAAAAGCCAAGATCGTGGTGATGGNCAAGCGCACGCCGGACTGNGGGTGGATGTGATTCATAANGGGGNAAAGTAGATTCTGCATNGGAGAAACTCAACCCGTGATCCAAAAAGTGCAAGGCTCAAATNNCCCGCTTGGCTAAGCGCGGTTAGTCCGTGGCTCGGNCGATGAAAACAAGGAGACCGATGAAGATCAGGACGAAGATGGCNGAGTAGGCCACCGGGAAGGTTCCTGAGGAGAATTTTGCGATCAATTCCTGTTCGCGCTTTTTGATGCTCTTTTCGTCGGAATCGATCGACTCTTTCCAGACGGNACGCAGTAGCATTACGGTCAGCGTTGCGGGGGCGACGACAACAAATTGGGCCAAGGCGGGGAGGAACGATTTGATGACCACCCGTTCGGCTGCTTTGTTGAGGCTGTTAAACGCCTTGTCCATGGCGACGAAGAATAATTTTGCNCCCTTTCGATAGAACCAGTCGAAGTCGATGGAGATGGTCGGCGTTCGTTTTAGCAACGGCANGAGGATGAAAAACATTAGCCCCGAGAAGAGTAACATCTGGAGTACCGTAACGACTTTGTCGAAGGACTTGACGTAGGTGTAATAAAACGAGGCTTTCTCAGACAACACTTCGCCGTGGGGAAGGATGTTGTATAGGTGGCCGGGATTGAGGCCGAGGTAGATACAAAGGAAAGCCATCAAGGCCATCCCGGCGATCATCGCNCGAGGTGCCTCCTTTGGGCGGAGTCCGCGGTCGACATTGAAAAANGTATAGAACGGGATGCAGGCGTAAACAAACACNCCAGCGGAAGCCACCTCAAGTGTGAACCAAGCCCAGAGATATTGTTGTTNTTCCGTTGCCGCCGTGATGAGTGTTTTGCTGATGAAGCCACAGGTCAATGGCACAGCTGAAATGGAGAGTGCCCCGATGACTGCCATCATCATCGTGATCGGCATGGATTTGTNTAGTCCCCCCAATTCGGTGCATTTGCTTTTGCCGGTGCGATGGAGCACGGCCCCGATCGACATCCAAAGCAGAGCNTTGTAGATGATGTGACAAAACGCATGGGCGACCACCCCGGCGATGGCCAACTTGGTGCCGACGCCGACGCCGCAAACCATGAAGCCAATTTGGTTAACGATACTGTAGGCCAAAATGCGGCGCATGTCGTTTTCAAGGAGCGCATAAACGATGCCGTAAATGGCCATGATGCAGCCAATAGGGATCAGGATTTCTTCGCCCGGAAAACCTCGAACCAACGTGTAAACCGCCGTCTTGGTGGTGTAGGCGCTGAGAACGATTCCACCGAAAACAGTCGACTCAGGATAGGCGTCCGGCAGCCAACTCGAGAAGGGAACCGCTGCGGCGTTGATCAGAATACCGATCAAGATGAACCACTTGGCGGTGGTGTTGTGTCGAATGTTTTCCTGAGTGAATGCGATTGATCCGGAATCGTTGATCGCCAGCAGTATGCCGGTCAACAAAACCAAGCCGCCNGCCAAGTGTACAAGTATGTACCGTTGTGCGGCCAACCGTGCGGCCTNGGTTTTTCGGGCTAACACGAGAAAGGTGGACGAAATCGCCATCAATTCCCAAAAGAGATACCAACTGATCATGTCGCCGGCGAAGACGACGCCCAGCGCGCTGCCAATGTAAACCAAGGCGGCGGTATTCTGCAGGCGACAGCGTTCGCTCCATGAAAAGACGAGCGCGCCGAATGCGCAAAGAGTGAAGATGTAGCCAAACGCCTTGCTGGTGGCGTCCACACGCAACAGGGTGAGGTCGTCGAAGCCGAGAAACTCGAAGGAAACTCGGTTGCCATCACTCATCTGCGAGANGGCGAAAAAGCTAATGATCGCAAGCGCGATGGCTCCGGCTTTTCTCGCGGTAGCAGGCAGCGCCATCAGGGCCAATGCCCCAATGATGAACAGCAAAGCTGGAGGTGTGTTGTTAAGGAGTTCCATCGTAATAATCCTCCTTGGCAATCAGGAAAACGCTGAGGGCTTTTGCCAAAAGAACCGACCCGCAACAGGCGAGCAGTCCGTACATTCCGTAAAAACCGAACCAATTGCTCATGGCCGCTGGTGCGGANTCGCTCAACTCNGGGAGCCTCGTTGACTCGCCTTCCGTGATCAAAAAATGGGCATGCCGATGGATGAACAACTCCAACACGACCGTTGTGGTGCAGGCGACCGCCATGATTTTCCAGACCCTTGGGCTGAGGCGCGGCGGTTTCTGTGTGGCCAATGCCTTGGCCTCCGCGCTCGTTGCGGTGGTCTTTTTACGTGTCGCTTTTTTTTGGGTGGCCATGCGGGGTTAGTTGCTTTTTGCGTACACGTTACAAAACTGTGCTGCAAACTCGTAGAGAGTGTTGGAAAAGAAGAATACCAACAAACATCCGGTTGCGGTGATGAGGATCGGGACGACCATGAGCATCGATGGCTCAGTGGCTTTGTTGTACTTGGNNTCATCGGAGGGCGGAGCGAAAAACGCCTTGTAGACGATCGGNAAAAAGTACGCGGCGTTGAGCAGTGAACTGATTATAAAAATGGCAAATGCCCATTGATGGTTTGAATCCAATGTGCCGTTGAGTAGGTGCCATTTGCTGATAAAACCGCCTGTGGGTGGCAGGCCAATGACGCAGATGGATCCCAGAAAAAATGCGCCCATTGTGAGCGGGATTTTCCGGCCGATCCCGTGCATTTGGCTGATGTACTTGGCCCCGCATGCTTCGTAAATTGCCCCAGCGCAGAGGAACAGGGTGATCTTGCCAACAGCGTGCATGGGGATGTGCAAGGTTGCCCCGGCTACGCCACTCTCCGAGGCCAANCCGACTCCGAGAATNATATATGAAAGTTGCCCNACGGTAGAGTANGCCAAGCGCGCCTTGAGGTTGTCCTGCGTCAAGGCGATGAGGGACGCCACAATGAGCGTGGTGCCTGCGAGGATGCAGATAATCGTTGTGAGCGAAGGCATGTTGGCCAAGCGCTCGATCCCAAAAATTCCGGTTGTCACTCGCACGAGGGAGAACACACCGACTTTCACCACCGCAACCGCGTGAAGCAGGGCACTCACCGGAGCCGGTGCCACCATCGCACCCGGAAGCCAAGCGTGAAACGGCATCAGCCCTGCCTTGGCAAAACCGTAAAGGAACATCACCAAAAGCACCGTCATCAGCGTGGTGCTGGTCGCGTCGTTAAATACCCCTCCGGGAGTAAAGTCCAAAGTGCCGGTTTGTTGGTACACGATAATCATTGCCGGCAAAGCCAAGCCAACTGAGGTCGTGAGCAAATAAATGAGATACTTGCGACCGCCCTTGATGGCATCATCATCCTGATTGTGGGTGACCAAGGGATACGTCGATAACGACAGCACTTCGTAAAAAATAAACAGCGTCAGCAGATTGGCGGAAAATGCGACTCCAACTGCCGAGGAAATTGCGATCGCGAAACAGGCATAAAACCGGGTTTGGGCCCGGTCATCATTGGGGCGGAGTAGGCCGATCGAATAGATCGTTACCGGAATCCACAGNGTNACCGATACCAGCGCGAACAAAAGCCCCGCGCCGTCCACTTGAAACGACAGACCGACGTTTGGCAGCAGGTTGAGAACGGTGAACGAGTAAAGGTTGCCATCCAAAACTTTCGGGGCGATTGACAGCAGTAAGGACAGTTTTAATACAGCGGCGANAAAGATGATCGATTCACGGAGGTTGGGGATGCGCCCGCACACCGTGATCAGTACGGCCGCTATCGAGGAGATGAGGACNATCCAAAGTGGGATGGCTGATTCGATTGAATTGTCCATGGTCTACGAGGCGGGGATGTCCGACAGGACGGGGGCGATAAAATCCGAGACCAACGTGTCGGTGGCCAAGCCAAGCGCGATCAGGCTGAGGGTAACGATCACCGTTGGGACGAGCATGCTGAGCGGAGCCTCCTGACGAGGNATGGCCGCGTTGCCCTCCTTGGCCGGGTTGGGCACCTTGTTGTACCCGATCTCGATGATGCGAAACAGGATGATAGCCTTGACTAAACTTGAGATCAGCAGGGCGATCACAAAATGCCAACTGCCCGCTTGGGCCGCGCCTTGGATGAGGTAAAATTTACTGAAAAAACCGCAGGTCGGTGGCACCCCGATCAGCGCTGCCATGGTGATAACCAAGGCGATAAAGGTCACCGGCATTTTGTAGAAGAGACCGTCGAGCTTTTTGAGCTCCGCTTGACCAAGCCGATAGATGATACAACCGATCACCATGAAAATCGCCGAGGTCATTGCAGCGTCTGCGACAACATGATAGATCGCCCCCTTCAGGCCGGGCGTGTTGGCAAGCCAAGCGCCGCCCACCATGTAGCCAATCTCTGAGATGACAATGTAACAGGCGATCCTGCGGAGATTGGTTTGTGTGAGGGAGAAAAACGATCCGACCAAAATGGCAACCGTCGAAAGGAGCAGGGCGGTGGTCTGGAGGTTGGGAGAGTCGATGATGTACTCGATTGAGAAAACCGTGATCATGATGCGCAGCATGGCGTAGACCGATACCTTGGTGGCCAAGGGGGCCAGCAGTGCACCGCTTGCGGTGGGCGCGTAGGTGTAGGCGTTGGGCAACCAGCCGTGCATCGGGAAAAACGCCATCTTGGCCCANGCCCCGACCATGATTAGCACGAAACCGACAAACACCGCCTGTGACGATTGCAGGGTTTGTGGAATGATCTCCGAAAGATTCTCGATGTTGAGCGTCCCGGTTTTCACGAACACAAAACCGACTCCGAGCAAGTATAAGCAGGCACCCATCGTNCCCATAATNAGGTAGTTNAACGACGCCATGTAGGCCCGTTTTTTACCATAGGCAATCAGCGCGTAACTCGAAAGTGCGGCGATCTCCATGAACACGTAGAGGTTGAAAATATCTCCCGTGATGGTGATGCCCAGCAACCCTCCGACCAGCAGGGAATACAGCGCGAAGAAGTAACGCTGTTGCCCCTCAAGCTCCCGCTCAACGGTGGGTTTGGAAAAGATCGCCGTCAGGAGGGCTATGGATGAGACGGCGGCGAGAATGAGTCCATTGAGGTAGTCGACGGTAATCTGAATGCCAACGATGCCGTACTTACCTTTGGCCCCCCATCCGCCGAGTTGATAGGAGATCACGCCGTCTTCGTCGGTCGGTAACTCGAAAACGAGCATGACTGCAGACATGCAGGAGACCGCCAAGCCTGTCAGCACGAATGGGAACGATAGCCTTGGCCAAAACCAAGTCGTCAACGCAGCGAAAACCGCCCCGAGCAACGGTGCCAACACAATTAATAGAGGCAGGTGCTCGGTCATTTTATCTGGTTTTTCAGGATCTCATCCTCATCGAATGAGTCGTGTTGCTGGTAAACTTTTTGTGCCAAAGCCAACCCGACACCCAACGTGGCTACGCCCACCACGATGGCAGTGAGCATAAGGATTTGGGTCAACGGGTTGGTAACTTTATCGACGTCGGGGTCTGGGTAAGTGTGGTTGGCGGCCTCGGAGAGAATCGGGATGAGCGCATCGCTCTTGGCACCGATAGAAATGAAAAACAGGATGATGCCAGTCTGGAAGATCGCCATTCCAATGCATTTCTTGATGAGATTGTTTTGAGCGATCATCGACCANAGGCCGGTCATCATGAGGATGACAACGACGATGTAATTAAATTTGGAGAGAATCTCTTCCATGGTCACAAACCCCGATCGAAACGGCCGTTTGAAGCCAGATTAATATAAATGCCGATCATGCTGAACATGACAGTGACGCCAACACCGATCTCGACCAACAGAATGCCGTGCGACCGCGCGTAATCCCGTTCACCGGGGAGGATCGGGTCAAGAGCATCGTAGTTCAGATACTCGCCGCCCATGAAAATGCAGGCCAAGCCGACGGCGGCGTAGATGAGCACTCCCAGCGCTGTCAGCAGCATGATTTTTTTCTCCGTCCACTGCCGAAGGACGAACTTAAGGTCGAACGAGATGCAGAGAAGGATCACGCTTGCCCCGAGGATGACTCCGCCTTGAAACCCTCCTCCCGGGCTGTAGTGGCCATGAGCGATCACGTATAGCGCAAACAGTTGCATGAATGGCACCATGATCCGGCTGGCTTGGCGAATGATCAGACTGTCGGTCGGGTCGTATGCCGGCGGTGCGGTGATGANATCAGGTTCATCGACGATCGATTTGGCACTGTCGACGCGCANGATAGAATAGATTGCGATGCANGCNATGAACACCACGATGGTCTCCAACAGGGTGTCGAAGCTCCGATAATCAGCGAGGACCGNGGTGACGATGTTCGGAACGTGTGCGTCTGCGATCGTGTTTTCGATATAGTAGGGCGCCACTCTGGAGTTCACCGGAGACTGTGGGTCGCCCCAGTCTGGAAAGTCGGGCAGGGCGCTCAGCAAAAACGCCCCGGTGGCCACCGCCACCACACCGGCGAATAGTTTAAATCCGGTGCGCGAAGTCTTCGGTTTGGCGGATACCCCTGTGTTGTAAATCGTGGCGAAGATGAAAACAGTGCTCACCCCTGCGCCGACAGCCGCTTCCGTAAAGGCAACGTCCACGGCACCCATGGTGGTCCAAATGAGGCACATCAGAAAACTGTACGCTCCGAAGACGATCGCGGCTCCCATCAGATTTTGCATTGCCAACGCAGTGATGCCGAACAGGAGCACCAAGATTAGAAANAGCGAGTCAAACTGCCAAATGGGCAACGCGTCCATTATTAGTNCTNCCCTTTCTTTTTCCACGGTTCGGCCCCGGCGCGCTCGCCGACATCCATCATCGCATGCGTGGCGGTCGGGCTCCCGATGAACACGAAGAGGATGATCAGCAGTATCTTCATCCCCAACAACCATGAGAGACNACCCTGATGGGCCACGGCAAAGATACAGCCGGCCAGAATTAGCACGGTCGAAAGGGTATCCCCTTTTCCTGCGGCGTGCATGCGGGTGTAAAAATCAGGGAATCGCAGCAACCCGATGGAGGTTCCCAAAAAGAAGATCAACCCGACGGTAATGAGAAAGTACGCGAGGTATTCCATCATGAGGGCTGGCCTTTCTGCTCGAGTGAGCGCCTGTGTTGGTAGTAGCGGGAGGCGGCGATGGAGACGATAAAATTGAGTAAACCGTAGCCAAGCGCGATGTCTACGAACATTTCAAGTTGGCCAAATAGAATGCCGGAAAAAAGCAATAGCACGATCGATTTGGTGCCGATCACGTTCACAGCAACCAAGCGGTCGATCACCGTCGGGCCCTTGATGACTCGCACGAGCACGAGCAGCATCAGGCCAATCAGGACAACGCCTGCGATGGTGATGAATGAGTTCAACGGTCCTTCTCGAATACGTTGATGATACGGCGTTCCATCTCGTCGGATTCGCCGGGGAGCCCTGAGGCTGCTTTTTCCGTCAGGGCATGCACGAGGAATCGCCGTCCCTCCACTCGCACGGTAACAGTGCCCGGGGTGAGGGTAATGGAGTTGGCTAACACGAACTTTGAGATTTCCTCGGTCACATCCGTGTTAAATCGCACCATCTTCGGCGAGATCAACTCTCGCATCCGAGGCGACAGGGCCACCTTGAGCACGTGAACATTCGAAAGCACAATCTGCCAAAATAACCATCCCATGTATGGAATGAAGCGGAACANGTGCTTGATGTAAAAGCTGATAGAGAATTTTCCATTGGGGAACAGCAAATCCTTGGACCACCAAGCGACCATTGCCGCGCAAAGCACGCCCATGCCGATATGCATGGCATCGTACTTGCCGGACAATACCAACCAAGGCAGAAATAAGATGATGAATGCGCTAGTGAGCTTCATTGTTAGCTCAAGCCAAACGGATTGGCTCAAGTAATGTGCCGGAAAATTACGCACCGGAAGGGATCACTTCAAGAATATTGGCAAAACACTATTTGCCAATGCAAAAAGTACTGAAAATTGAATCGAGCAAATCCTCTGTCGTGGTNTTGCCGACGATCTCGCCGATGGCGTTGGTGGCGATTCTTAAATCCACTGCCGCGAGGTCCAATACAGCGCCGGANCGAANTTGGCCAAGCGAGGCCTGCAGCGACGTCTTGGCCCGGTTGAGCGCTTCCTGATGGCGGGAATTCACCATCACCTCGAGCATTTCCGAGGTGATNTCGCCGTCCCATACCGACGCGCGTATGGCATCCTTCAGCGCCTCCACTCCGTCGCCGCTGACGCAACTGACCGGAATCGCCTGATTGCCGTGCATGTCCGCTTTGCCAAGCTGTGCCGGCAGATCGTTTTTGTTCAGGACAACGATGCACTTGTGGTCTGCCAATTCAGCCAATCGCTCCTGTGCATCCGGGGTCAACGGCTCGGAGGCGTCAAGCACGTGCAGGACAATGTCCGCTTGGCCAAGCGAAGCCCGGCTGCGGCGCACGCCTTCCTGTTCGACAACATNATCGGTCTCCTGCAGGCCCGCTGTGTCGACAAAGACCACCGGGANACCCCGAATCTGTGCCTCCTCCGAGATCGTGTCGCGTGTCGTCCCGGCGATGTCGGACACGATGGCGCGTTCGTGCCCAAGTAATTGGTTGAGTAGGCTGGATTTCCCGGCGTTGGGGCGGCCGACGATGGCAACGCGAATCCCGCGCCGGATGAGCTGTCCCTCGTTTGCCGTGGCGAGAAGTTTGTCAATGAACGCCTCCGCCGATTCGAGCCGTTGAATCAGATCGTCCATCGTGTCCGGCTCGATATCTTCATCAGGGAAATCGATGTGCGCCTCGACGTGTGCCAGCACGTGCATAGTGTCATCGCGAAGTTGGTTGATACGCTGAGACAACTTGCCGGCGAGTTGCTCGTTGGCGGCGTTCAACGCGAGATCGGTGCGGGCATGGATCAAGTCCGCGACCGCCTCAGCCTGGGTGAGATCGATTCGCCCATGCAAAAATGCGCGTTTTGTAAACTCTCCCGGAAGCGCCAGTCGCGCCCCGGCACCGAGTACTGTGTCGAGAACAGCCTTGGTCGATTGCATTCCTCCGTGGCAGTTTATCTCGACGATATCCTCCCTCGTGAATGTCGCTGGAGCCCGCATGACAGACACCATCACTTCGTCTATGCTTTGCCCGTCGCGGACAATGTGTCCGTAATGAATCGTGTGTGACTTGGCGTTGGCGAGGGTCTCGGCATTGCCGCTTGGTGGATGGAATACAGCATCCCCGACGGGTACCGCGCGTTCGCCTGAAAGTCTGATAATTGCGAGCCCGCCTTGACCGAGCGGCGTGGCGATGGCTGCGATAGTGTCGTCAAACATGGCGATCCGTTAACGGAGACAGCCGCCTTTTTGAATCTCCGCATGGCGTCCCTCAAGGAACAACCGCGCTTTTTCGTAGCTCTTTTTGTGGAGGTAATGGAGCAACTCGCCATTGGTGTCGCCGGGGAGTTGGGACGTCAACTCGTCAATGCGGTTGAAGTGCCCCATCAAATCCGGTTTTGGTTCCTCGTTGACCGCGGCCACGGCTAATTCGAAATCCCGCAACGCCTGCAAAAGATTGGCTCCTGTCGTCATGCAGCGAGTGTGCCTGTTCAGTTTGGCCAAACCAAGCTTGGTGTGGGATTGCTGCGGCCGCTTTGGTATAGTTCCCGCGTGCAACGGTTTTTGTTTGCCATTGTGATGTGGTTACTCCTCTCGCTGTCTCTGTTGGTCGAAACCAAAGCGGCAACGCCGGGGGAGTCATCGGTGTTCACATTCAAAACACCACGCCCGGTCGACTATGAGTTGATGCGCTTGGCCAAGCCGTTGATGGATTTACGTTGGCTGTCGGCGCATGAGCGAAACCGGCCGGGTGTGCGCGTGGAGTTTGGCTCGCAGGTTATCCTGCGCTTGGCCAAGGGCAACGCGCTTNGCCAAGCGACCGCNGGACTGGNNCTTGAGTTGGAGCAGGAATTNGCGCCACAACTGTTCGTGCTTCGGGCNCGTTCGGTTCGCGATGCGTTGGCGNCAGCAGAAGCNCTTGGCCAACGAGACGGGGTGCTGATCAGNCACCCGGTTCGTCGTCGACCGATGCAAAAGATGACCCGCTTGGCCAAGCGACCGAACGACCCGTTGTTCCCNCAGCAATGGACACTCGAAAATCGGGATGCTAAAACTGGCGCAATTCTCGGGCCAGAATTCAACATTCGCGAAGCCTGGTCTCTGACCGCCGGGGAGGGTGTGGTGATTGGCTTCGTCGATGACGGTATCGATCTGACGCACACAGAGTTCAAGGGGCAGGGGGCGGAAGAGTTGCATTACAACTTCACCACCGAGCAGGCCAAGGGCGAGCCGACCAGCACCCGACAAGGGCACGGCACCGTGGTCACGGGTCTCGCCGTGGCCAAGTACAACAACGCAAAGGGCCTCGCGGGTATTTCGCCGGAGGCCAAGTTTGCCAGCGAAGTCGTTTGGGATGCCGGCGACAACTTCGGCACCGAACTGCAGGTGGCNAATATGTTTAAACATCGNGTCAATGCGATCCACGTGCAAAATCACAGTTGGGGTTCGAGCACGATTGAACAACTTGACGTTCCGGAGATCGAGTCGGTGGCGATCCGTGAGGCAATCGAGAACGGACGAGATGGCAAGGGCGTGGTCATGGTGCGCGTGTCTGGCAACATGCGCAGCAGCGACTGGAGTGCGCACGACGATGGTTACTCAAACGATCCCCGTGTAGTGACCGTCGGCGCGGTGGATGCGACCGGGCGTGTGTCCGGTTTTAGCAACGCCGGGGCGTGTGTGCTTTGCGCAGGGTTGATCGGCGAAGTGGCCGGCGACAACCCTGTGCATTCCACGGATCGGATGGGTTCATTGGGTTGGAACCGCAAGTCAAGTTTGGACGATCCAGAGGTGGGCAGTTACCACGCGATCGAACGTGGTGGTACGTCGTTCACCGCTCCGCAAATCTCCGGTGTCGTGGCGCTAATCCTCTCAGCCAACCCGGGCCTGACGTACCGTGATGTGCAGCAGGTTTTGGTTCACGCATCGCGTCACTTTGATTTTGAGGATCCGTTTCTTGCGACCAACGCGGCTGGTTACTGGTTCAGCAACAACACTGGTTTCGGCGTGCCGGACACTGGGGCGGCGGTGCGCTTGGCCAAGCGCTGGACCAACGCAGAGCCATTGGTCGAAAAGACGTATCAAGAAGTCTCGCTGAACCCCGTCCCGGACGATGGGCTGTTGGTGCAGACGGTGTTGGGAGGGGCGGTAAACACGTTTCGGGCAAGCCCAGGAAACGGATTGGTGCCGGACGACCCAATCGAGGCACTGCCGCTGATCGACGTGGGGAAGGCTTTGGAGCCNATCGAGACCGATCTCAGCGGAGCGGGCGCGTTCATTCAACGGGGCGGCGCGTTCTTCTCTGAAAAAGTTCATCACGCGGCCGCTGCCGGTGCGGAGTTCGCGGTTATCCATAATCACAACGGAGGCGATGAGCGGTTCATCATGGGCGACATGGGTTTCGTGCCGATCCCCGCCGTGTTCATCTCGCAAAANGACGGGGAAAGCATTCGGACCATCATGGCCAGTACAGCCGAGGAGCGGGTGCGAGTGAAACTTGCGCTGGAACAAACCGGTGCTGTGATCAACGTCCCCGACTCACTTCTCTCCGAACAAATCGGCGTGCGGGTTGACATGAAACACCCGATTCGTGGTGACATCCGGCTTACGGTCAAATCGCCTTCCGGCACGCGAAGCGTTTTGCAGGCGAATGTTCCTGATGGAAGTGAATGGCGCTCGGATTGGGTCTTTTGGTCGAACCAGTTTTTTTACGAACCGGCCAAGGGCGATTGGACGGTCGCGGTCACGGATTTGGCCAAGTCGTTCACCGGCGTGCTGAGTTCTATCGAATTGGTTGTGCGCGGCACGGCGATGACCGATACCGACAACGACGGCCTTGCCGACGATTGGGAGCAATCGCATTTCGGTTCACTCGAAGAAAAATCGNTGGGCGATCCCGACCGCGATGGCTGGCCGAACTCCCGTGAACAGGCGATGCACTCNAACCCAGTTGTGTTCGACAGGTCGTTCGATCTCCGCCTCCACCCACTGGCAGCTGGCCGGCTGCGGTTAAGTTGGCCGGCATGGCGTGGTTTTCAATTCCAAGTGCAATCCGCCGCCGATGCCGGCGGCCCGTGGTCTGACCGCGCACTCGTCGAATCGGGCAGATACGAGAGTGAATGGATCTTCGAGCTGCAGAAAGATGGCGTTCAGTTTTTCCAAGTCAAAGCGCAACTCAAGCCATGACTCGGCAGCTAATTNCATCGGGGGGNAAGTGGGAGCCAGAGGTCGGATACAGNCGCGCCGTTCGCGCGGGGAATCGGGTTTTTGTGTCAGGCACCACCTCGGCCGATCCACGCGGGAGAATTGATGGGGTGGGTGATGCGGCGGCGCAAACCCGACGAATTTTTGAGATCATCGAAACCGCCCTAGCTGAGGCTGGGGCAAGTCTCGAGGACGTCGTGCGAACAAGAATATTCGTCACCGACATCGCGGCCGACTCGGAAGTGATTGGAAAAATTCACGGAGAAAAATTTGGCACAATCCGTCCTGCGGCGACGATGGTCGAGGTCTCGCAATTGATCGATCCCCGGTTGCGTGTGGAGATCGAAACGGATGCCGTCGCTGGGAGCGGCGGGTGTGATGCAGTCATTTTGGCCGGCGGAAAAAGTCGGNGGATGGGTCGCGACAAACGAACGCTCCGTGTGGGAAACCGGACGTTGCTGTCNCACACCAAGGCGGCGCTAAGNGAGGCCGGTTGGANGGCNCGTGTCGTTGCNGACGATCTGAAACCGGGCCTTGGCCCGCTCGGGGGTATCGCCACGGCGTTGCGGAAAACGACTCATTCCCGGGTGCTGTTCGTNGGTTGTGATATGCCGTTTTTGTCCGACGAACTGTTGCGNCAATTTTTCGACGAGGCGGTGTCCGGNGCAGGTTCGATTTTCACCCGACACGCCAAGGGCATGGGCTTCCCGTTTTTGCTGCACCGCGACNATTTGAAAATCGTGGAGCAACAGATTGCCAAGGGCGCGTTGTCGCTCCAGNGCTTGGCCNAGCGCTTGGCTGCAAGGGAATGGGAACCGTCGGTTCGTATTGAACGACAACTGTTCAACATTAACACCCCTGANGATTTNGCTGAGGCCAAGCGGCGNTGGAAGGAGNCANCNNNATGATNTTTTGCCGTGTGACACTTTTGNTNGGCTTGTTGNTNGNTGNGCTTGGCCAAGCGCTTGGCCAAGTGGAGCGANANGAGTTTTCGCGTCCACTCATGGGAATGGNATTTCGCATCGTGGTGTACGCCGAGGCCNANCCGTTGGCCAAGCGGGNGAGCGATGCAGCGTTTGATCGCGTGGCGNTGCTCAACAANATCATGAGCGACTACGATCCTGAGAGNGAGTTAAGCAAACTCTCCGATCTCGCCGGGAGCGGNGCNACGGNCCGGATCAGNGACGAATTGGTTCATGTNCTTGATNCNGGACAGGCNTTGGCCGNGAACTCTGACGGGGCGTTNGACGTGACNGCCGGAGCCTCCACTCAACTGTGGCGCNGAGCCCGTCGGTTGAAACGGATGCCNCCCGATTACGTTTTGGAAAACGCGAGNAANGCNACCNGCTATCGCTCNTTGAANCTCGATAAACAANNCAAGANGGCTGAGTTGGTNAAGCCGGGNGTGCGGCTGGATTTAGGTGGNATTGCTAAGGGTTATGCGCTGGATGAGGCGCTGNCGGTGCTTCGCAAAAANGGGATGAAACAGGCNTTGGTTTCAGCCGGTGGCGACATCNNNGCCGGNNNCGCGCCTCCCGGAAAACCGGGNTGGAAGATTGCNTTACTTGGNTTNNAAGAGGANGCNTCNGCGGAATTTATTTGGGTGAAAAATGGNGCGGTGGCGACCTCGGGNGATCTGTTTCANNTGCTGGAACTNGACGGCAAACGCTACTCNCACATNGTCGATCCCCGCNCNGGNAGGGCGATCACGCAACAGCGCTTGGTACATGTGCTGGCTCCNAANGCGATGCAGGCTGACAGTCTTGCCACAGCNATCAGCGTTCTNGGCCCNAAGCAGGGCTTGCNCTTGGTNTCTGGCGNCAAACAGCTTGGGGNGCGTGTGGCGTTCCGCAATGCGCTTGGCCAAGTGAAGGAGGTGGCCACCCNGGTTTTTNGCGCTTGGCCAAGGGCGNNAACAGACGCNCCTGCGAGTCGGGGAAAATAAAAAAGCGGGGACATTTCTGTCCCCGCTGAAAGCAATTTGNCAGTNCGCTTGGGTTAGGCGTTGTTGCCGGTGATCTGGAGGAATTCGCGATCCTTNATGATACCGGGCGCCGGNACGGGGTATGCTCCATCCGGGTTGGTCTTGAGTGGCGCATCAGATTCCATGGTNAACTTTTCTGCATCGGGGCANAGGTCGTGATCGTGATTCAACACTTGATCGTANGTGACNTGTTGGCCGGTNTGCGTTGCGAATCGACCCATGGCGGTGACCACGCTGGCNTGTACGCCGCNCTCACATTCNTTNAANGGTTTGTTGTCNCGAATGGCGGTCATCAGGTCGTTCCATTCGTCCTGATACGGATTGCTCTCGCGGCCGGGATAAGCC
>NZFR01000004.1 GCA_002689335.1 Verrucomicrobiales bacterium
TGCTGATCAAGCTTGGCGAACTCCTCCTTGAGATCGACTTGGTCGATGTCCTCATTTTCGAGCCGGGTTTCGAGTTCCTGTTCCTTTTTGGCATCCTCCATGCCGGTCAACATCACACCGACAAACAGGTTCAGCACGATCATCGCACCGCTCACGATGAAACTCACAAAGAACAGAGCCGCTGCAAACGGTGAAGCACTCGAGACCACTTCATCCCTATCGATACCCAAGTCGGCCAGCATCGTGTACGACGACCCGTCATACCCATAGTTCGCACTGCCATACATGTTGATGTACATCAAATCCGTCCAGTCCTCCAACGTCACTGCCCGAAACAGCGAGAGCATCGAAGTTTGTAAATTACGGAAATGTACCGGGTCGTTTTCGGAATAAAGGAATGTCGCCATGCAGCCGTAGATGTAAAAATGCAGTGTCGCCAACAAAAACACGTAACCGATCGACGGGATACTTTTCAGCACTGCCCCCACTAGAACCTGCAATCGCGGGATAGCGGAGACGAGCTTCAACACACGCAACACCCGGACCAAACGCAGGACTGCCACAAAGTCGTTCGATTCGATCGGCAAAAGGCATACGGCAACAATCGAGAAATCAAAAATGTTCCACGCATCCTTGAAATAATTTTGCGGCTGCCTCCCNTNCGCCANGATTTTGATNATTACCTCGAATATGAAAATGCCNAGGATCACNGCNTNCAACGTGTTNAANANCGTCCGATNNTCCAACTCAAACTCCTTGTAAGTCTGCATACCNACCACCACTGCTGCGACGCCAATCACGCACAGAATNAAGTTGGTAAACGACTTGGACTCTGAAACCTTTTTGCAAAGTTCAACCATCACTATGTTTTAACCGCACGCAGTATACTAGGGTTTGACTATTTCTCTATACTCGAAATGCACGCCGTAAATCCTCTTGCATGACTGGGCCAAAACCGGATGATCGCNCNCCATGTTTTCCGCATCACGTTTCTTCGGAACCCTGCTCACGGGCACGCTTCTTTTTGGNTTGGNCGANACCCGCCTTCAGGCCCACNACGGCGACGATCACAGNGACGCCAAGCCAAACAAGGATGAACTAACACGNGTCCTCGTCTTTTCCAAAACTGCGTGGTACCGCCACCCAGCCATTCCAGAGCTGAACAGCTTTTTGGTNCAACTCGGTGCCAAATACGGCGCTCAATTTGATGTATCCGAAACGCCGTCCGACTTTTCGCGGCTCGACAAATATCAGGCCGTCATCTTCAACAGCACGACCGACATCGGAAACTCGCTGGACGAAACCCAGCGCAAGCAGCTCAAGGACTGGTATCAGGCCGGGGGCGGCATCATGGCCCTCCACGCTGCAGCCGTGCATCACAACACTTGGCCGTGGTGGACCAAGCTCGTCGGGTGCGACTTCAACAGCGACTCCGATTTCGTCAAGGCCAAGCTNATCGTCGATCCCAANCACAAAAATCACCCCGCTGTAAAAGGCTACGGCCCAGAGTTTTACTACACCGCCGACTGGACCAACCACGACAAATCCGTCNCCGGCCTGNCNGGCGTGAAAGTGCTGCTGCGAATCGACGAAACCAGCTACGACCCGGTTCGTGACTATTTCAAAAANCGCGGTGGCAAACCGATGGGTAAAGACCACCCGGTNAGTTGGATTCGTGAGTTCGAAGGAGGCCGCTTTTTCTACACCGAACTCGGCCACGAGGTGAAATCCCTCGCCACCAAGTTCGGCCACCAGCACCTCATGGAAGGCCTCCGCTGGATCACCCGAACCAAGCGGTTNCNCCGCGATCCGAACAAAAAGTAAAACCGCCNTTGGCAAGCGCTTGGCCAAGCGACAGAGACCACAAAAAGCAAGGCGTTATTTTCCTTACTTTACTAGACTTACTTTTGGTGTGTCTTTCTCCGTATGAAGGCGACGATGACTTCCAAGGGGCAGATTACGATCCCGGTCAAACTATGCAAAAAGCTGGGACTCCAAACCGGTTCGGTGCTGGAGTTTGATGAAAACGCCCAAAAGCTCACTGCCAAGCGCGTGTTGGGGCCGGAGGTCTTTCGTGAGTTTGCCCAAGACACGAGTGATCCGTTCGCTGGGTTAACCGTCTTGGAAACACTCGACGAACTTCGAGGCCCCGTCGAAATCCCATAAAAAGCCGACGATGAAAACCGCGATTGATTCGTCGGTGCTCTGGTGTCTGCTCAAACAACAAGCCGGATTCGAGGAATGGCAGCAGATCCTTTGGCAAGCCGGTCAAGACGGCGCACTGCTGGTTTGCCCCGTGGTGTTCGCTGAGATCGCCCCCGCTTTTGCAGTCGACATCAAACACGCTTCGCCGTTTACAAAAAATCGGGGTACTCTACGACCCCATTGAACCAGGCGTAGGGTATCTTGCTGGCACTATCCACACCGCATACCGTCAAGCGGGAGGCCATCGTACCCTATTGCTTCCGGATTTTTTGATCGCCGCACACGCCAAGGTACAGGCAGATCGACTGGCAGCGATCGATCGCGGCTACCTTCCCCGGTACTTCCCCGATTTGCCTGTTCTCTCCCCAGCACGCTAACGCTGGACGCCGACCGGTTTTCTGTGTTCCATCGCCGGCCAAGTGATGCGTTCTCTATCTCTCACTCTCGTCGTTCTGCTCGCGCTTGGCCACGCGCTGACGGCTCAACCGGTTGATGGCCGCAACAAGCCAAGCGGCAAAAAACCGCCCACCGAAAGTGCCGACCTTGCCCGGTACGCGTTGTTCGAAAAANCAGCGCCACGTCCTGAGACCACTTCGCCGGTCGACACACGGTTNCCGCTCAAGGTGGAGTCGGGAATGAGCATCGCGTTCATCGGCAACACACTGCTCGATCGTGCCCAGGATTTTGGCTACCTTGAGACGATGATTCAGCAGGCTTACCCCGGCCGTCAGTTGACCGTCCGCAATCTCGCCTGGTCGGCCGACTCACTCCATCACCAGCCGCGCCCGGCCAATTTTGCCGACACCGACCAGCACTTGGTTTTTGTGAAGGCCGACATCATTTTTGCAGCGTACGGTTTCAACGAATCGTTCGCCGGAGCANANGGNCTCAANGCGTTCAAAACCAAGCTGACCGAGCTCGTTCAGGCGGCCAAGGCCAAGGCATTCAACGGCAAAAAAGGGCCGCAACTTGTTCTGCTCTCGCCCATTGCCAACGAAAACATCACCGGCGTCGATGCCGCGAAAAACAACAAAAACATCCGCCTCTACACCCACGCCATGCGTGACGTGGCAGCGGCGCAAAAGGTCGGCTTCATCGATGTTTTCTCCGCCACAAAAAAGGCGATGCAGNCCCCCAAAAGCGACCTCACGTTCAATGGCTGCCACTTGAACGATGCCGGGTATCAGTTGTTCGCCCGGTCGGTTTTCGCCGCGGCATTTGACCAAAAAACGCCGATCATCAACGAGGAGATTCGCGCGGTGGTGTTAGAGAAAAACAAACAGTTCTTCCGCCGCTTCCGTCCGGTGAACACGTTCTATTACACCGGAGGCCGCAATCGCAGCTACGGCTATCTCGACTTTCTCCCGGCAATGCGGAACTTCGACATCATGACGACCAATCGCGACCGCCGTATCTGGGATATCGCCGAGGGCAAACAGGTCCCAGCGAAGATCGACGACTCCAACGTGCCGCCGCTGCCCACGACCAAGCAAAGCCGAGGTGCGAACCGGCTGCTCAGCCCGGAGGACGAGCTGGGCGAATTCGAGGTCGACCCAAGATTTGAGGTCACTCTCTTCGCTTCAGAAAAGGATTTCCCCGAACTCGCTTGCCCCATCCAGATGCGGTGGGATTCACAGGGCCGATTGTGGGTCAGCTGCTCGACCACTTACCCGCATGTCTATCCCGGCAACGAGCCTAACGATAAAATCATCATCTTCGAGGATACTGACGGCGACGGCCGGGCCGATAAAACCACCACGTTCGCTGACGACCTGCACATCCCGTTGTCCTTCGAGTTCGGCGACGGTGGCGTGTACGTCTCNGAAGAACCACACTTCACGTTTCTCAAGGACACCGACGGCGACGGCCGGGCTGACTTCCGCGAAAAAGTCCTAACCGGTTTCGGCTGCGAAGACTCNCACCACGCACTGCACGATTTTGTGTGGACGCCGGACGGCGACCTGATTTTCCGTGAATCGATCTTTCACCACAGCCAAGTCGAGACGCCATACGGCCCGGTCCGCCAGCGGGACAGCGGCTGGTTTCGGTTCGAGCCGCGCAGCCATCGGCTCACCTCGTTCGGCACTCACATGAGCACCAACCCGTGGGGGGTTACCTTCGATGACTGGGGCCAGCACATGGCCAGCTATCCAATCTACGCGCAAGCCTTCCACGCGCTCGACCCCGCCTACCCGAACCAACACCCACGCCCAGTTGGCCTCCACGCCTACTCCGGCACCTGCGGTCAGGAATTTGTCGACTTCCCCAACTGGCCGGAGGACATGCAGGGCGGCTTCGTCAAAGTCCGCTACAAACCCACCAACCGCGTCGAGTTCCATCGCTGGAACGAGTCCGACTTTGGCTTCACCGAGAAATACGTCGGCAACATCCTGTTTTCCAAAAACCTCAGCTTCATCCCGGTCGACCTCCGCTACGGCCCAGACGGCGCGATGTACG
The DNA here is from genome assembly GCA_002689335.1 of Verrucomicrobiales bacterium. Lineage (GTDB taxonomy): Bacteria > Verrucomicrobiota > Verrucomicrobiia > Limisphaerales > UBA1096 > UBA1096. The sequence continues at coordinate 4,663 of NZFR01000004.1, forward strand.
TCTGCGACTGGTACAACCCGGTCAAGGGCCACGCCCAATACTCTCTGCGAGACGATCGCCGCGATCGGGTCAGCGGCCGCATCTTCCGCATCATGCCCAAGGGGGCCAAGCCGCAGCAGATGCCGAAGATCCACGGCGCAACGCTTGGCCAACTGCTCGCCATCCTAAAGCGCCCCGAGTACCGCTACCGCTACTGGGCCAAGCGCGAACTGCGTGAGCGCGANCCCNCNAAGGTCAAGNNCGCACTCGACGCGTGGGTNACCCAGCTCAACCCGNCCNNCCCNCGNCATCGCCATCACCAGATCGAANCCGTCTGGCTCTACCGCAGCATCGACGCCGTGAACACCCANCTGCTCAGCGAGCTACTCGAGTGCGACAACCACAACGCCCGGGCCGCCGCCGCGCACCAATTCCGCTACTGGCACTCNCACTTCAAAAACCGGAAGNAAATCCTCAACCGCTTGGCCAAGGACCCNAGCACACTCGTGCGGATGGAAACCGCCATCGCCACNAGCTACATCGGCACCCCGTGGGCACTCAAGGCACTCGTGCAAATCCTTAACCAGCCCAACATTGGCCACCTCAGCTACGCAATCCACGCCGCGCTTGGCTCNCACACAATCAAGCCACTCTGGAGCGGAGATGCCGACACCACCGCGCAGCGCCCGGAGATCAGCAAATTCATCACCGCCTTCAACCTCCGGCAAAAAATGTCACCCAAACAACGCTACTCCGCAAAGGACGCCGAGTTCGACAACCGCAAGGGACTGCAGGTCNTCAAGATCGCCGCCGTGAAAGAACGCATGCTCTTCGACATCACCCGCTTCGAGGNCAAAGCCGGCCAACCGGTGCGGATCGACTTCAGCAACCCGGACGCCACCGCGCACAACCTCGTCATCGTCACNCCCGGAGCCGAANCNGAAATTGGCCAAGCGGCAAACGAAATGGCCAAAGACCCCAAGGAAGCNCAAAAAGGACAGTTCGTTCCCAAGTCAAAAAAAGTCCTGCACGCCACACGCATGGTCGCGCCGCTCTCCGCCGAATCCCTCCGCTTCATTGCCCCCGAAAAACCGGGCGAATACCCCTACCTCTGCACCTTCCCCGGCCACTGGATCATCATGAAAGGCACCATGGTAGTGAAATGAGTTAAGGCGGAAGNAGGAAGGTTGAAAAAAGNAANGGANAGGGATGAAACCAAGCGCTTGGTTTATTCGNGGTCGCTTGGCTTGGAGGCTGTTTTTCNTTTGTCGTGGTACTCGTGGGCAAGGGCGCAGTCGTTGGCCAGCAAATCATNAAGTTTGGTGAGGATCGAACTGTTGTCCTGCGCGGGGTAATGCTNCAACGAGGACTGGTACTCGGGCAACCGGTAGAGGAAGTCGCCGATTGATTCGCTGTCTGCCGTNCGTCCGTTTTTGCCGTAGTTCAAATCGTCGAGAAGGTGTGCATTNAGTTCCTGCTCAAACTGGCCGCCCATGGGCAGCGAGAGCAGTGGTTTGCCCAGATGCAGCGCCTCAGTCATTAGCGTGAACCCGGCGGTGGAGATCACGGCTTTGGACGAGGCGAGGTCGGCCAAAAAACCGTCGAGGCTAAACGATCGAAAAGTAAGGTTCCCCTCCTCGCCCTCCCNCCCAGCCCCGTANACAAGAAACCGCTCCCGAGGNAANCTCCCGAGCATGCTCATAAACGCATCAAACTCCTGCGTAAAATAAACGAGTATGTGTCCCTCGTTGCTTGGCTGCGCATCGAGGACGGACTTCCGGAGGATTGGNGGGAAAAGCAAAGTNCGTTCGTTTTTGACATCGCCAAAAAAGAACGTGGTCACTAGCGANACATCCGGCTTGGGCACGAACGCNCGAATCACGGTTTCCGTTACAAAAGCATCCTTTTTGAGAAACGCCGGGCACGGATATTCCATGTATCGCATGCGGTGTTGGTTATCGATACTGACCAACGGCAGATNACGGTGCGTCGCCATGTAGGCGGTCATCGGCTCGAAGTCGCACAGCACAATGTCCGGCTGAAAGTCGTTGAAAACCGTTTGCTTGAATTCCCGAAACTTGGAAATGCCGCCGGTCAACGACTTGAGGTTTTCGATCGCTGTCTGCAATTTGCTGACCCGATTCTGGATCGCGACGATGTGCAACCCCGGCACGTCGAACATGTCAAAGTCGTCCTTGAGATTACGGTAACCGCGATCGTAGCTCACTCCGAGAATCTCGTGCCCCTGTGCCCGGAGATGCGTCATCATCTCCCTCGCACGGGAGGAATGACCCGATCCGCTGCCGGAAATGCCATAGACAATTTTTGCCATCTTTGCTACGCACCCCGTTTTACTGGAGCACGCCCCGTGAAGAAAGAAATCTGTTTAGGGAAAGCGCCGGTCACCTTCGGCCGGTTGGACGGCGGGTGCCTCTGGTTGTGGGGAGATTTTTGAAAAATCCATCGATGATGGCGGCAGTCTCGGTGCTATCGAGTTTTCCGTCGTCGTTTTTATCGCCTTCAGTCGACCATTTTTTAACGGCGGCCTGCACTTCTTCCGGGGTGATTTCCCGGTCGCCGTCGCTATCGGTGGCGTAGCTAAACGCTCGCGCCGCAGTGAAGGAGTCTGGGGCAGGTGCCCCCTGACGGTTCGATTCAATGCCAAGGAGCGCAGCGAAACCGGCAATCAACTCACGGCGCCCGGCAGCAGAATCATCCCCTTTCCATGTCGAGTGTAGTCCGATCCAGGTCGATTCGAACTCTCGTTTGGTCAAGCTGTCCTTGGCCTTGGTATGCGTCATGAAACCCTTGGCCAAGCGCTTGGCCAAAGCCGGTGCATCAACAGCCGGAATCTCGCCGCCAAAACCACGGCCAGCTGCGCCCTGACGTCCGCTCAGCCTACCAGTGGGACGGCCGCCGCGGCTGCGCATCAACCGGGCCACGGCCTCGTCGGTGTCGCCGTATTCGGCCCGAGCCTTTGCCAGGGCCCCCTTGAGTTCGGCGATTCGCTCGGCATGCTTGGGGCGCTTGGCCAAGTCGTTCAACTCGTGAGGGTCGTTTTTCAGGTCGAACAGCGACACCCGATTTTCATTCACGCGATGAAATAGTTTCCAACGATCGTCACGGATCGTGCGTTGATCCTGCATGTACGCGGTGAACAGGTGGTCGCGCACCTTGTCCGCCTTACCCCGGATGACGCTGGCCAGATTTTTGCCCTCGACCCCTTCCGGCACGGGCAGCCCGGCGAGACCGCAGAGCGTCGGGTAAATGTCGTAAAGGTAAACCAACGCATCCGATGAGCCCTTGGGAACAGGCCCGCCGCTGAAAACCATCTGCACGCGCGAGGTGTGCTCGTAGGCGTTGTTCTTGCCGCTCGCTCCGTGGCTACTCTTCGACATACCGTGGTCTGTGGCCAATACCATGATGGTCTTGTCGGCCAGCCCGGTTTTCTCAAGCGTGTCCAGCACGCGGCCGACGTGATGGTCGAGGTGCGAAATTAGGCCGTAATATTTTGCGTAGTCCTGCTTGGCACGCTCCACCGGCGAGGTGTCACCATTTTCATCCCCTCCCCGACCACGGCCCCCACGGCCTCCGCCGCGCCGGCTGCCACTCCGGGTCGACTCCGCGAGATCCGGCCGCAACGCAACGTGGTTAGGCGGCAGGGTGATTTTTTTTGGATCGTACATCGTGGCCCACCTGCCCGGGGGTGTCACCGGCGAGTGCGGCGCGGTGACCGGGATGTAGCAGAAAAATGGCTTGTCGATTTTCTCCCGGCTCTCGATATATTCGATCGCCGCGTCGGCAAACAACTCGGTCGAGAAGGACTCGTTGGAATCGTAAGGCACCATCAACCCGGCGATCATGCGATGCACCGGCACGCCGATATGCGACCGGGCCGCCCCGCCGAAAAACACCGCCTCAGCTTCGTCAAAACTTTTCTCAAACGACAACTCGCCGTTGTGCCACTTACCTGTAGCGAAGGTGTGGTAGCCTCCCTTTCGCAACGCCTGGGGCAGGATCGTGCCGGAGTCGAGTCGCATTGGCGCGCGGAACAGCGGCTTTCCGCTCATGAGCATCGCGCGGCTGGGTAGGCAGGTGGCAGGGGTCATCGAGCCCTGGATGTATGCCTGCTTGAAAACGAAGCCGTTGTGGAACAGTCGATCCATGTTGGGCGTCTTCACGTCCGGGTTGCCCACCGCCCCGAACGCGTCCGGTCGCTGGTCGTCGGTAAAAATAAACACCACGTTGGGCCGCTTGGCCGCCGCGGCGCTTGGCCAAGCGGCGGCAAAGAACAGCATAATAACAANAATGAAGGGCTTTATCTGTTTCATTGAGCAACCTTATAAAACGTAGATCGATCGAAAATGTTACAAGTTTGTCGACGGCACCCTGTCAGATCGGGGTTACTTCAGGTCAACGACGTATGGTGGTTTATCAAAGGTCGAGCCGTCGCCGAGCACGCGGGGGTCGCGCGCTTTTTTCAGGCGCCCCATCAACTGCCGATGAAGTTTACTTTTGGTCTCGGCGTACTTTTTGTTGTTAGCCACATTGTTGATTTGGTCGGGGTCATCCGCCAAAACATACAATTCCTCGCGTGGACGTTTGTTGAAGGCGTACTCGTAGAACCACTTCCACTTTTCGTCGTTGCGCCGCTCGATGATCCACGCCTTGGTCGGGCTAGCATCGAGGTCGCCATAGGTGACGAACGTATTGTTTTCGAGCAACCGATACTCCGGCGCACTGTCGGCAGTGATGTTGTACGGATTCCCCATCGGCCAGCGGTCCGGCGCAAAATTGATGATGTACAGATACTCCTCCGTGCGCAGGGCACGTTGCGGGTAGGGCAGAAAACCTTCGCGCGCCTTGGCCACGTGCCGCTCACGACCGGTAATCACCCAGTTGCGCGTCTTGTCTACGAAACCCTCTTCCTTGGACTTGAGCACCGGCACCAGACTGNGCCCAGTCATCACCTTGGGGCGCTTAACGCCACNGATCTCGAGTAACGTCGGTGCGAGGTCCATTAGGTTCACAAAGTCATCCACNACGCGGCCGCCCGGTTTACCCGGCCACCAGATCGCCAACGGCACCTGCACACCAAAGTCGTACAGGTTGCATTTGCCGCCCGGAAAACCGGGCGCACCGTGGTCGCCGCTGATAATCACCACGGTGTTGTCCAGTTCGCCGGCCGCCTCGAGCCGCTTGAGGATCAAGCCCAGCGCGGTGTCGAACGCTTGAACCTCCCCGAGGTAATCGGCGAAATCTTGACGCACCTCTTGTACGTCCGGCAAAAACTTCGGCAGCTTGCCCTTGAGATCGTCCGGCTCAATGCCCCAAAGATCCTTGCCCGATCCCTTGATCCACTTGCGGTGAACCAGCGTCGGGCCGAACCAATAACAAAACGGTTCGTCCCCATCGCGCGCCTCGAGGAACGAGTTGAAGTTGCCCATCACCTCGTCGTAGAGCGTCTGCTTGGCCGACTCCACTGACATTCCTTCGGCCACACGCTTGGTCGTTACCTGCGAAAATCCGTTGAACCGGTTACCTCTTTTCTCGTAGCTAAACTTCCCCGCACCATAAGGAGCGTCCCTCGGTATACCGGGCGTCCAAACCTTGTAAGTCTCGCCAATGTGATAGCCGGCATCACGCAGCATCAGTGGAAATGACGGTATGGACGGATCCCACTTGGCCCCCTGCAGGATCGCGCCAAGACCTGTTCGGAAAAAATACTGGCCAGAAAGCAGAGAGCTACGGCACGGCGTACACGAAGGGGCCGTGACAAAGGCATGTTTGAACAAAACTCCATTGTCGGCAATTCGATCGAACACCGGTGTCTTAACGACCGAATTCGGACTCGATCGTTTTTCAACCCTAGCGTATGCGCTAGCGTATTTGCCCCAATCATCCGCAAATGCGAACAATATATTAGGCCTATTATTGCTTGAAATTCCATTTAATGGGACCAACAATATTGCGCAGAAGAAAAACAAAATCCTGTTCATGTCAAAAATTAAACAAAAACTAAACTCTCTTACCTACAAAGAAGCGAAAGCTAATTGTCCAAAAAACAAGTTCNAACTCAAGAATTCTTTTAGAAATATTGCAATTGGATTGACTTTTGCTTGCCTCATCTTTGGAAGCATTGATTCTTTGGCATCGGATTGGAACCAATGGAGAGGAAATCTTACAGATGGCAGCTTTAAAGGTTCTGCATGGCCAAACTCTCTCAAAGAGAGCAACTTAAAGAAATCATGGTCTACCGATAAATTGGGTCCAAGCTATTCCGGACCTATAACTGATGGCCAATACGTATTCACAACAGAGTCAACTAAAGGAAAAGAATCTGTTATTGCCTNCAATNTAAAAGATGGGGAGTTAAAATGGAAACAGACTTGGGCTGGNGAAATGAAGGTTCCATTTTTTGCGGCAAGGAATGGAAGTTGGATACGCTCCACTCCAGCAGTTGCTAATGGAAAAGTTTTTGTAGGTGGAATGCGTGACCATTTTCTTTGCCTAGATGCTAAAAACGGAAAATTAATTTGGGAAATAAATTTCCCAAAAAAATATGGCACACCGCTCCCTGATTTTGGTTTCGCCAGTTCCCCTCTAGTCGANGAAAAGTATGTTTATGTGCAGGCTGGAGCGACTTTTAATAAGATCGATCAAGAAACAGGTACGGTTGTATGGCAAGCTTTGAATGACAAGGGTGGAATGTATGGCAGCGCCTTTGCTTCTCCTACTTTGGCAAAAATAAACAACAATGATTTAATTCTAGTTCAAACCAGATCTCATTTGAATGGAATTAACCCTTTGGATGGAAAAGTATTATGGAATAGGCCAATAAAGGCATTTCGGGGTATGAACATTTTAACGCCTTTGGCTTTTGNGGACGGAATTTTTACGAGTACATATGGCGGAGGTTCCTCCTTTATCAGCGTNACAAAAAGCAAAGATGAATGGGGAACTGATTTAAAGTGGAAAAATAATTCACAAGGTTACATGTGCAGTCCTGTTCAATATAACGGCAAAGCTTATCTACACCTAAGAAGCAATCGCTTTGCTTGTTANGATCTCAAAACAGGGAAAGAACAATGGGTTAGCTCCAAAAGTTTTGGAAAATATATGAGTCTGGTGATTAACGGTAATAAAATCCTAGCACTAGACCAAAAAGGAATTCTTTATTTAATCAAGGCAGACCCTGAAAAATTAAATATTCTTTCAGAAAGGGAAGTTGTTGATGGCGAATCTTGGGCTCATCTGGGCATCCAAGGTCAAAAAGTGATAGTTCGAAGTCTGAACAGGCTTTATGTTTTTGATTGGAAAAACCAATAGCTTTCTAAGCTAAACGGAATAATCTTTGGTAACTAATTTTCTGTGCAATTGAAAAGAAGAATTAAGTGATGTTGATAACTTTTGCTGNAGTGCTTGTACTTCTTGGTAAACGGAGACGTTTACGGGGTTCGGTTCGGTNGTCTCCCGTTTGTTTAACTTCACAAATCTATCAGTAATCTCCTCAATGCCCACGCTTTCCCCCTGACTGTTTCGAAGGCTCCACAACGCTTGCAAAGCCGCACCGTAAGCTGCGCCCTCGCCCACCTTGAGNGTGACCACNTGCGNGTTNAACACGTCTGCCATNATCTGCCGCCAAAGCTTNGANTTGGCGCCGCCGCCGGTCGCGCGAATCTGCGTCGGCTTNACGCCGAGTTTNNCNANNCGGCGCANNCCGTAGTTCATGCCNANCGTGACNCCNTCCATCGTNGCCCNCGCAAAATGTTTCTCCGTAAAGGTCCCGGCGCGCACACCAAAATACACACCGGTGCCATCCGGCACGTTGGGCGTGCGTTCCCCCTCGAGATAAGGCAACAGCAGCAAGCCGTCGGACCCGGCAGGAGCCTTGCGTGCCGCCGCCTCGTACTGGGCATGGGTCCACTTAAAATCCTTGCGAATCAACTCCGTGGCCACGGTGACATTCATCGTGCAGAGCAACGGCAGCCAGCGGTTGGTTGAGTCACAAAACGCGGCGATCTCCCCTTTCGGATCGACCACCGGTTTGCCGGCGCAGGCGTAAATCGTGCCGCTTGTGCCGAAGCTGGCCGTGACCACTCCCGGGCTGGTGTTGCCGGTGCCGATCGCGCCCATCATGTTGTCCCCGCCCCCGGCGCTGACCACCACGTCGGTGTTCAGGCCCAAGCGCTTGGCCGTCGAGGCCTGCAGCGTGCCGGCCGATTGATCGCTGGAGATGAGCTTCGGCAGCTTGGCCTTCAACCCGGCGTCGATCGCCTTCAGCGTTTTCTTAGACCACTTGCGCGTTCGGACGTTGAGCAGCGCCGTGCCGCTGGCATCGCCATACTCCATCACGGCGTTGCCGGTGAGCCAAAAGTTCAGGTAGTCATGCGGCAAAAGCACCGTCGCCAGACGCTTAAAATTTTTCGGCTCATGTTTTTTGAGCCAGAGAATTTTCCCGGCGGTGAACCCGGGCAACACCGCGTTGCCAAGTTCCTTGATGGATCCCTTGAGCCCGCCGAGCTTGGCCATGATCTCGTCGCACTCGGCCGCGGTGGACGTGTCGCACCACAGCTTGGCCGGGCGGATGACCTGCCCCTTTTTGTCGAGCGGCACAAAGCCGTGTTGCTGGCCGCTGACGCCGATGGCGCGCACCTCGGCCGCCGTAGCCTTGGCCTGTTTCAGCGCGGCACGAATGCTCGACTCCGTGGCGGCGATCCAGTCGGCCGGATGCTGCTCCTTGGCCCCCGCCGGTAGCCCGTCGATGAGGCCATATGCCTTGGCTCCCTCGCCAAGCACCCTGCCGTTTTTCGCATCCACCACCAACGCCTTGGTCGACTGCGTGCCACTATCAATGCCGATGACTAGCTCTCTCATAATTCCGTTAAAGACGGCGGGCGGGATACCATAGCCATTCGGCCGAGCCAATGATGAAGATTCAGCGGGGAGAACGATCGCCGGTCAAACGTCGATGACGTCCTCGTCCTTTTTGGGATTCTCGCCGGTCGAGCGTGCGCCCATTCCACCGGGTGTCGGCATTTTGAAGCCGCTGATTTGAGCGGCGAATTTGCCCTTCACCCGCTCACGCAGAATCGCGCGCAACCCGGGCACCATGAGCGAAAACCCTGCAAGATCGGTCAGCAACCCCGGTGTCAGCAGCACAATGCCGCCGATCAACACAAGCAAACCGTCCACCAACTCCGAAGTCGGCACCCGGCCGGCCGACATCTCGGACTGAATTTTTGCCAGAATGGATAATCCCTGACTTTTGGTGAGATACGCTCCCCACGCACCGGTCAACACCACCAGCAGGATCGTCGCCGGCAGGCCGATACGCCCCCCGACCACCACCAGCAGAAACAGTTCCACCAACGGGATCAGGATGAACAGNATGAGCATTCGCGCGAACATAATCAGGTAACCGCCAAAACCGAACCCTANAGGAAAACCAAACGCATTTCACCCACATCCGCCCCGCTGAGCGCTTGGGCAAANAAGTGGTTCGGCTCAGTCCGACTGCGCTTGGCCAAGCGCTTGGCCCATGCATTCGCCAAACTTGGCATAAGTNTCCAGCCCCTTCGCAGTGTTTTCCAACAGATCAGCATCGAGCGCGACANGGCNCGGCTCAAACANCACCGCCACACTGGATCCGCCGAACGCGAAGTAGCCTTTCTCGTCCCCCTTGGCCACCTGATCCCCCGGCATGTACGTCTGTCGAACAGCGCCCACCATCGTCGCGCCGATCTCAATGAACTGCACTTGACCAAGCGCAGCAGATTTGAGTTGGGTNATGACCCGTTTGTTCTCCCAAAAAATCGTCGGACGCGTCACCANGGCGATCGGGTTCACTGAATAAAGCCAACCGTTTATCAANCGGGGAACCCCGGCCTCGCCGNCACAGGGAAAATGGAATCGGTGATAGTCCACCGGGCACAACCGCGAAAGCAACAACGAGCCGCCCTCGTAACGCTTGGCCAAGTCGGCATCGCCGAGGAACCGCTCCAGATCAAACGCCTGCCCCTTGACCAAAAAATTTCGCTCCGCAGTGATGTCCGCAAAAGCCATGTGGCGTCCGTCCGCTGGAAACACAACCGATTCGGTCCCTGCATCCACCGGACGCGCCTCCGGCTTTAGCTTGCGATAAAAAAATTTATTGAACGAAACATACTCGCTCGCTGGCTCAGCAAACTCGGATTCATCGAGCCCGTATTTCTCGATGAACGGCTCGACCCGCAGGCTACTTTTGACCTCGTCCATTTTACGGCCGTACCACGCGGAGACAATCCACCGCCGAATCAACAACCACTGGGCCAGTCGCCCGAGCGGATTGCCGTATACCCAGCGCAGCGCGCGTTCGCCGTAGATGGCCTCTATTTTTAAACGGCCATCGGAGCGATCAANGTACTGCACCTCACCGTTGGCCAGATTTTCCTCAACCGTCATGGCCACAGAAGCTACCCAACCGGCAGAGAATTGAAAATGCTGTGGTGAAATTGGAGTGAAATAATTGAAACCTTTAACCGCTCTCGCGAGTCTAAGAGTTGAATCGATCATATGAAAATGAATCGCATGAACTCCCTTAGTCTCGGCCTGTCGCTGCTCTGCGCAGGCGCTACGGTTTCCGCAGAAAACTGGCCGGCGTGGCGTGGCCCACAGGCTAACGGCGTGGCCCCGGGCGGGAACCCTCCCACCGAGTTTTCCGAAGAAAAGAACGTTCAA
>NZFR01000005.1 GCA_002689335.1 Verrucomicrobiales bacterium
GAGAGCCCCATGAACACGCCGTCTTCCTTGCCAACCTTGTCGATGGAATCCTTGACGATCTGAAGGTAGTCCTTGGATTCCTCAGCGGTCGGCGGTCGGAAGGTCAGGGCTTCGAAGAGGAACTCCACCGCCTTGCGCAGGCGCTCGTCGGTGACGNCGTCTTCCTTCATCAGGTNATGAATGGGCGTTATCGGGCGGGCCACCTTGGTGCTGTAAACAATNGCCGTGGGCAGACCNCGCAGGTCGCCCTTGGGCTTCACCNTGTCGTAGGTCTTGGGATCGTCAGTGATCTGCTCGGGNAACCCGACCAGGCTCATCGGGCCGTAGGCCATGTATCTCAAAATATCCTCNGCCTTNCCCAGAATCTGCGTGGCTTCGGAGCTGTTGACGGTGTAGNAGTCCGGATAATTCTCGAGGCCATGTTTGCGGGCGGAGGACAGCACCCCCGGCACGCTCTTCACGGCCGTAGCGTAGGCGACGGTGCCGCCTTCCCAGCGGAGAATGCGGTCGGTGCCGAAGTAGAGTTTCAACTCGCCGCCGTGATTGGTGGGCACCACATCTCCGCGCGTGCGTTGGCCGGGCCGGGCTGGATCGTAGGCCGGCTCGCGATTGATCAATTCATTGAGGCGCGTGATGTGTTCCTGCGGCGTCACCCGCCAAATGCGCGCGGGCGTGTAGGTCGGCGCCAGTCGGATGTTCTTCGGCAATGGCCCGAAGAGTAGATCGTGCGNGATGAAGTTGCCCTTGTTCGGATCCAGATGCGCCTGAAAGCCGCCTTTGCCGGCCATCTCGCGTTTCAGTTCGCTGACAATCCAATCGGAAAAGCGCAGGCGCTCGACGATCTCCGGCTGCGACTTTTTCTTGGGCGGCATCTCCTGCAGCGTGACCTGCGCCCAAATGGATTTCCACGTGGCGGCGTTGGTCTCATCCACCGGCCCGAGATTCTCGAGCGAGAGATTGCCCTTCTTGGTTTCGTTGTCGTGACAGTCNAGACAATGGCTGTCCAGAAACNCCGCAGCGAAGTTCTTGTAATCGCCCCGGGGCGTTTCGCCGGGCGTGTAGATGTCCGCAGCCTGAGCCGCCGTGCCGAGCACAGCATAGACCGCCACCCCGAGGGTGAGGGTCAGCTTGTTCATGCCATTACTTCTTTGAGCGGTCCGGAGCCGGAATCAAACTTGGCAGCCATCTTCTCGGACATGTTATAGCGATCCCCCTCCACGCCGGAAGCGCGCAGGATGGAGGTGTACAACGCGTTGAGCGGACGCTTGCCGTCCAGCTGCGTGAAGCAACCGGTCTTGAAAGCGCCATCGTAATTGCCGAGCAACATCACCGGCCAGTTCTTGCCGGAGGTGTGCTGATAATCTGCGTTGTTGCTGGTGTACACGATGAGCGTGTTGTCCATCATCGTGCCGCTACCCTCTGGCACGCTTTCGAGCTCCTGCATGAGCTTCACCAACATGCTGCTGTTGTACTGACGAATCTTGATCCAGATCGGGTTGTTCGGCTGTTTCATGTGGCCGAGGTTGTGACCCTGTTGCTCCACGCCGAGGCCCTTCCATGCACCAAAGATTTCACCGCGACCGGAGCCGATGGTGAGCACGCTGGTGATGCCCGACTTGAGCGCCGAGATGCCGAGACCCAACAGGCGGTCGTGCCAGTCGGTTTCAAATTCCGGGTTCGCGTAGGCGTCGTCCACCTCCGGCGCAAACCGGCGCAGATGGCTGGACACCTTGTCGAGCCGCTCACGCAGGCCGTTGATGTCGTTGAAGCCCTGCACGTACTGGCCGTAGCGCTGCTTGTCCGCGCCCGGCAAACTGCCGCCCTTGTCCGCCGCCAGTTGCTCAATGCGATCGAACATGCTCGAGCGCGCCTCGTGCTGCTTGCGAATCGCGCCCTGCGATATACCGCCGTAAAGCATCTGGTAGAGGTGATTCGGATTCGAATGCATGAAGATCGGTTGACCCGCGCCGCTGGCCGAGAGATTCGCCACCGTCGGCTTGGCCTTCATGTTCTCGAGCGAGTCCATGCCGATGCACAGATGCGGCAGGAGCGTTTGCGGCAATGCGTTGCTCAACGTGTAATCAATCGTCGGACCGCTCGGCGGCACGCCGTCGCTGCCGCGATATCCACCGAGAGCGCCAAAAAACGCGCTGTGCGACGGGCTGGTGTGTGTGCCGTGCAAACCGTTAATGATCTGCAGCCGCTCCTTGTAAGGTTCCAGCGCCTGAATCGGCTCAGGCAATTTCACCTTCGCCAAAGAACCACTGCTCTTCATCCCCGCCGGAATCGCCGTTGCCGGATCGAACCCTTGGTTTTGCATNAAGAAAATCACGCGCTTGGGCGAGCCCTTCTTGGCCGCCGCCTTGGCCACATTTGCCAAGCCGGGGAACATCGGCGCGGCAACCGCCGCCGCCATCCCCTTCAACATGTCTCTACGCGTCAATGTCTTTGAGTTTATAACCTTCAAGTGTCCGGTTGGAGATTCTCTTCTATTCAGCGACCTGTGCGCTTGCCGCTTGGCCAAGCTCACTCGGCTACTATCTGTAGGACACTGCCGACCGGGTCACGCCCGTTCGACGGCGAAGCCACGAGCGGAAGCATGTATAACTCACCGTCACTATCCTCGCCGAAACTGGCAATCTGAAACACCTTCCCCTTCTGCTGGTGGATGGTGCCATGCTCGGTCGCCTTGCCGCCTTTTTGGCGCACGCCAAATATCAGGCCGGTCGCAAAGTCGCCATAAATGTACGCACCCTGCAGTGCTGGTATCGCCTTGCCGCGATACACATATCCGCCAGTGATGCTCACGCCGTAGCCGTGCCCGGGGAATTTGCTCTCCTTCTCAAGACCAGCGTGGTGGGCGTACTCGATAACCGGATCGATCCAATCACCCTTGGCCGGCCCGTCCTCTTTAAATTTGTGAAACGACTCACGAATGTTCCAGCCGTAGTCCCCGCCCTTGGTGATGATATTGACTTCCTCCCACTTGTTTTGCCCAACGTCCGCCGCCCAAAGATCGCCGTTTTTGCGGTCGATGCTCATGCGCCAGACGTTGCGTAGTCCGTACGCCCAGATTTCCTTGCGGGTGGTATCCTTGAGTTTGGCAAACGGATTGTCCGCCGGGATGCCGTACTGGAGATTGCCGGTGCGGCTGTCTACATCGATACGCAGAATTTTCCCGAGAAGGTTATTCAGGTTCTGCGCATTGTCGTGCGGGTCATTCGCTTTACCGCCGTCGCCCGAGCTAATGTAAAGTTTGCCATCCTTACCAAACACCATTGCGCCGCCGTTGTGATTCCAGTACGGCTGCGGAAACTCCATNAGGATGCGCTCCGATTTCATATCCGCCTTGTTTTTGTCCGATTTGGAAACGGTGAATTCACTCACCACGCTACGCTTGGGATCCTGCTGCGAGTAGTAGACGTAAAACTTTTGGTTCGATTTGAACTTGGGATGGAACGCNAAACCGAGCANGCCCTCCTCGTTTTCAACCCACGGCTTGCGNTCGTTGATGTTGAAAAACTCCTGTCGCTTTTTGCTGGTCTTGTCCTTGGGCAAAATCACGATTCCTCCCCCCTGTTCGATGCAGAAGAGTCGGCCGGAACCATCCGGAGCCGCCTCGAGCCANAGTGGACGGTTCAACTCNAGCCCCTCCCAAACCGGCTTGAGCCCCACCTTGGGCAANTCAGCCTGAGCNGCGGCTAAACNAACAGCCAACGACAATCCTATAGAAAAAAGACGCAAATGCATGNNCNCGAGTAAACGGGCTCGTCCTATTAAAGTCAACCAACAGGTCATAAAAGCAGTTTCAAAGATTCAGCGTTTTATACCCCCTTCCGCTTNGCCAAGTGGAAAAAATTGAAAAAAGATGTCAGGATTTTCGTCCCTCATACGTTTTGTATCCGGTGGTACTAACTGAACAGGGCATTTTGCAGCGGCTCATGAGCCAGCGGGATCGCATCTCCGCGGCCGCTTGGTTGGTCGTTCGCGATGCCCACACGGCGGAGGATATCTTCCAAAACGTCGCCCTCAAGGCCATGGCCAAGGAGGTGACATTTGACTCCGAGGGGGCACTCATGTCGTGGGCGTTCATCACCGCTCGTCGTGAAGGGATCGATTGGCTGCGCCGACAAAAGAACGCACCGGTCAGTCTGGATGAAACGATCCTCGAAGTGCTTGAAGCCGAGTGGGCCAACGAAGCGCTTGGCCAAGCGAGCGGCCGAAGCCAAGCGCTGCGAGACTGCATCGGCGAGCTCTCGGCCAAGTCTCGCGAGCTGCTCAAGCTGCGATATTTCGACTGCCGACGCTGCGAGGAGGTGGCCTCCACCCTCGGCACAAAACTGGACGCCGTCTACAAACGGCTCTCCCGTCTGCACCTAGCGCTGAAAGGCTGCATCGAGACCAAGCTCGCTCAGACGGCAGGATAATTTTTACTCAATCGAATGGCTTTGAATGAAGAACAACAGGCGAGTTTGCTCCGGCACTTGAACGGAGATCTCTCCCCGACCGAGACGGGGGACGTCGCCCGACTCTTAAAAGAGGACGCCGAGGCGCGCGCTTTCCTGCGAGGTGTGGCCGAGCAGGCGGTAGTGGTCGCAGATGTCGAACGCCTCTCACAACATGGCACGCCGACCAAAATCGCGCGCCCGGTTTTCAGCCCGGCAAAGTGGTCGGTTGCCGCCGCCATCACGTTGTTACTGGCGGGCTCCTTCCTGTTCGCCATCCGATCGACCGACCAAACGCACACGGCGGAGGTCGTCGCGATCCACGGCCCAAACCAGCATCTCGCTGCGGACGGCACCACACTCGCGGAGTTGAAGCCCGGGGCCATGCTAAAACTTGGTGACAAGTTACGGACACTCTCCAGCCGCTCTTGGGTGGAGCTTGAATTAGCCGACGGCTCGCATATGACCGTCAGTGGGCGCTCCAGTCTGCGGTTGACTCGCAGCGAATCCCACCGCGCGTTCCGGCTGCGATACGGCAACCTATGGGCAACGATCGCCAAGACCGACAAAGCCAAACCGGTTTCCATCGTGACTGAGACGGCGATGATTCGTGCTTCTGACGCACAGTTCGATATCGAGTCGAAGGAGATTTCCGTCGTCAATGTCAACCGCGGACAGGTGACCACGGAGCGGCTTTCGGACGGCTCAACAGTCGATATAATGGCAGATCATCAAACAGTCATCTCCATGAGCCAACACCGGGAACTGGCCGCCGTGCGCCAGCCGGAACCGGTCAACCAGTGGAACTGCGGCATGCTCGCCAGTCCCGAGGCCGTGTTCGGCCGCTGGCTAGAGCCAAACGAAAAAAACCGTGTTCGCCTTCGAGCCACGCCGCTTTTGATCGGCAAGAAAAACACGATTCATGCCACGAACTTTTCAGTGCGAAGCAGCGGCTCTCCGCCGGTTCTGATCGAGCAGGGGGCCGCGTTCCGGATCCACCTAACCACCCAGACCATCGACCCGGTTTTCATCGGTATCACTACGAAAAAAAGAAAGGGCGGCTACTTCGGAAAATACGTCGACAAAGTAGAAGGCAAGTGGCTTGGGCAGCCTGGAGAGGCGGCCGTGCTTCAGTTGCCGATCAAAAATTTTGCCCCACTCGACAAAACCATCAGCCCATCCTCCGTCGGCATGGAGTTAACCGACATCTGGGTGGTGGCAGAGAAGGAAAACGCTGAGTTGGAAATTCACAAAGTCGAGTTTGTCGCGAGGGAGGAGAGTCGATGAACTACAGCGCCTCTATCATCGACGAAGCCGCCCCGCTGAAAGCCAGACCAACCAAGCCCCGCTTCCCCGCGAACGTCGTCCAAATGCCGGGCGGCATCATCCCGGCAGAGATCGTCACCTTCCCCAAGCCAGCCAAGCGCGAGGAAAACGCCGAGAAGAGCCGAGAAGAGGTTCGCGCCGAAGACCGGCGGTTGGCCGTCTCCGCACAGGGTGGCTGCCTACAATCCTTCGAGCAATTGGTCCAGCGGTTTGAAAAGCCGCTGTACAAATTTCTCAACGAGAAAACCAAAAACCATCACCTCACCGAAGACCTGCTGCAGGACACATTCATCACCGTCTATCGCAAACTCGAACGCTACAACCCCGACTACGCATTTGCCACCTGGGTGTTCACCATCGCGAACCGGTTGGCGATCAGCAACTATCGAAAACAAAAACCGCAGATCGAGGANTTCGATTTTGCGACCAACGAAACTCCGCTCTGTTCNCTAATGGAGTCCGAAAGCCACAAGGCACTTTGGACGCAGGCCAAGCGATTGTTGCCCAGGAACCATTTCACGGCATTGNGGTTGTTTTACGNNNAGGGGATGAAANTCGATCANATCGCCGAGGNGATGGATCAGGGCGTCAGCTCGGTGAAAGTCTGGCTACACCGCGCCCGCAAGCGCTTGGCCTCTCACTTGAAACCGGCNTGACACTCAGGCAGATTCTCCGTGCCCGTGCCCGANCGCGTCCGGATGGATTCACTAAACAAAAATATNTACANCNNNCTNCTTTGGCTTCTGCTTGNAGNNATCGCTTGGNCAAGCGCAACGGAGGCCANTGACCCCGTCAATCCGTACCGGGCCATAACCAAGCGCAACGCCTTCAGCCTTGGCGCAGAGCGCCCATCAGCCAAGCCGTTGGACAAGCCGGAAACAAAAAAATCCTCCGACATCAAGCTCACCGGAATTTTTCAACGCAACGGAGTGGAGCGCGCAGCGATCGCCGTGCTGGAGCCAAGCGACAAATCGGCCAAGCCAAAATTCATGCAATTGGCCAAGGGCGAACAACGCGAACACATACGCGTGGAAAAGATCGACCGGCAAAACGGAACCGTCGCACTCACGGTGAACGGGGCACGGCGTGAGTTNAATTTTAAGGACGACGCCTACGCCTCGACCCTTACGAAAAGTCGTCGCACTAGTTCGTCGGCGCGTAGGCCCTTGCCATCCAAGGAATCGGATAAAGACAAAAAGGAAAAGAAGCCAAAAAAACCAAACGCTGAAAAACTGGCCAAGATTGATGACTCGCTTGCTCGCGGTAAAATTTCACAAACTTCCGCTGAATTAAAAGAGGCCGTTATCAAGGGGCAAATCTCCGGCGAACGAGCCAACCTTGCCTCGATGCTCGAAAACGGACTAATCGAATCCCGCTCCTATGAGGCACTGAGTCGGCTCGATGACCAAGCACTGAAAGCCTCCCTCTCCGAACTCAAACAGGCCCGTAAACTCGACAAAAACAAGACGCCCAAGCAGAAGAAAAATAAATAATTTTTTCTGTTANNAAACGACCNNTATACGGCGTATAGTGTGTTGGGGATNTTNAATTTATGAAAAAAAGCAAACTGCTGATCAGCCTATTATTTTCCGGCATCATCGCGTTCACNACAACTGCCTTCGCAGAAGANTCCGTNTACCTCAAGGAACTCGGCGACAAACTCAAAGCCGCCGTTAAAGCNGGAGAGATGACNGCAAAAGAGGCCAGGGCCAAGTACAAGGCCGCCGCGTCGGGAGAATCGAGCGACACCGCGATCTCCATCAACGGCTTTTTTGTNGGCGCAGGAAAAGAAGGTGACGGAAAGCAAAAGGCGGCCATCATTGTCCCGGGCAAGGACAAAGATAAAAGCAAATGGCCCCGCATCACGTTCACCGGGGAAAGCTTGGTTTCCCAATTTGATGCCCTCCAAAAAAGAGGGGCTGTTATCATCACCATCGATGACGGTGAAACCAAAAAAGCCGTCGCCGGAAAAGGAGGCCAACTCGCCATGAAAAAAAGGGGAGGCAAGGGAGGGTCCCCCAATTTTTACTCGATCGTAATCGGCCGGATGAAAACAAAGGACATCGAACTGGGAGAATTCACTCTGGACGTCGACTACGCCACGGTGAACCGATTTGGCGGCCTTAAAATTAAAGAGGAAATCGTCGGCAAGACGATTAAAGTCACCGGAGTGTCTGGGCAATTCCGNGACAACCTCCTTCTCATCAGAAAAGGGCAAACGCTCAAAGTCCGAACCAGTAGCTATTCATCAGAAACGAAAACCCTGTCCTTCGCACATAAATTCAATGTGCTGGAGAGAGCCTTGCCATTCAGCCCCGACGACCACGGAGTTCCTCCTGAATCCTTCCGTGGATTTGAGGGAACGCTGCAGGGTAAAATTATCGAATCCGGCGGCTACGAACTCCTGCTTCAAGTAGAAGACGTCAAAACGCTGGCCGACAACAACAAGGCTCAAGACGCGATGAGCATCAAAGGGAAACGAGTTCGTATCGCCGGTTTTTACGACGATCATGCAGACGAATTTAATGGATTGCTCCCCAACGACACCATCCGCGTGGGGATGCGTCACCGCGACCGTGCCTTCGATATTTTTGATGTCACAGACTTGCTGGAAGTGATTGAACCGTAAGATCGATATGACGCGCTAGGTATTCACTTTGGTGATCGTTCGCTAATGGCCCTTTTCCTAAACATAAGAGCAGTTGCCGCTCTCGTATGTGTTTTGCTCATCGGATTGCTTCACGTAAACGCCGTCGAGGGAAGTTTAAGCCCGGAATTAAAAAAGGCCCTGTCTGACGATAGCGATATCCCGGACTTTCAAAAACACGTCATCCCGCTTCTGGGAAAACTCGGCTGCAGCTCTGCGAAATGCCATGGATCTTTTCAGGGTGCCGGAGATTTTCGATTGTCTCTTTTTGGTTTTGATTTCCAAAAAGATCACGCAGCCCTGATCGGAGAAGCCTCCTCGGAAGACGGAAACCGGATCAACCTTTCAGCGCCCGAGAAAAGTCTGATTCTTCTCAAGCCAACCAAGCAAATCAAACACCGGGGAGGGGAAATCATCGAAAAGAATTCGTGGGAGTATCGCCTTCTGCATCGATGGGTTGAGGCGGGGGCGAAGGGAGCGAAATTGGATAAACCAAAACCCCACGCTCTCCCTACGAAGCCTGCTTATTCAAAAGAGGGAATCGCTTTTTTTAACGATAAGATTCTGCCCTTGCTTGAGAGCAATTGTTACGAGTGCCACGGGAATAACCAAATCAAAGGCGACCTAAAGCTAAATTCCCGGGAAGAGGCCCTCCTCGGAGGCGCTTCAGGCGAAGCCGCCGTCGTCCCCGGTAACGTTAAAAAAAGTCTGTTGATCGCAGCCGTTCGACACACCGACCCCGATCTGCAAATGCCCCCGGAACGGAAGCTTGAGGATGAAGAGATTAGGGATTTGGAACACTGGATCGCTCAAGGTGCCCCTTGGCCTGAATCAACCGACCTTGCCCCGCTTCAAACGGCTCAAAAACTCGCTCATCTGCATTTCGAACCCTCTGAGATTCTTTTCTCTAAAACAGGAGATACAGCGCAAATCAGAATCGTAGCCGAATGGAAGGATGGAGCGCGGGAGGATGTAACAGCATTAACCCGTTTTCTGACTAATAATGATGCGGTGGTCAATGTGGATGAGTCCGGCCTTGCCACCTCCAGCGGCAGGGGCGACACGCATATTGTTGCGTTATATGACAATGGCATCGCAGCCATTCCTATTCTAAGACCGCTCACGGAGCGTCAAAAAAAACTGGTCCTCTCAAAATATTCTAGCCCCATCGATAAGCTTGTTGGAGAAAAGCTCAACAAGCTCGGGATCGTTCCCTCGAATCTTTGTTCAGACACCGAGTTTCTCAGGCGAGTCAGTATCGATTTNACCGGAACACTTCCGTCTCCCNACGAAGTGTTGGCGTTCATGGCTGACNCAGCTGCCAACAAGCGCACCCTGAAGATTGATGAACTTTTGGAACGCCCCTCTTATGCAGCATGGTGGACTAACAAGCTATGCGATTTCACCGGTTGCAATCCCACTTCCATCAGCAGCCTACTGGAGGTCGCTAGAGAAGATGGATACATAAAGGCTACGAATTGGTACGATTGGATTTACGAGAAAATCGCGAGCAACCGATCGTATCTCGAGTTGGTCGAAGGGATTATGCTCGCAGATTTATCGCGCGGGGTNGGGGAAGGAATGCCATATTTTTGGACCCGACAAAGCCTTGAAAAACCAAGAGACACGGCCATGTCCGTCGCCCATAGTTTTCTGGGTATTCAATTGCAATGCGCCGAGTGCCACAAACATCCATTCGATCAATGGACACAAAACGACTTCGCTGATTTCTCGAGTTTCTTCGATTCACCCAAACTCAAGACGGGACGTAGAAGAACCTCCAGCCTCTCAGCTAAAGACGAAAGAGAGCTNAGCCTATTGCGCAGTCACAAGGTAACAATTGGGAAGGATGACCCGCGCAAACCGATCATGGATTGGCTGCGGCGAAAGGATAACCCTTGGTTCACTCGCTCTTTTGTAAACCGCGTATGGGCCGGTTATTTCAACGTCGGGATTGTTGAACCAACGGATGAGTTTACCCCCTCTAATCCTCCCAGCAACCCCGCCTTNCTAGACTGGCTGGCTGAGGGCTTTGTTGAAAGCGGCTACNATATGAAATGGCTGCATCGTCAGATTGTTAGCAGCGAGACTTACCANCGCAGTTGGCGACCAAACGAAACCAACCGAGAAGATCTTCGAAACTACAGCAGAGCCATCCCACGCAGAATCCCAGCGGAGATCATCTATGACGCCATGAAACAGGCCACGGCCAAGACGGATCAACTGGAGGAAGTCAGGACCAACTTGAAGCGGCGCGGGACGGGCCATCTCTCGATGCGCATGGCAGGTACTCATGCCATGAAGGTTTTCGGTAAACCGGATCGTGCTATTAATTGCGATTGTGAGCGGGTGAACCAATCTACGTTGCTCCAATCCATATTTCTTCAAAATGACCCNCTTGTCCGAATGCGGCTGGAATACAGCGGCTGGATTTCCGAACTGAGCGAGAGCGACTCAAACGATGTGTCCGAGGTGATCAACAAAGCTTGGCTTCGCACGGTCAATCGGCTCCCGCGAGCTGAAGAAATTTCCCGTGCCAAAAAACATCTGGCCAGCGTTCCATCTACCGAGGAAGGCGTTACCGATCTTCTTTGGGCGTTAATAAACACAAAAGAATTTATTCTGAACCACTANTACNTNGCTTTCATCCATGAAAAAATCCACCACCNATTTCGCTCTATTCTTGCTCGCTNTACTGCCCTCAAACTTGGGAGCGAATACTTACTGGAATCAATTCCGTGGACCCAATAACGGAATCGCTCCCGACGCCAACCTTCCCATCGANTTTTCCGACACAAAAAATGTGCAATGGCGAACCCCGATTCATGACCTCGGGTGGTCCTCCCCTGTTGTCTGGAAGGATCAAGTTTGGCTCACGACAGCAAAAGTANACGGCTCCGAGGTGTTCGCCGTTTGCGTTGATCTTGAGACCGGTAAAAAGGTANACGACATCAAGGTCTTNGACGTTTCAGATCCACAGACTGAATACAATCATCTGAATACGCACGCCACCCCNACACCGATCATTGAGGNNGGGCGAATCTACGTTCACTTCGGCTCCTACGGNACAGCTTGTCTGGACACCAAGACCGGCAAGAAACTCTGGGAACGCCGCGATCTGAATTGCGACCACAGAGTGCGAGCTGCTTCCTGCCCCATCATTGATGGTGACCTCCTGTTTCTGACTTACGACGGGGTGGATAACCAATTCGTCGCCGCGCTGGATAAAGAATCCGGCAAGACCCGATGGATTACGAAAAGGTCATACAAATCCGGCCGGGTGCCTCCAAAAGATAAGCCAAATGACAACCGAAAATCTTACGCCACTCCGACCATCATCGAGCACAACGGCAAAAAACAGCTGATTAGCCCGGCCGCGGAAGCAACCTACTCCTACGATCCGGCGACGGGTGAAGAATTGTGGTTTATCCGCCATGGAGCCGGCTTCGGCTATAACGTCACATGTAAACCGATTTTCAGACATGGACTGGTTTTTACGAACTCCGGTATCTCAAAAAATCTCTTCGCGATCGATCCATCTGGCTCTGGCGATGTGACGGACTCACACATCCGATGGAAGACGAGACGAGGCGTTTCAAATATCCCCGCCCCTCTAATTGTGGGAGACTTTTTGTACATGATCACTGATAGCGGGGGGATGGTCAGTTGCTACAAGGCTAAAACCGGTGAACAAATCTACAGCGAGAGATTGGGAGGGCTTCAAAATCACTGGGTTTCGCCNGTGTACGCTAACGGCAAAATTTATTTNTTTAGCCGGGATGGCATTTTTTCAGTCATAGAGGCTTCCTCAAAATTCAACGTNCTCTACACGAATGAATCCGATACCACATTCGTGTCCATGCCCGCCATCGTTGGCAACTCGATGCTCATTCGGTCCAACACCCATCTTTACCGCATCGCNAANGGATACGAAATCGAGCCCCTGCCTAAAATCGCTTCTACCTCCGAGCGATCGAAGAAACGAAATGCAACGGACAAAAAAGATCCGAAGCGCAACTCAAACAGCGTCGTGGCTGTGACCGCCTACTATCTCGGGGGAAAAGAGAATATCGCAGGCGTTTTCGAATGCTCCTTTCTTGTTGAAGATAACACCCTTCCAAAGGAGGAATGGGGGCATATCAAATTCACAGGCGAGAAATTTAGGGATACTTTTTCTGGTTACAAACAATACCAGAAGGTTACCCTTGACTTGGCCGAACGTAAACTTGGCCGCAAAAAATAGTTGGCGATTTCAAATGGACTTAAAGCGATTTAACCGGCGAGACATGCTCAAGGTGGGAGCCCTGGGAGGGCTCTCTCTTTCGCAAGTTCTTCGTGCCCGCGCCAATGGCGGTACCCGCTTGGCCAAGCGCTCCGGCATTTTTGTGTTCCTTGAAGGGGGGCCTTCTCATCAGGACACCTTCGACCTTAAACCGGATGCACCTTCTGAATATCGCGGCGAATTTAAGCCGATTCCCACTGCCGTTCCGGGCATTCAGATTTGCGAGCATCTTCCCGAATTGGCCAAGCGGATGAAGGACTTCGCCATCATCCGCGGCCTCTCCCACACCTTGGCCGACCACGGCATCGGCAAAAAGTATCTGCTCACCGGCAACCGCCCTTCGCAGACCCTGAGCTATCCCGAATACGGAGCCGTTGTCAGCAAGGTCCATCCATCTCNGCTGGATCTTCCTTCCTACGTATCGATTGATGAATCGTTTGTCGGCCCAGGATATCTTGGCAACGAATTCAGCGCCCTGACCGCCAACAAGCCGACTTACGGAATCCCNTATAGCGTCCGTGGCATTTCCCTCGAGGACGGNTTGACAGTCGGAAAATACAATTCACAAAAGAAGCTACTCGACGATCTCGACACNGCGTTTCGTGGGTTCGAAGACTTGGATGAATCCGTTCGCGGCTTGGACCGCTTCGGGGAACAGGCACACGATATCATCAGTTCGCCGACCACCCGCAAGGCCTTCGATTTNACACTGGAAAAAACGGTCGACGCAGACCACTTTGGNAAACATGAGTTTGGCCAAAGCCTTCTGCTCGCTGCTCGACTGATAGAGGCAGGGGTTCACTTTGTCACCGTTCGGCTGCGACCGGCTGAGTTCGACTTCGACACACACTTGGACAACTTTTCCCGACTGCGCGCTCTGCTCCCACCGTTCGACAAGGGGCTTGCCGCATTGTTCGACCGACTGAAGCAACGCGGTTTGTTTGATGAAACCGCGCTGATGGTCGCTGGCGAATTCGGCCGCACACCCAAGGTAAACGGCCAGGGCGGCCGCGACCACTGGGCGCGGGCGATGTTCGCGCTCATGGCCGGCGGAAACGTGCAGGGCGGTCAGGTGATCGGTGAAACAGACAGGCGCGCCGGCGAACCGGACGGACAAAGCTACTCGCCCGAAGACCTCGCTGCGTCGTTTTTCGAAAACATCGGCATCGACCCTCAACACGAATTTCAGACAAATGTTGGCCGGCCTATCAATCTCATTAGAGATGGGCGCCCCATCGAACAACTTTTCTCATGACTAAAATAAGCCTAAACAAACTTATAGCAGTTGCTTCAATTGTACTCATCGCTGGATGTGGAGGTTCAAACTCTCAATCTTCAAATAAAGAAGAAAAGACCTCTATCCCTCCAAAGCCTCCGGCAATCTCACTTTTTGACGCCTCAGCTAAAGGAGATCTCGATGCCGTAAAACAACATATCGCAGCAGGTACAGATTTAAATCAATTAGATCCAAATGAACAAGGATCCAAAGATTCCTGCCTAGGTGTGGCAGCAGCATTTGGGCACAAGGATGTAGCCATTGCATTAATAAATGCTGGGGCTGATATTGGCTATAGAAATAAAAACGGATCTTCCCCCCTNCATNTTGCTTCNTTTTTGTGTTANCCNGAAATAACTCAAGCTCTAATAGACAAAGGTGCAGATAGAAACGCAAGAGACAACGATGGTGGAACAGCACTCGATGTCATGATNCTCCCGTGGGGTCAGGTGAAGGGTATATATGATTTTATTAATGGACTTATCTATAAACCCTTGGGGGTGCCATTAGATTACGAACGAATTAAGTCAACTCGCTCTGAAATCGTCAAAATTTTAAGAAGCTAGTAAAGGCGATTCCCCTTGCCTCCAAATTTTCTGAGGCAGTTAAGATTCTATATNATAAATTTTATATGAAGTTTTTTNTAAAAACACTTCCTGTTGTTTTGTTTTTTGCGGCAAGCCAAGAGCACATCCTCGCCAAGGAGTTAAAGCTTGATGACTTGTTCCCCAAAGACCGGGTCATTGAGGTTANTATTAAAGTTTCAAAGGCAAANTGGGACAANCTTAGGTTTCAGTCACAAAACTTTTTTACGGCACTACAGCCCAGTCGACAGTTCGAACAGCCCCCCTCGCCCTACACCTACGTGGAAGCAAGTGNTACAATCGACGGTGTGACTTATCCAAAAGTAGGTATTCGTAAAAAAGGTTTTATCGGCTCACAAGATACCAACCGACCATCACTCAAGATCAAGCTAGACCACTTCATTAAGGGTCAAGCGATTGACGGGCTAGACAACCTCACGTTCAACAATAACAAACAAGACGCCACTTTGATGAACCAGTTTCTCTCCTACGATCTGTTTGATCGGGCCGGGGCTCCTGGTTCCCGATGCGGTTATGCCCGAATAACAGTCAATGGCAAAAACCTTGGTGTGTACTGCCATGTAGAGTCTGTAAGAAAGCAATTGCTACAGCGAGAATTCGGGANCTCTAAAGGCACCCTCTATGAAGGTACAGTGGTTGATTTCTATGAGGATTGGGAAGGTAGCTTTGACCGGAAAACCGGAAAAAAGAAAAAGGGCCTCGAGGCAATCAACAAAGTCATAGACGTGATGAAGGGGGCGGAAGGCACNCCGGTTNTCAGCGGTGCCTTTGCCGGCCGCGCGCTAGTCCCTACCAACCTCGATGTAGATGACGACTGGTTCAAGCCGGGCTTTGACGACTCNGAGTGGATTGCCGGCAAAAACGGGGCCGGCTTCGAGACCGAGCGCGGCTTCGAAAAGCTGATCCAAAAGTCATTNGATTTCCGCGAGCAGATGCACGGNAAGGCGACCTCGGTTTANCTGCGTTTCCCGTTCGANCTAAATGACCTCAAGTCNCTNAGGAAGAGCAANCTTGCGTTNCGCATGCGGGTGGACGATGGGTTCGTGGCCTACATTAACGGCAGGGAAGTGGCGCGGTTCAACGCCCCCGAAAACCCNACGTGGGACTCCATGNCCACCGGCAGCCGCNGCGACGNAGCCAACATGACCTGGAGCGACTTTGACCTCTCAAAGCATGTCGACATTCTGATCGAGGGCAAAAACATGCTGGCCATCCACGGCATGAACAACAGCCTCGAAAGCAGCGATTTTCTCATTATGGCTGAGCTGACAAAGAACGATTTCAATTTNGAAAAGGAGTTGTGGAGGCTTGTTGATGAGGAGGCTTTCTACCAGTTCTGGGCAATTGAAGGACTGCTCAGTTTTTGGGACGGCTACTCCGGNAACCGCAATAATTTTTTCGTCTACCTCAANCCAGAGACAGACAAGTTCCACTTCATGCCNTGGGGAACNGACTGNACATTNCAAAAATACAGCATGCTCGGTGTCGACCGCAGNTCACCCCGTTCGGTTCGTACAGTTGGAATTATCTGCCACCGACTCTATCAAATTCCCAGCGTCAGAAAAAAATATGCCTCAACGATGAAAAAACTTTTGGCCGACCATTGGGATGAGGAAAAACTACTAGCTGAGACGGAACGGATCGAGGGCATGCTCGAACCACATGTTTCCAAAGAACAAGCACGCACCATACGCTACGGGGCTATACGCGAATTCATCCGCAACCGCCGCGATGATGTNGAACGGGAGATCAACGGAGACGACATGCCGCTGTGGAATTCACCTCCGGATCCACCGCCGGTCATCGGCGGCCGACCCGGCGAACGCCGAAGTCGTCGAGGAGGTGATGATGAACGCCGCGGCCGCGAAGAGGCCAAGGCCCGATCGTTCCCGGACGCAGTCAAGGACGGCAACCTGAAACTCGTAAAGGAACTTATGACTAANGGCCANAAGGCCACCGATACNGATCCNGGCGGCACCCCAGTGATCGTTCTCGCAGTTCTGGGGGGGAGCATCGAGGTTATCGACTTCCTACTTCTAAAAGGCGCGAACCCGGACGCGCGAGGCCGTGACGGTGGAGCCCCATTGAACGCCGCATCCTTTCTTGGTCGAACCAGTGCGGCAAAGGCTCTCATTAAAGCCGGAGCCAACGTCAACACTCGGAATAATCAGGGTAAATCTCCGCTTGACGATTGCACGCCGGCTTGGAGTGATGAAGTTGCTGAAATCGTCAAGTTCGTTGAAGCTATCGCCCAGATTAAGGTGGACGAGGATAAAGTCNGTGAAGGACGTGCAGAAATGGCTAAGCTCCTCGTTGCCAACGGCGCGAAATTTGGAAAGGACATCGACGGCGGCAGTGGTATTTGGGAGGCCGCCAAATCGGGAGAACTGGCCAAGCTCGAGGCCGCACTAGCCAAGGGCAACGTGAACATCGACGGCCATGACGATAAAGGCATAACGCCTCTTTCTTGGGCAGCTATGGCCGGGCATGACAAAGCCGCTGCTTGGCTGATCGAAAAGGGTGCGGACGTGAACGCGCCCAACCGCGACGGCAATGGTCCGCTGCACGGTGCNGCGTTTCTCGGCAACCTAAACATCGCGAGGTTGCTGCTCGATAACGAAGCCAAGNTNAATGCNCGTAGTCTNAAGGGAGAAACCCCGCTTGACTCCTGCTCCTCGCCCTGGGGTGAAGAAATTAAGGGTATCATTGGGTTCATCGGCGGGGTGCTCGAACTGAAAGTAGATATGGAAAAGGCCGAGACAGGCCGCCCCAAGATCGCCTCACTTCTGAAACAAAAAGGCGGCCTGCCAGGAAAACAACTGGACTAACTANCCAAGCTCATCGATTTCTCATCAACCTTGGCCATGCACTTGGCCAAGGTTGATTTCTTTTACCGGCCCGATCAAAGTTTCTTCGGCCCTGCGATGGAACCTCCAGTACCCCCAACACACCGCCGCTACNACGACTTCGACGCCCTGCGCTCCGCCGCGATGCTTCTGGGTATTNTGCTGCACGGGATGATGTCGCTCGTGCCTCTTCCATTNGCGGTTTGGCCGGCACAGGATGTGTCGCAGTCGCCGTTCTATCTGTTTTTGCTGCATGCAATCCANGGGTTTCGGATGCAGCTATTTTTTGTTTTGAGCGGATTTTTCACGGTNATGATGTGGAAAAAGTACGGGCTAAAAAAACTGCTTGGGCACCGTTGCAAGCNCATCCTCCTGCCGCTAGTCATATNCACCGCGANCCTCACACCGGTTATTTTCGGTATCGCTATGTTCGGANTTGAAGCTGCTGCGAACCCCGACAGCTNCCGCTCCATCTGGGCGGCGGCTAGGGTCGGCGACGCGACTGCGATCGAACAACACATCAAAAAGGGGGCCGACCCAAACGAACCGGACACGATCGGCCTGACCCCAATGGGATGGGCCGCCGCAGCGGGAGGCGTGACAGCAGCGGAGGCGCTGATGCGTCATGGAGCAGACGTACGCGCCAAGGCCCCAGATCGCTCGACTGCGCTGCACACCGCCGCTTTATTTGGCAACACGGACATGGTGAAGTTTCTTATTGAAGCCGGGGCGGATGTGAACGCAGAAACTGTGCTTGGCGACACGCCGCTTTCCGCCACAGAGATGGATGAGCTCAGCACAATCCTTCTGGCTGAAATGATGGGTATGCAGGTGGACGAAGAGCAGCTCCCGGATGACCGTGAAGAGGTGATCCTGTTTCTGACAGAAAATGGCGGAGAATACGGACCAGTGGACACGGAGGAACCGCTCGCTTGGTTTTATCCGTTTGTGCCCGGCATGAAAAACCTAGTCAACCAACTGCCAATGTCGGGCCAGCACATGGTTGAGGGCGTGGTGATCATTTGGCTGCTGACCATCTTCCCAATCTTTCAACACCTCTGGTTCCTGTACTATCTGTTTTTGCTTGTGCTAGGCTTCGCGGTATTCATCTGGCTAGCCTGCAAACGGGGCTGGAAACCACTACCCCGGCGCATGGTCGCCTGGCCGGGATGCCTTCTTTGGCTGGTGCCTCTCACGACTATTCCGCAGTTTTTCATGATCACCGACTTCGGGCCGGACACGGCCGGCAGCCCGATTCCGTGGCCTCCGTTNTTTTTTTACTACGCGGTCTTTTTTGGTTTCGGGGCATCCTGCTTTGGACGGGATATTTTTGAAAACGCCGGCACTCAACGTTGGCCCGTTACGCTNCTGNTGGCGGTGCCNGTATTGTTGCTTGGCCTCCACGCCTACGAAATGCGAGGCAGCCTTTTTGAGCCAACACAATCNTCCTTCCTCTCTGCCTTCCTTGTTTGGAACCTGCTTTGCTCNGTGTTCAGCTCGTTGTATGCATGGCTGATGATCTTCGGCATGATTGGCTTGTTCCGAAAATACTGCTCCGGCGAAAATCCAAGGGTNCGCTATCTCTCCGATNCCTCCTACTGGCTGTACATCGCCCATTTGCCGGTGACCATGCTGCTGCAAATCTGGATCACGGACGCCACCTGGCCTGGATGGTTGAAGCTGTTGGGCAACTNCATCGTCACGCTTGCGCTGCTGTTGGCCGTGTACGAATTTGCAGTCCGCTACACCTGGATAGGGGCCATGCTGAACGGCCGAAAGTCCCGCGAATAATCCTCGTTACAAGCGCATTGCCCTTGAGTGGGACGATCGCTATTCTCCGCGCGCGCGTTTGGCCAAGCGGGGTTCTCTCCGCCGGGATACGCCAATCACTCCAATGAATTTTCTCTCAATGCTGTGGAAGGCAATCAATGTCTTTTTCGCAATGAACGGTCTGCGGCTGGACTCCGGCCGTATGTTGTTTGCGTGGATTCCGCTGCTTGGCCTCTCGGTTTGGATCGCCTATTACGCCGATGAAAACGNTCATCACCTCCCATTTGTGATCGGGACATGGCTGTTCTACTACGGCGGCATCAGCCTGATTCTTGGAACCAACATCAAACATTTCATGATGCGAAAACTCGGCGAGAAAAAGGCACTCGCTGTTTACGACATGATCTGCGGCGTGATGTTTTTNAACCTTGGCTCCGGCATCGGGGNGGCGGCACTCCATCAAGCGGGTGCGTTCGAGTTGGGTCTCGCGCTGAAGTGGGNGCTCTTCATCCTACTAACGATCTTCGGCTTCGGAATCAAGTTTTGGGCAACCTGGGTCGTCGGTTCCAACACCTACTATTTTCGCGACCTGTTTCTTGACCGCGCCCACGGAGAGTTCACTGCAGCCGGCCCCTATAAATTTCTCCCAAATCCGATGTACGGCGTGGGCAACTTTCACGCCTACTGCACCGCCATTGTCACCGGCTCCGCGTTTGGCCTGTGGTACGCCGTCGCCTGTCACATNGGGATCTATGGATTCTACTACATCGTCGAGAAACCGTTCATCCGCCGGGTTTATTTGTCGGCCTGAGCGGGGATTGTATTTCGAATTCTCCCTTGCCTTTCTTTGGTTATGGGGTTCCTCNTTNCTTATAGNGTGGCAGGATTGATCTAAACGATGTGAACGAAGCGNAATCTTCAAAACTTGGCAGTAACCTCGGCCAATTGTTGTTCTTNACGGGGTTGATTCTAGTTTACGGCTTTGGCTCGTTTTGGCTCTGCTGGGAATTAATCACAGATGGCAAGTTTGCCGAGAGCGGTGACGCGAAGGACAAAATACCAGTGTACATTCGCTTCGGGATTCCAATTTTGATCACCGGCATTGGCGTTCTTTTTTTCACCGTGTTGCTTCAAAGGCTTAAGGCCGCCAAGACAGACAAATACACCGACGTTCAAATTTGAAATNGACGACCAACCTAACTTAATCATCGTTACCGCCCACAGTGTTCCCGGGAAAAATATCACAAAAACNCTTGGGCTCGTTCGCGGGAACACCATCCGCGCGCGGCACTTGGGCAAGGACATCATCGCCAGTCTGCGCAACATTGTCGGAGGCGAGGTGACGGAGTACGCCAAGCTGTTAGCTGAAAGCCGTGAACAGGCGCTCGACCGGATGGAGGCGCAGGCGAAGGAGCTTGGTGCCAACGCCATAGTTGGGCTGCAATTTCAGACCTCGGTGATCATGGGTGGCGCAGCCGAGATGATGGCCTACGGCACGGCGGTTGTNGTGGAATAAATCAAGCGCTTGGCCAAGCGAAGGTGCAGTCACAAAAGAAAAAGCNCCCGNCGNGGGCCAANCGCTTTTCGAAAATGATTGATGTCTATTAATTCTTCTCCGCCTTGGGTGTGACCTTCATTACTCCACGCATCATCATGGCGTGACCAGGGAAGGTACAGACGTAGGGGTAATCGCCGGGTGAAGGGGCGGTGAAGCTGATCACGGTTTCTTCGTCGTAATCGATCATCGTTGAGCCCCAGAGAATCAGTGGTGTGTCAGGGCGCCACTGTTTTCCGAAGCCATCATTGCCCAACGCGATCGCGAGGTTGGCCACTTCATCGGCCTTGCCCGGCTTGACAATGAGCAGGTTGTGCGGCGGAAAGTCCTTATTTTTGAATGTCAGTATCACAGACTTTCCGGACTCCACCTCGAACTTTTTAATGTCGTACAGCATCTTATCTTCGATGGTGCTGATGGTGATGCGAAACGGCTTTTCACGCTTGGCCCCGGTCACCGCCATGTCGAGCGAGTAGAACCCGGTTCGCGCGGTGACGAAGAGTGTCTTTAGTTCTTTGCCACCGAACACGACGTTGGCTGGGCTTTCAGGGAATTTTAGGTCAGCGATCTGTTCGCCTTTCGGGTTGAACACTTTGACTGTGCCGGAGGTGAGATAGACGTTGCCGTGTTGGTCGAGCGTCATGCCGTCGGAGCCGCTTTCACAGAACAACTTTTTGTCCTTGAGGCTCCCGTCTTCCTGAATGACGTAGCGGTAGATTTTGCCGTCGCCGATGTCAGCAATGTAGAGCGTTGAGCCATCGGGTGTGCCAATGAGGCCGTTGGGGGTCTTGAAGCCATCGGCCACTCGCACTACCTCTTCGCCTCCCGGCTGGATGTAGTAGACGTGCATGCCGTCCTGCGAGAGTTCTTTATTCCCGTAGTTCGGGTCGGAAAAATAAATGCCGCCTTTGGCATCGATCCACAGGTCGTTCGGCTTGTTGAATTTTTTCCCGTCGTAGCGCTTGGCCAAGGAGCTGGTGTCGCTGCCATCCGGCGTGTAGGCAACTACGCGCTTAGCGTTGCCTTGACAGGCGTAAAGGCTCCCGTCATCTGCGAAATACAACCCGTTGGCCCCGTTGGTTTCCTCAGCAAACGTGGAGAGCTTCTTGTCGGCCACCGACCATTTGTGGATACGGTTGTTTGGGATATCGGTGAAATAGACATCCCCGTTCGCCGCCACAGCCGGGCCTTCGGAGAACTTGAAGCCGCCGGCCAGTTTCGCCGGCTTGGCTCCCTGCGCGACGAGATCCGCTGCACGACCT
>NZFR01000006.1 GCA_002689335.1 Verrucomicrobiales bacterium
GAAAGCGTTCAAGACCAAGCTGCCGGTGATTTTGGCGGGCGACTTCATCGCCACGGCACTATACAACAAGGCTTACAAAACTCTGATCGAGGGCGGTTTTGAAGACACGCTGTTGACGGCGAAAAAATCGCTAAACACCGNCTGGAACACGTTTAACGGTTTTCACCCCAACGAAAAAGGCAACTACCGCATCGACTGGGTATTCGTGACGAAAGGATCGGTGAACGTGTTGGAAGCGGAGTTGGTGCTGTACGACAACTCGAAGCAGTACCCCAGCGATCANCTGCCGGTCACGGCGACGCTCACGCTGAAATGACCCTTGGCCAAGCGCTTGGCCAATCAGTTTTTAGGAGGGGGCGGGAGTTATTCCTCGACGAACTCGATGTTGATTCCATGCTTCTCGAGGATGCTGCCTTCGGCTTCGGCCAAGCGAACCAACGCGATGAGGTAGTCGGCCTTGGCACGAATCTCTGAATAACGGCGAGACGTCAAATCACGCTCGGCCCGCAACACTACGAAGTCCGTGCTGGCTCCCTCGTCGCGGAGGGTGCGTTCGTTTTGGACGGCCAAATCGCCGCTGACGCGCGCCAATCGGGTGGCCTCGATCCGCTCGTAGCTGCTTTCGGCGGAACGGATGAGTGAGTCGATATCAATCATGATCCTCTGTTCGAGACTCTTGTGCTGCAGCAAGGCCATTTCTTTTTGAGCTTGGGCCGTTTTGTAGTTGGCCCGAGCCGCGCGGTTTGGGATCGGGATGTTGAGTTGNAAGCCAACNGAGTAGTTCGGGTAATCGCCCCGGCGAATATCTCGGAAGGCGTTGTCGAAAGTAGCCCTTCTCGCNATNTAAGGATTTTTGTTGTCATCAAAGCGAGTCACTGCGCTGTCGCTTCCAGAAAGTCCGTAGCTGCCGGTTAAATCCAACTGGGGATAGAGTTGGTTTTTGTTATACTTCAGNCGNATTTCAGCGCGTTCCAAAGAGATTGTGCTTTTCAGTATATCGGGACGATTGTTGAGGGCCATGTCCCAGCTATCGCTCCGGTTAAAAACTGTTTGGACGGGATTCAACTCACCAGCGGGGGACAGTTCTTTGTCGATCACTGTCGTGAAGTCGTCGCTTAGCAAACTTTTGAGTGTGTTGACCTGAGTGGTGTAGGAGTTACGTACGGAGATCAGTGAAGCTTGCCTTGAGTAGACCTCGGCTTCGAGTTGTGGGAGACGGGTTTTGGCTTCAGTGCCAACGTCGGTTTTGATCTTCATAATGCGAAGATCTTCCTTCGCATTCTCGAGGCTGTTTTCCGCGATGATAAGATTTTGGCGATCGGCGATCAGGTTGTAAAATGCGCTTTCGACGGAGCTGACGGTTTGAATGATCTGCTGTTTGACATCAAGGCCGGAAGACTCCANTTGNTGTTTCGCGAGCTTNATATTCANTCGTACACTATCGCCGCTCCATGCGCCGCGCAAAAGTGGTTGCGTGAGACGCGCGTAAAAACCGGAGCCATAACTTCCGAANGGGAAGTCGTTGGCACTGGAACCGGTGGTCTCGGAACCGTTCAATCCAAGGGAGTAGCGGGTGTTGGTTGGGAGCAATCCACTTAAACCGTANTTGTGCCGGAACGANTCGGTTTCACTGGTNGGGATGGTAAACTCCAGCGGGTTCACCCGGCCTTTGCTTACTCGGTGGCTATCCGTGACGCCCACGCTGAAGTTGGGATCGTAGGCGCTGTAGGCTCCGTCCAGACTCAAAGTCGAGAGGCGNGGTTGGTAGTTGGTGATCCGGAGGTTGAGATTGTTTTCGAGTGCGGTCGCGATGCACTGTTCAAGGGTGATCGGGCCGTCTGGTATTTCTGCGGCGCTTGTGCGAACNAGCGGAANCCCAAGTAAAAGTGCCAAAACA
The DNA here is from genome assembly GCA_002689335.1 of Verrucomicrobiales bacterium. GTDB lineage: Bacteria > Verrucomicrobiota > Verrucomicrobiia > Limisphaerales > UBA1096 > UBA1096. Next base: position 1,898 of record NZFR01000006.1, read on the forward strand.
ATATGCTTTAATGACATGCGGCGGGCAGTGTGCGACATCTGTTTGGGTTCGTCAATCTGTGGGAAGTAACGCTTTTGCATCAGAAAATCGGATGGTTCCGANTGGNATAATACGGAAAACAGCCGTTCAGGGTTTCAGGATTCGGTAGAAAAACCCTTGGCCAAGCGGCGCGGTTTTGTCGACGAACGTGTTCACCGGAGGAGTGGCCGGGATNAATTCGGAGACGGTCTCAAACNNTNGGCCAAGCGAGGGAGTACGCTGGACGAGGTATGTTTTTCCGGCGACGCTGTTCCATTTTAGCTCGGGGCCAAGCGGTGTGGTTCGCACGNTTGACTGCAGGAGAAAAACGGACTTGGGATCGTTCGGATCGGTGCCGGCAGCNAGTTCGTCTGCGTCGGATGCNCCGTCCTGATCGGNGTCGGTATTCAGCGGNGTGTCGGTCGTGGTNAGGTCGCCGTACAGGGTNAGTTCATCGAGATCGACNAGGCCGTCGCCATCNACGTCGTCGGTGTCNAGTTTGAGTTCGACGAGATCGAATTTGTGTCGGTCGGTGTTCATGTGATGCAGGATCATCGCGGCGGGACGGAGGTTCTTGCGCTTGGCCAAGCGGCGATCGACCGCGATGCGAATTGGCTCGTCGGCATCGTACATCACCGTGTCGTCGANACCGAAGGTCGTGTGCACCACCGGTTCGGTGAGGTCGTACCGGATGAGGTTGGTGCGATCNATTTCCGGGTAGCCATACTGCTCCGCGCCGAGCGAGAGGATGCGAAAATCAAAGTCCGTTTTTTCCTCGCTGAGCCCGAGCATCTTGGCCGGNACCGGTAGCACCATCACGCTGTTGTTGAATGGTACGGTGTCAAAACGGCTTGGCGGGAAAACGTTGAGATAACCGGCTTCAGCGATGCCGCGTTCGTCGCGGGGNACTCGGATGAGAACGGAGAGAAACACGTCGTCCACAAANNCCGATTTCGTGAGATCGTCCTTGAGCAAACCGCCGTTGCTGCAACTGGCCAGTTCGTGGTCGATCCAGCCNTTGAAGTCGGTGTCAATTTGCAGGTGCGGATCGTAGATGAACGAATGTGGGTTGGTCCANTTGCCGGCGTTCGCGATGGCGAAGTAGAGNGTNGTGCGTTCCACGGAACCGACCTGCGGATAGTCGGACGCCACGCCGAGCACGAGCACATCGCCGGAGAGGTCGGCGGGGTCGGAGAGGTCGCGGTTGCGGGGGCTGATCGCGGCTAATTCAAAAACGGACACCAGTGGTTTGGGGTGAGCCGAATGCCCACGCAATGGCAGNTTAATNGTAACGGTATCTTTCTCGGGTAGCCCAAGCTTGGTNACGGTGGCCTTCTTATTTGCGGCAGCGCGAACGAGCCCGTGATATGGCACTCGCAGCGTGCGATCGTCTCCGTCGAGGCGGATTTTTCCGCTGACCTCATATATCCAGCTNCGGGCGCGGNCGTTGATTTTCTCNGGTGTGAGCGGGTCGCCGCTTCGGTCGAANTTGGAGGGGTCAGCGCGGAATGTGATCGGGACGAGCCGGTGCGAATTCGCCTGCACGCGAACGGTTTGGTCCTCCGGCAGAGCAATGGAAAAGCCGGTTTCTGTAACCGTTTCCTCGACAGATAATTCGAACACCGCTGCGTAGTCGCCGTGATTAGTCNCTCGAATTTGCCGGGTGTTTTCCCACGGAACCGAAAGCGACAAGTCGCCGAGGGACAGACTTGTCAGGCCGTCCGAGTCCTCGGCCATGACCGTGACGGCGGTTTTGACTGCTTGCGCCACGTCGAGAAAACCGGCTCCGGCCAGTGACTCGGGATATGCTGTTCCGTTTTTATGAAAAACAGGTTCGGCGGTGTTCAGCAGCAGTGCTTTGATGTCTGTTGCGCTCCAGCCCGGATGCGCCTGCAGCGCCAGTGCCGCCGCGCCGGAAACGTGTGGTGTTGCCAGCGAACTGCCGGTGAACCATGCCCCATCGTGGCCGGTTCCCATTTTTGCCGATTGAATCAGCTCGCCCGGAGCGACGAGTTCCGGTTTCAAAAAACTGTGAGGCGAGGAGGGGCCGCGCGCGCTGTGATCGGCGATGCGCTGAGTGTTCCCGTCCAACTTGGTGGAGCCAACGCTGAGGACGGAGCGTTCCACACCGGGCGCAGAGATAAGGTAAAAATTATTGTTGTTCGAATTCCCGGCAGCGGAGACGACCACGCAGCCAAGTCGGTTTAGGTTGAGAAACACCTCCGCCTCGATTTCATTTTTTTCCTCGAGACCGAGCGTCGAGCCGAGGGAGAGGTTGATCACATCCATCCGGTCATCAAACTCGTCGTCTGCGTTGGGGTCGACGCACCACTCGAGCGCGTCGAGCATCAGGCCGGTACTGCCGAGCGCGTTGTCACCGAAAATTTTTAGCGCAAACAGTTTGGCCTTGGGCGCCACGCCGGGCCGCAGTTTGAAGCTGTCGTAATTCAGCCCGGAAAAGTATGGCCCACTGTACGGCTCGCCTTTGGTGGTCACGCCCACCCCGCCGAGGATTCCTGCAACGTGAGTGCCGTGGCCGTATCCCGAGCGGTCAAGCGGGTCGCCGTCCGGCTGAGGTTCGTCGCCTTCACCATCGTAGTTTTTTCCGGCAAAATCCCATCCATCGACTTTGTCTGTAGGGAACGAGCCGGGCTCTATCTCACTGGCGTCGTTGGCTTTATAGGCGCTTCGAGTGCCAGCTCCGCCAAACATTGCGTGGGTGTAGTCTATGCCGGAATCGATCACCGCAACCCGGATTCCTTCCCCGTCAAAGCCGGTTTCGCGCGTGCCCCAAGCGGTCTTGGCCCCCACGGCGGGGACGCTTTTTTTGGTGAGCAACCGATACGCCCTTGGGCGCTCGACCCGCATCACGCCGGGGAACTTGGCCAAGTTCCCGACGGATGCCGGGGCTACTCGGACGCGCAACACGTTGATTACCCGGGTGAACCGTTTGGTCACTCGGATACCATCATCAGTCAGCCGCTTGGCCAAGCGCTCCTGCTCGTTGGCCAAGCGCGTGGTTTGATGCTGAACCGCTTGGCCAAGCGGTTCGCCCTCGATGCCGAGTGCCTTTTGGTCGAGAAAAAAAGGAACCAGCGCCTGTTCTTTCAACTGAAGCAGCACCGGTACGTGGCCCTTGACCGCCGCCTCGGTCTCGGCCGCAGGTAGGCCAAGCAGGATGAGAAGGGATAAAAACAGGTGTTTCATCGGGTAAAACTTCAGCGGCGGACATCCTGTCGAAGGGGCTTCCGCTTGGCAAGTGGCGTGACGCTGTGGGGATGAAATCTTCGCGAAATCTCAAGGCAGTCTTGCATCCGGTTTTTGCCGTTACTATCTTGCGTGAGACCGGATACCGGGATCATGCGAGCCCANGATTTGATGACTCCATTTCAAGTGATGACGCCGCGCCACGTGCGCCGGATGTAACCATGCCCGACCCCGAAATTACTCCGGAAGTCATCAAGGAACACGGCATCACGCCGGAGGAATACGAGCACATACTCGAGATCCTCGGTCGTGAGCCAAACTTCACCGAGCTGGGCATTTTCTCCGTGATGTGGAGCGAACACTGCTCTTACAAAAACACCCGTGCCCTTCTGAAAACGTTTCCCACGTGCTCGCCAAAAGTNATCGTGGCGGCTGGGGAGGAAAACGCGGGAGTGATCGACATGGGCGACGGGCTGGGTGTGGCGTTCAAGATCGAGTCGCACAATCACCCCAGTGCGGTNGAGCCGTTTCAGGGAGCCGCCACCGGTGTGGGCGGGATNATCCGCGATATTTTCACCATGGGTGCGCGACCGATCGCGAACATGAACTCGCTCCGTTTTGGCAGTCTCGAGTCGGCTACGGTGCGTCGGCTTTTTCGCGGTGTGGTGGCCGGCATTGCTCATTACGGTAACTGTATCGGGCTGCCGACGGTGGCTGGCGAAGTCTATTTTGACCCCTCTTACGAGGGAAATCCGCTGGTAAACGCCTTTAGTTTGGGCGTGTTACGGCATAGCCAAGTGGCGCGGGGCGCGGCAAAAGGAGTGGGGAACCCGGTGTTTTACGTCGGACCGGCAACCGGCCGGGACGGTTTAGCTGGGGCAGCCTTCGCATCGCAGGATTTGACCGAGGAATCGGCTGAGCAACAACGCGGCGCCGTGCAGGTGGGTGACCCGTTCATGGAGAAACTCTGTATGGAGGCCTGCCTTGAGTTGCTGGCGACCGGAGCGGTTGCGGGAATTCAGGACATGGGCGCGGCAGGGCTGACCTGTTCCACTTGCGAAACCGCAGCCCGCGGCGGAACCGGCATCGAGATTGATCTGGCCAAGGTGCCGCAGCGCGCGCCGAACATGACACCGTACGAGATTCTGCTGAGTGAATCGCAGGAGCGTATGCTCATCATCGTGCACAAGGGGCGCGAAGAGGAGGTGAAGCGGATTTTTGATAAGTGGGACTTGCCGTGGGCCGAGGTGGGCACAGTGACCGACGATGGGATGATGGTCGTGAAAAATCACGGCGAAGTCGTGGCCACAGTACCGGCGGCCAAGCTTGCTGACGAAGCGCCGCTGTATCATCGAGACGCCAAGGAGCCGGAGTATCTCAACAAAACCCGAGCGCTCGAGCTTGGGGACATTCCGACATTGGCCGATCCGCAACAGGCCTTGGCCAAGTTGTTGGGCTGGCCATCGATCGCATCCAAAAACTGGGTGTACCGGCAGTACGATCACATGGTGCGCGCTGGCACAGCGATCAACCCGGGCTCAGACGCAGCGGTTATTCGCGTCAAGGCAGACTCGTATCCGCCGCTGCAGGTTGGCGAACCGCAGGATGAAATTCCCGATAAGTATTTGGCCATGTCGGTCGACTGCAACGGCGTGCATGTTTACCTCGACCCGTACGAGGGGAGCAAAGCCACCGTGGCCGAGGCGGCGCGTAACTTGGTCTGTTCCGGCGCTCGGCCGCTGGGTGCAACGGACAATTTGAATTTTGGAAACCCGCACAATCCCGAACTGTTTTGGCAGCTCAAGGAGAGCGTGCGCGGCTTGGCCGAGGCGTGCGAAGTGTTCGGCACACCGGTGACTGGCGGCAATGTCAGCCTGTATAATCAAAACCCGGCCGGTGCGATTGATCCAACCCCNACGGTCGGAATGGTTGGCTTGGTTGAAAAGCCGGAACACATTACCAGCCAATGGTTTAAAGACGAAGGCGATGCGATCATCCTGCTTGGCCAAGCGCTGGATTCGGCCGACCCGCTTTTGGGTTTGGGCGGCTCTGCGCTGCTGCAAGTCGAGCACAGTCGAAAAGAAGGGACCCCGCCCCCGTGCGACTTGGCCAAGGAGAAGACGCTGCATAACGCGTTGCTTGGCCTGATCGAAACCGGTGTGGTGAAAAGCGCGCACGACTGCGCCGAAGGCGGCTTGGCTGTGGCGGCAGCAGAGTGTGCAATCTCGGAGTTGACCGCACGGCAAACCCCGAGGCTTACCGGTGCGGAGATTGACCTGAGCGATGTTAAGAGTGAACGAGTGGATGCGTTGCTTTACGGCGAGGCGCATGGCCGGGTGATCATCACAACCAGCGAGGTCGAGGCCGGCGCGGCGATCGAGCGGGCCATGTTAATCGGAGTGCCGGCGCAGCGAATTGGCACAGTGACCGCCGGAGAGACGCTCGACATTGGGGTAGGCGACACCAGCCTTAGTTGGAAACTTTCAGACCTGCACGATGTGTGGTGGAACACCATCGCGCGTGCCATGGACAAATAATAACGCGACTAAGGACAGCGTATGAACCATTTTCAACCCGGCGCCAAGCCCCAATCCACAGAAGATATAGATTGGGCTGGGGACGAACTGCGGGAGGAGTGCGGTGTATTTGGCATATTCGGGCACGAAGACGCCCCTCCCTTAGTTGCGCTTGGCCTGCAGGCGCTCCAGCACCGGGGACAGGAGGCCGCCGGGATCGTGAGTTCGGACGGCGAGCAGTTTTACGCCGAGCGCCGCATGGGATTGGTGAGCGACAGCTTTACAAAGCCTTCGGTGATGAAGCGACTGGCGGGCAACAGCGCGATAGGGCACGTCAGATACTCCACCACCGGCGAGACAGTGCTCCGAAATGTGCAGCCGCTGTTTGCAGACCTTGCCGGAGGGGGATTTGCGCTGGCGCACAATGGCAACCTTACCAACGCATTGACTCTACGNAAGCAGTTGGAAAAATCGGGGGCCATTTTTCAATCCACCTCGGACACGGAAACCATTCTGCACCTGATCGCCCGCAGCCCAAAGAGCTGCACCGTCGATCGGGTGATCGATGCTCTGTTCGAGATTAACGGGGCCTACGCTTTGATCGGGATAACCAACGATAAACTCATCGGAGTGCGCGATCCGCTGGGGATTCGTCCATTAGTTTTGGGCAAGTTGAACGAAAGCTATATTTTTGCTTCTGAAACCTGTGCATTGGANATCATCGGCGCAAAATTCGTACGGGAGGTNGAAAACGGTGAAGTTGTCGTGATTTCTGCAGAAGGGATTAAGAGTTACAAACCTTTCCCAGAAAAACCGGAGCGCTCCTGCATTTTTGAGTACATTTACTTTGCGCGACCTGACAGCATCGTCGCGGGGAAAAGCATCTACGAGTGTCGCAAGGAATTTGGGCGTGAACTGGCAAAGGAAAGTAACGTTGACGCCGACATGATCATCCCCATTCCCGACTCGGGCGTACCGTCTGCTATCGGTTACGCGGAACAGTCTGGCATACCTTTTGAGCTGGGGATCACTCGTAACCATTACGTCGGCNGGACGTTCATTCAGCCCAAGCAGTCGATACGGTCATTGGGGGTTCGTCTTAAACATAACGCCAACCGGCCGCTGGTTGCCGGTAAGCGGATTGTCCTGATCGATGACTCCATTGTTCGCGGGACGACCTCGGTGAAAATCGTACAGATGATGAAGGAAGCTGGGGCCAAGGAGATTCACTTTAGGGTATCTTCCCCACCAATTACTCATTCGGATTTTTACGGCATTGACACCCCCAGCAGGGATCAGCTTTTGGCATCAACAAAAACCGTGGATGAGATGTGCAAATACCTTGGCTCAGATAGCCTCGCGTTCTTGTCTATCGAGGGGATCTACCAAGCACTGGGNCATAAAAACGGAAGGAATGCCGANTGNCCGCAATACACCGACCACTGTTTCACTGGTAACTATCCCACCACNCTGGAAGACGAAAGTGGNGGGGAACTAAACAGCCAGCTTTCGTTTCTCTCAATGGCCGAACATAATGAGCACTAGTTCGTGATGGCCGGAGGATTTCCAGTCCCAAGCCAAGCTTCGAGGATCGCNTGGCCGAAAAATATCCAGATTACCGCTGCCAGCGAAATGTACGGGCCGTAGGGCAGCCGATCTGACCAATCCTTCCGGCCAATCGCCAANAGGCTAACCCCAACCGCAGCCCCGACCACGGCGCTGGCCATCAACGAAAACAACGCTCCCTGCCAGCCGACAAACGCCCCGATGCCGGCCATNAATTTTACATCGCCAAATCCCATTGCCTCACGCGGGATCACCATTTCGTCCGTTTCGACCTTGAGATAGGGCACCGACTCAGGATCGAACGACTCCTCCCCAATAAGCAGCCGCTTGGGCGAAAGGGCCACATCGATATCGGTGTGGCAGCGGTCGATCAATTCCAGCCGCTTGGCATGAAAACGAAGTGTGTCTGAGTTGCGGAAAAAAATATCCTCATACAGCGCAATTTCTCCGGGAAGGTGCAGTGCGGTTTCGGTAAAAATTGCCGTTTCGTTTTCTTCGAGAGCAACCCTAGTTTTTCCGAAAAACCATTTACCCAACTGCAACACCGCAAGAACAGATCCCCCTCCCACGAGAATGCCCAAGCCGCTTGCCGTAAGGGAGGCGGTGGCACTTTCTGCTTCATGTAACGAGGGGAGCGCCGCCGAAACCAAAAAACCGACCGCAACCCCACCGAGCGTGATTTCGTCCGGGATGATGAAGTGCTCAAAGTCGATGAACGTTGCGGTGATCACCCCGGCCAGCACCAAGCTCCACGTCACCGCTAGCAGCACACCCGGCGTGGATTGATTCCCAAAGGCCAGCCAACAGGCGAGAAAAGCCAGACCGGTCAAGATCTCCACCCCAATGTAGCGCGGCGAAATCGGCTCGGCACACTGCTTGCATTTCCCACGCAGCATCAGCCAACTGATAATCGGCATGTTGAGATGCCACGGGATCGCAAACCCGCATTTAGGACACTGCGAGGGTGGCCGAATCAGACTCTGCTCGAGTGGCATCCGGTGAATGCACACATTGAGAAAACTGCCGACCACCGAACCGAATACGAAAAAGACACACGCCCAAAATACCTCCGGCGCCGCCGTCCAAAAATCCAACAGGAAATCGTTGGCATTTGCCGCTTCAGTCATTGCCGTAAATGTGGGCGGTGAGCGCCTCACGCATGACATCCACCGGGGCAGTTTGTCCGGTCCAGATTTCGAGCGCTTTCACCCCTTGCCAAAGAAGCATGCCTAGACCATTCGATGTGCGGCAGCNGGCNGCACTNGCCTTGGCCAACAACGGAGTTGTGGCGGGTTGATAAATCATATCGAACACAGCCGGAGNGTGAGCCAGATTAAATTGGTTTTCATCGATGGGGAGNGGGTCGTTCTCTTTCAGTCCAAGCGAAGTTGCGTTGAGCACCAGGTCNATTTTTCCGGCGACGTTTTCTGGATAGCCAACCATCGCGTTAGTGTCGGGAAACCGTTCGTTGATTTCAGCAGCCAACTNCTCGGCCTTNGCTNNGGTTCGGTTGACCAAGTGAAGTTCTGCGGCNCCCTCCTTGGCTAATTTCAATGCCGCCACCCGGCCGGCTCCACCGGCCCCGAGAAACAAAACGCGAAGNCCAGCCAAGTTTAGTTCCAAATCCTGCTGCAACGCTAGGGTGATTCCATCGGCATCGGTGTTGAAGCCCTTCGCTCGAATCTCGCTGCCGGCTTGGCCAAGCGCTTGGCCAAGCGGAGTCCAGTCCCCATCGCTTGTCTTCGCTTCGAAACAGATTGTATTTACTGCACCCCAAGTTTTGGCGGACTCATCCAACGTATCGACCAAATCCACGGCGAGCAACTTGTGCGGTACGGTCAGGTTTAGGCCTATAAAACGCATCGCCTTGGCTCCGGCAATCGCTTGNCCAAGCTCGTCGGGTGCGACCTCGAAGGCGAGGTAACGCCAATCCAATCCAAGCTTGGACATGGCGGGGTTGTGCATCGCCGGCGANGCGGAGTGCCGGATGGGTTGCCCGTACACAGCGCAAAAGCGGGTTGATGCATCGATTGGTTTGGAGCGCAAGTCNTCCACGTNCTCAGAGTAGAAACGCCCCATCGCCGCGAAAAGGAGAAAACGCNTAAACCGAGAAGGGATAATGTTTTGCAATTGTTTGCCGAAAAGCNTANTCANNGCGCCCCGCTGGGGANGTGGTTTTTGCAAAACCTGATGGATCGATTCAAAGCACAGCATNGCAGTTTCATCGTCGTCACGGCGATGGCNCTTGTTCAGGCATTATCTGTNTTCGCTGTCGAACCGGAGGATATNCTTGCGCCTACGATCGGCCCGGTCGTCATCCTTNCTCACGCATCGTTGTCGGAGACATACGATGANAACGTGTTTTTCCTGAGTGATGANCAGGNAAAAATAGACGATTTNGTCACTTCACTTTCACCTGGTGTGTCNTTGCAGTACGGGCAAAATNTACTCGATTCCAATTNTATCGGNTTCGACTATACGCTGACGCAAAACTGGTACGCAGAAAATTCCGAGATCAGCAGCGATAACCACGCTCTGACGTTCGCCATCAACTACCAAAAAGAGGGCAAATACCGTTTCAGCGGTTCGGACTCGATTCGCTTCGATAACTCCNTCNTAAGNGGNCGNGAGCGTTCNANAGTTNTTGANGNANGGAANCGCTTAATTAACCGGCANTACTTCANCGACCAGTATCGCTTAGACTATATTTTCAGCCCGAAAACAAGTTTGTACTCTTCGATCGACCACAACTCGTCGGACTACGCGGAGGAGCCGCACTACTATTACACCGATGTGTTTGGCGGACGGACGCCGTATGCGCTTTACGATGTCTCTAGTTGGCAGGGTGCGCTGGGTTTCGGTTGGCAGGCGTTCCCTAAAGTGAAATTGATTGGCGGTGGCTTTTATGGGCAGACCTCGGTTGAGCGAAATATCTCACAGATGCCGGTTCGGCCGGACTCCGATTTTGGTGGGTTTTTTATCGAAGCAGACGGTGACTTTGGCGAGAAATTGACAGGCCGTCTGCGTGGTGGCTATCAGGTTCGGCAGTTCGATCGCTTGGCCGANGGGGTTTCGAGTGACTCCCACGGAATGCCGGTTTTTCAGGTGGCACTTGAGTATCAATTCACGCCCAAGCGGAAAGGCANATTGTCATACANACGGGAAGGCAGAGTNTCGGTTGAGAGTCCGGATNGGGCTTATGCCGCANACATGATCTCAGTCGNTGTGACTCAGGAGATTGGTACGCAGGACAATCTCTTCGCTAANGGCGGCATTAGTTACGANNTGGANGACTNCGAAACNCGNGATNGTCGNCANTATCAATGGNTACGTGCCANCACCGGTTTGACGTATCANTTTAACCGCTGGTCGAAAGCCCAAGCGACCTACAGTTTTGACTTGTTCGACAGCAACAAGGGGAACATTGACTACANCNNNAATCGCGNTATGTTGAGCGTNTCAGTGGGCTACTGATATGAATNCATTATNCGTTTTTTTCACTCGGCTTGGTTTAGCAGTCGCGCTTCTTGGTGCGCTTGGCCAAGCGGCGTTGGCACAGGATACAGCCAAGGGGGAACCGCCTGCGAAGGGCAAGACTGATCGTCGGATTGAAGCTCAGGACATGTTGTTGGTGAACGTCTTTGGTGAGGCGGAATTTAGCGGGCCGAACAACGGAGGCTTGGAGCTGCGCGTATCCTCGACCGGTGATATTTCGCTGTATCTATTAGGCAGTGTGAAAATAGCCGGGAAAACTCCTGCCGAAGCAGAAAAGCATATTCGGACTCTTCTGATGAAGGATTACATTCGAGACCCGCACGTGCTCGTTCAGGTCAAAGAGTACCGTGCCAGCAACGTCACAGTGATTGGCCAAGTGCAAAAACCGGGTTTGGTGGCATTGCCTGCCGAGCAAAGAATCGACTTGGTCGCTGGGATTGCGTTGGCCGGCGGATTCACCAATTTGGCAAAAGAGAGCGAGATCGATTTGACCCGCGCCGGAAAAACAACGACCTACTCGATGAGGGAATTGAAACGGGAATCAGATCCGAAAAAGCGAGTTTGGCTTCAGGCTGAAGATTTAATTTACGTGCAAGAAAGCGGCTTTTAAGCGCCACATGGAGCAACAACCATTTAACGACAACCGGGAGGAGGGGCTGTTTGAAGAGTCCATAAACCTTCGTCACTATTGGCACATTGTTTTGGAACGCCGCTGGTTGGTTGCCGCCACGTTTTTGGTGGTGATCATATTGACGGCGTTCTACTTGTTTAGTGCAAAGCCCATTTTTTCTGCGTCCACTCGGTTGCAAATTGACCGTGAAACGGAGA
>NZFR01000007.1 GCA_002689335.1 Verrucomicrobiales bacterium
GTATCAGGAAGAAAACGAGGGAATCATGATGCCGGCTTCTTACAAGGGGCAGCAATTAGTCGGCGGGATGTTTTTTCCGGTTGCTTGGCCTTGGCCGCCTTCACACATCAAAGACAAGGGCCAAGCGCTGGTGTACATCAAGGGTCAGTTGGAGAAGGGTCCGCTCTGGCCATATGCGTCGTCTCACGACGTTTACAACTGTCCTGGCGACGGGCGCACCCGGTTGGAATGGGGCAAAGGCTGGACGTTCGACTCTTACGCCAAGGCAGGCGGATTAAACAACACGGGCAACCCAACGTGGGGTAACGGGATGAACCAGCACATCATTAAGTATTCCCAGATCATCAGTCCGAGTGACAAGTATGTATTCGTTGAGGAAGGGACAAAATATGCCGGAGGGCATGGCGGCGCGAACCTCGGCCCATGGGCACTGAACCCGGAGACTAAGCAATGGATCGATCCGGTGGCGGTTTGGCACAATGGCGCCAGTACCTTTAGTTTTGCGGATGGACATGCCGAGAGTCATCGTTGGTTGGAACACACCACGAAAAAAGCATCTGATGGACAAACCCAATTGCTTTGGACTGGCCCGAGGGGTGACCGCGATTTGGCGTGGTGTTTGGAGCGCTACGCTTGGAAAGGCAACAGCCGTCCATAGCCCCGCTTAGCCAAGCGCTTGGCCGGTTAGGTGAGTTGCTCAAACGCGTCGAGCGCTTGGCCAATTTCCTCGCTGCTGACCGTCAGGTTTGTGACAGCGCGGAGGGTGTGCGGGCCGGTCGAGAGGAGGCACACCCCGAGCTCGTCCAATCGCTTGGCCAAGTCCGCGGCATCCCGTTTTCCGGTATCGAAGAAAACCATGTTTGTCTCCGCGCAGGCTTCGTCCACTGCAAACCCCGGGAGCTTGGCCAAGCCCTTGGCCAAGGCCTGACAGTTTTCGTGATCCCCGGCCAAGCGGCTGCGATTGTTTTCCAACGCGTACCGAGCCGCCGCCGCAAGGATGCCGACTTGCCGCATGGCGCCGCCCTGTTGTTTGCGGAAGTACCGAGCCTGATCGATCGCCTCGGCTGATCCGGCCAATACGGAACCGACCGGCGCACCAAGCCCTTTTGAGAAACAAACGCTAACGGTATCGAACGGCGCCGAGTAGTCGCGTTCGCTGATCCCGCTTGCGGTGGAGGCGTTCCAAAGCCGCGCCCCATCCAGATGCAGGGCGAGGTTATGACTTCGTGCGGTTTCGGCAACCGATTGAATTTGCTCCAAAGGCCAGACGCTGCCACCGCCGCGGTTGTGGGTGTTCTCGAGACAAACCAGACTCGGTTGCGGAAAATGCACATCGCGCGGCGGAATGGCGGCTTCGACCTGTTCTGCTGTGAATTGCCCGCGCTGGCCGTCGAGCAACTTGGAATGCACTCCAGCCAAGGCGGCGGGGGCGCCGGCTTCGTAAAAGTAGATGTGCGCGTTGGCGTCGAGCAACATGGCATCGCCGGGGCGTGTGTGGACGCGGATCGCCAGTTGATTGGCCATTGTGCCGGACGGGACAAACACGGCGGATTCTTTCCCGAGCAGTTCGGCGGTGTGGCGTTCGAGTCCCTGCACGGTGGGGTCGTCGCCCAGTACGTCGTCGCCGACTACCGCCTGGGCCATGGCTGCGCGCATGCCATCGTCCGGCTGGGTTATGGTGTCGCTCCGGAAGTCGATTTTGCCATTGAGCATAGGGCGGGGAGCATCCCCGTTTGATCCGGCGGAGGCAACGCTTTTGGCGAGGGCCAAGCTGGTTAAAGGGTTGCGCGGTGCGGACTTGGTGATACGTTTCGTTTTGTGAGAATCTAGTAAAATGGGTGAGGAACAAAAAAAGAAGGACACGACCAAGCTTGAGAGCTCCTCGCTGTATCAAGGTTACCTCACGGAGCGGCAGGAGATTCTCCGGCATAAATGGCTTGAATCCGAGAAGGAGGGCAAAGACATTGGGTTTGAGCAGGCCTTGGTGGATTGGGTGCTCAACCACCGCAGCAAGTGGCGGAAACAGCACCCGCACTGACCCCAGCCGCCCGTACCTTTAATGCGATCCTGCGAGGTCGCGAAGGGCATGNGTAAAACGATAGNACAACGTTGTNCGTTGCGAACCGGAAGATTNGGCCCCGGTTCGTTTTTTTTGTACCCAAATTCCCCGCTGTGTCTGACGAAAAAACCATCCTCGACGNCAACGCGATTCATCGTGGNTTGACGCGGATTGCCCANGAGATCGCCGNGCGCAACACGGAGATTGANCGCGTTGGNTTGATCGGCATCCAGCGCGGCGGCATCCACTTGGCCAAGCGCTTGGNCAAGCTGCTCTCCGATATTTGGNGGCAACCGACGCCATNCGGCGTGATCGATGTGAGCATGCACCGCGACGACATCTCCCAGCGCGGCGTGGTNACCGTGCAGNCGACCGAGGTGCCGTTCGATGTCGAGGNACGAACNNTGGTGCTGGTGGACGATGTGCTGTTCANCGGCCGCACGGTCCGTGCCGCGCTCGACGCNGTGCATNACCTTGGCCGACCGAGGTGCATTCAGCTTGCGGTGCTNGTGGATCGNGGCCACCGAGAGCTGCCGATCAAGCCGGACTTTGTCGGCAAAAATGTACCGACCTCTCTNGAGGAANGTATTCAGGTTTCCCTCACCGAAACCGGTGGNGACGACTCGGTCTCGCTGCAACCCCTGAAGCCTAACGAATGAACTGGTCCCGAAAACATTTGCTCGATATCGAGTCGCTGAGTGCCGAGGAGATTCGGACGATCCTCGACACNACGCGCGCCTTCAAGGCGGTCGGTGAGCGCACCATCAAAAAAGTACCNGCNTTGAGCGGCCGCACCGTGGTGAACCTTTTTGTCGAGCCCTCCACCCGTACGCGCATAAGTTTTGAACTGGCGGCGATGCGGCTCAACGCGGACGTGATCAACTTCACCGCCGAGGCCTCGTCCCTCCGCAAAGGCGAGACGCTGCGCGACACAGGCAAGACGCTTGAGGCGCTCAGTGCGGATATCATCATCATCCGCCACAGTGCCGAGGGGGCACCGCATCTGCTGTCGCNTGTGGTNGACTGCAGCGTGGTCAACGCCGGNGACGGTGCNCACGAACATCCCACNCAGGCGCTTCTNGACACGTTCACGATGGTGGAAAAGAAGGGNGACGTCAGCGGCCTCAACGTCACNATTCTTGGGGATATTTTGTACAGCCGCGTCGCCCGGTCGAACATCTGGGCGCTGANCAAACTGGGGGCAAACGTCACGCTTTGTGGCCCGCCGACGCTCGTTCCGCGCATCTTCGAAAAAATGGGCTGCCGCGTGACTTACGATGTCGATGAGGCTCTCGCNGATGCGGACGTTGTTGACCTGCTCCGCATTCAGCATGAGCGTCAGCGGCTTTCGGCCTTNCCGAGCATCGGCGAATATCGTTNGCTTTTTGGNCTTACGACGGAGCGGTTCAGTCGGCTCAAGCCGGATGCGATTGTGATGCATCCCGGGCCGATCAACCGGGGCGTGGAGATCGACAGCGAGATCGCCGATCACCCCCGNTCNACCATTCTCGATCAGGTTACCAACGGTCTTGCGGTGCGCATGGCAGTGATGTTTTTGGTCTCCGGAGGCAAGACTTTGCCGGAGCCGGCCGAGTAAGATTGCGCACGCATGAGCCGACCTTCCATCGCGCTGATATTCAACCCCGCCGCCCGTGGCGACAAGGCGGAGCGCTTTCGCGAATGGCTTGGCCGACTGCCCGGGGATGTGGCGTTGATTGAGACGACTGCCCCCGGCAGCGCCACCGGCTTGGCCAAGCAGGCGATCAAGGANGGCTTTCNCACNATCGTTGCTTCCGGAGGGGACGGCACGATCAACGAGGTGGTCAACGGTTTTGGCCAAGTGCCGCGTGCCCTTGGCCAAGTGCGGCTTGGCGTGTTNCCGCTCGGCACNATGAANGTTTTTGCCCGCGAGTTGGGCATCCCACTGGCGACCGAGCAGGCGTGGGAGACGGTGCANTTTGGCCAAGTGCGCGCGGTGGATTTGCCCTTGGCCAANCTGCAGACCGANGCCGGTCAGGAAGAACGAGCATTCATTCAAATGATCGGNGCTGGGCTGGATGGCGACGCGGTGGGCGGAGTGAGCATCCCGCTCAAGCGCCGGGTGGGTGCGTTGGCCTATCTGGCTTCGACGCTCACGGCGTTGAAGGCCAAGTCGCCCAAGCTTACTGCCAAGTGGGACGGAGGTAGCGCGGAGGGCGAGTGGATGTGCGTTGGCAACGGCAAAATGTACGGTGGCCCGTTCACGCTGTTCCCCGATGCAAAAGTGAACGACGGCAAGCTCGACCTCTGTGTGTTNCCGAGGGTTAACAGCGGGATCATCGCCCGCGCGGTCGTGGCTATGCTGCTGGGGAGGCTCGATNACTGGCCGGGGGTGACNTATCACCGCGTGNGGCAGTTGACGATCACCGGCCCGGCCGGNACGCGCGTNCAGGCCGACGGAGATTTCATTGGCACGTTACCGCTGGATCTCAAGGTGCTTCCGCGAAAACTCAGGGTACTCGTGCCAGACCCTTCCGTTTCGCCGGCTTCATAAAATGATTTCTTGCCGCACGCGCCGTCTTCACCAAGGCTGACCACGCATGGGTTTGACAGGAAAAGTTTATCTTGTGGGCGCCGGGCCGGGGGATGCCGGCCTGCTCACGATGCGTGGGGCGGAGTTGCTGCGCCGCGCNGAGGTGGTGGTTTACGACGCNCTCGTGAACCGTGAATTGCTGGCGCTCGCGCCAGANTCCGCAGAGATTATTTATGGCGGCAAACGTTCCCGCGACCACGCTATTCCGCAGGGCGATCTTAACCGGTTGCTCGTCGATAAAGCCAAGGAGGGCAAGACGGTCGTCCGGCTCAAGGGAGGGGATCCGTACATTTTTGGGAGAGGCGGTGAAGAGGCGGCCGAGCTACAGCAGGACGGCGTGGCGTTTGAGGTCGTGCCGGGCATTTCGTCGATCGTAGCTGCGCCGAATTACGCCGGCATTCCGCTGACGCACCGGGAGCATTGCTCAAGTTTCACGGTCATCACCGGGCACGAGGATCCGGACAAAAACGAGACGGCTCTCGACTGGGAACGCATCGCGCGCGAACCGGGCACGAAGGTGGTGCTGATGGGCGTGGAGCGCATTGGCAAGATCACCGCCGCGCTCAAGGAAAACGGACTCGCGGCGGACACTCCTGTGGCCATGGTACGCTGGGGTACCACCGGTCGGCAGCGAACGATCTCGGGCACGCTGGACACCATCGCCGACGTGGTGGCGGAAACCCAGTTCAAGGCGCCGGCAGTGACCATAATCGGGGGCGTGTCCAAGCTGCGGGACTCGCTCAACTGGTTCGAGCAACGTCCGCTATTCGGGCAGCGCGTGGTTGTGACCCGCACCCGAAAACAGGCCAGCAAACTCACCGAGGCGCTGAAGGATTACGGCGCGGAGATCCTCGAAATTCCCACCATTAAAATCGTTCAGCCGAGCGATAACGAACCGATTATCGAATCGATCACCGGCATCGGCACTTACGACTGGATCATTTTCACCAGCCCCAACGGGGTCACTCATTTCTTCGATTACTTTTTTAAGGCGTTCCGCGACGTCCGAGATCTGGGTAACTTAAAGTTTGCCGCAGTGGGCCCGGCCACGGCGAAAAAGCTGAAAGACCTTCACCTGACCATTGATCTGATGCCGGAGGTTTACACGGCCGAAGCCACGGCCGAGGCGTTGTTGGCTTTTCAAAATGTGGAGAACGTTTCCGTGTTATTGGCCCGCGCGGAGGAGTCCAACTCCGAGCTGCCCAAGTTGCTGGAGGATCAGGGCGCAATCGTGGACGACATCGCGTTTTATAAAACCGTGCCGGAGACGGAGGATCGAAATGGTGCCGCCGGTGCGTTCGAGGAGGCCGGTGCGGACTGGGTCACGTTCGCCAGCAGTTCGGCGGTGAAAAGTTTTGATGAACGGTTCGACTTGGCCAAGCGCTGCGAAGACGATCCCGAACTCAAGCTGGCATCGATTGGCCCGGAGACGACCAAGGCACTCCGCGAGTTGAACTTGGCCCCAACGGTGGAGGCGGAGGAACATACAATCGCCGGATTGGCCAAGGCTCTGCTGGACAGCCCGGCCTAGCCAATCCGGAACGAAATTCGCTGGATCATCTCCCGGCCCATTGCGAGCTGCATCCGCTTCAGAATCTCGTGCCGCTGGTAGCGCACGATTTCGTCCAGCCACACGCTGGAATCGACCGAGACAAACAGTGTGCCTTTCAGGATTTTGGTCGGCTGTGCGTGTTCGGTGATCGAGGGGTCAATGGTGTGGTTCCAGACTTTCACCACCTCGGACTCGGCTCGGCGTTGCTCGAGCTTCAACACACCCAATACGTTTTTGACGATCGCCCCGGCAGTGGAAGCCCGGTCTGCGTGCGCTTTCTCTAGCGGCCCGACATCCAGCCTGCGCCAATCCCGCAGCACTTGATCCTTCGGCCCCAGCTTGCGAGGGCGGCGGCGATATCGGCGTTGGAATGGTGGAAGCGGCATGGCGCGAGACACCGATCAAACGACCCATCCCCGCCGGAGTCAATCCGGGACCGCCGATTCGGCTTGCCACCGAAACCACAGAGCGAGAGAATGCTCGCAGCTATGACACTCCGTTTTTTTCTCTCGGTAATGGTATTCGGCGGTCTGCTCGCATCCGCGACGGCTGCAGATAAACTCGAAAAACGCAAATCGCCCAAGGGCGCTAAGGCGTACATCATCTCGCCCAAGGACGGCAAAACCGTGGGCAAAAAATTCGTGGTTCGCTTTGGCTTGAAAGGCATGGGCGTGGCCCCGGCCGGGATCGACAAGGAAAACACCGGCCACCACCACCTCTTGATCGACACGGAAAAGCTCCCTAACCTCAACCTGCCATTGGCCGCTTCGGAAAAGATTCGTCACTTCGGCGGAGGCCAGACTGAGGTCACGCTGGAGTTGCCCCCCGGCAAACACACGCTGCAACTCGTGTTGGGAGATTGGATTCATCTGGCGCACGACCCNCCGGTGGTTTCCAAGAAAATCACCGTCACGGTGAAGGAATAATCTGAAGTGACAAACTTTCGCAAAACCCCGGCCAAGCGCCGGGGTTTTTTCGTGCGCTTGGCTTGACCCAGGGCTGTTGCCGCCGCACAACTTCCGAATGACCTTCCGTTATGCTTTGACGGCTTATTTGGCTATGGCGCTTGGCCAATCGCTGGCTGCGAATTATTCCCTTCGCGTGGACGCGGGCCACCACGACCGAGTCGATACCCCGGTGAGTTTTCAACTCCCGGACGCAAACCAAGCGCACTGGCAACTCACCGGCCTGGATGGCCAAGCGGTACCGGTGCAGTCGGACGAACGCGGTGTGGCCACATTCATCCTGCCGAAACTGGCTGCGTTTCAGACCGCTGAGTTCAAACTGACCCCGGCTGAAAAGCAGGCGCAGTTATCAGGGGTGAAGATGACTCGGCAGGGAAGCAAGCTTCAGTTCACTCTCGGCGGTCGCACGGTGATGCATTATCAGGCGGAGAAGAGCGAACTGCCGCGGGCCGATCTCGAGCCGATCTATCGCCGGGGCGGTTACCTGCATCCGGTCGTGACCCCGAACGGCACCGTCATCACCGATGACTATCCGCATAACCACAAGCATCACCACGGTATTTGGTTCCCTTGGACGAATACGCTCTTCGAGGGCCGTAAACCGGATTTTTGGAACATGGGCAAAGGCACCGGCACGGTGGAGTTCACCGGGCTGCAGGGTCAATGGAGTGGGCCGGTGCACGCCGGGTTTTCCAGTTCACACCAGTTTGTCGACCTGATCGCCAAGCCGAAAAAAGTCGCGCTCACGGAGACGTGGCGGGTTCAGGTATACGCCGTTGGGCAGGGTGACTCGGCCTATCATCTTTTTGAGATGGAGTCGGTCCAACGCTGCGCCGGTTCTAGCAAAATCAGCTTTCCGCAGTACCGCTACGGTGGCCTTGGTTTCCGGGGGCACGGCGAGTGGGACGGTCGGGAAAACTGTTTTTACCTGACGTCCAACGGGGAGAGCGACCGCATCAAGGGGCACGCCACCCGGGCGCGATGGTGTCATGTCGGTGGCAAAACCGGCGGCAAGCTGGCTGGCATCGGTGTCCTTTGTCATCCGTCCAACTTTCGTTTTCCGCAGCCGATGCGAATCCATCCCACGGAGCCGTTTTTCAACTTCGCCCCCTCGCAGGCGGGCCCTTGGGAGATCAAGCCGGGCGAGGATTATGTGTCACGCTATCGGTTCGTCGTGTCAGACGGCAAGCCGGATGCGGCGTTGCTGGACCGGCTGTGGGACGACTACGCGAATCCGCCTCGGGTTGAGATTTACGACGCCAAGTAACGCTCGTTCCGCGCTTGGCCGGGTACAAAAAACACTCCACTTGGCCAAGTGGAGTGTTTTGGAAAACCGGTTTACTACGTCGCTTAAATCACCTCGGTGAGAGGCTGTGCGTTGTCGGCCACGAGGTAGCGCGGGCGTCCGTTGAGATCGTTCACCGTGGTGGTGTTCACGTCGATGCTCAGCGTGTGGTACAGGGTGGCGTGCATCTCGGGGAAGGTCACAGGCCGTTCGGTGGCTTCGCCGCCCAAGCGGTCGGTGGCGCCGATAACCTGTCCGTGCTTCAGGCCNCCGCAGGCCAGCAACGCGGTGGATACGCGAGGCCAGTGATCGCGGCCGGCGTTTTTGTTGATGGTGGGNGTGCGACCGAATTCGCCCCAGCAAACCACGGCAACGTCCTTCTCCAAACCGCGATTGTGCAAGTCTTCGACGAGTGCGGTGACACCCTGATCGAGCATCGGAAAATCCTCGCGGGCACGCTTGAAGTTGCCNCCGTGCCAGTCCCAGCGACTGAATGAAAGGGAGACGCAGCGCACGCCGGCTTCCACCAGACGACGNGCGAGCAGAAAATGATCGAGTAGTTTGGGCGCACCGTCAGCCACGTGCTTGGCTGAGCCGCGGCCATAGCGGTCACGCAGTTTGACGTCCTCTTTTTCAAGGTCGAGCGCGTCGGCCAATTTGCCTGAAGTGAGGATGCCGTAGGCCTGTTGGTTGTAGGCATCCATGCCTTCCATGAGCCCGGAGTTGTCCACGTTACGGCGGAACTGGTCGAAGCTCCGGAGCAGTGCCTTGCGGTCCTGCAGTCGCTGCAGCGTGATGCCGTTGAGGGTCATGTCCTCNTTGCCTTCGGCAGACGGNCGGAACGCGGCATGGGCCGGGCCGAGAAAGCCTGACTTGCCGGGATCGCTCCAGCGGATCTCTCCGGTTTTCGGGCACAGACCGATGAACGGCGAGGTGTCAGGATTGGTCGGCCCTTCGAGTTTGGAAAGGATGGAGCCGATGCTGGGCCAGCCGCCGGGCGGTTCATTTTTCTTCGTGCGACCGGTCATGCACTGGTCGGCATCATGCGCGCCGGTGGCCCCGACGATGGAGCGGATGAGGGTGAACTTGTCCATCATCTTGGCCATGCGCGGGAACAGTTCGCAAATCTGTGTGCCGGGGACATTGGTGGAGATGGGCTTGAACTCGCCACGAATCTCGCGCGGGGCGTCCATCTTCAAATCCCACATGTCCTGATGCGGCGGGCCGCCCGGCAGGAAGAGGTTGATGACCGCCTTGTGTGAGGAGCCGACGCCGGCCTTGGCCTCGGCTTCGAGGAGGTTGGCCATGGTTAGCCCGCCGATGCCCATAGCACCGATGCGAATGAAGTCGCGCCGGGCAACGCCATCACAAAAGTCGGCTTTGCCGTGTTTTCCGCCTGCGCTGATTTTTAACATGTCGCTCGTTTTCTCCTTTATCAAAAACCGCGCTTGGCCAAGGGATCGCGCCACTTGGCCAAGCCGGTCAATTCGCTTGGCTCGATCAGACCTTGTCGACGGACGGGACTTGGAACCCGGGTCGGTTGAAATCCTTGAGCAACGCGTTGGCTGCGTCGGCGTGTTCGCCGGTGTGGATTTCCTTGTCTGGATCAAATGTGAGCCACGGGCCAACGGTGTAGTTGGAGCCGTCTTTCACTTTCACGCCGTCGGCCATGACGTCGTGCAGTATTCCAAAGTGTTCGTAGGCTTCCTTGTTTTCGCCGAACCGTCCCGCTTTTTTGTTGAACGGCACGTTTTTGCCAAGGCGATAGGAGTTGTTGATCAAGTGACCGACCACGCAGCCGTAGTGGGCGTCGTAGACGTTGCCGTTGGCCATGGTTGGGTCGTTGGCGCGGACGGCCTTGATGAAGCTGCCCCACTCGCCACCCGGGGTGACTTTGCCGTCGTGGACCTTGATATCTTCACCCTTGTCGCTGCCCTTGGCGTAGTACTTGTTGCGGACGATCTTGCCGCCGTCCTCGAAGTAATACTCGTTCTCCACCTGACGTTGATAGCCGTCGTAGTTCACGTTGCGAACGTTGAAGAACAGGTATTGGCCGTTCGGGTACTCGGCGATGCCGAACATGGTGTTCGGGGTTTCGCCTTGATCGTTCCACTGGAAGCGGCCGCCTATCGCCATCACCCGGGTCGGGTTGGTCAGCTTGGGATCCATCGCCCAACGGGCCACGTCGAGTTGGTGTGTCCCCTGGTTGTTGAGATCGCCGTTGCCGGTCTCCCAGAACCAGTGCCAGTTGTAGTGGACGTAGTTCTCATGGAACGTGTCGATCACGGCTGGGCCGCGCCACAGGTTCCAATCCAGATTTGAGGGGGAGACACCCGGGCTCTTGAACCCGATGCCACCGCGGGGTTTGCAGCAGTAGCCGTAGGAAATCTTGAGTTTGCCGAACTTACCCGNTTGGATCATCTCATGCAGGCCGGCGATCTTGGAGCTGCTGCGGCGCTGGGTGCCGTGCTGGATCACCACGCCGTATTTTTTCTGGGCCTCGACGGCGACACGTCCTTCGTGCACGTCGTGGCTCATCGGTTTCTCGACGTAGACATGTTTGCCTCCCTGCGCTCCCCAGATGGTCATCAGCGAGTGCCAATGGTTTGGCGCGGCAACGGTGATGGCGTCGACGTCCTTGTCGGCGATTGCGTGGCGGATGTCCGCCGCACCCTTTGGCTTGTAATTGCCCTTGCGGTTGACTTCGTCGACTCGACGGCTCACGGCCTTGGAATCGGGATCGACGAGATAGGCGATCTCGACGTTTTTCTGACCCATGAAGCCGCCGATGTGGCTCCCGCCGCGGCCGTTCAAGCCGGCCACTGCAATGCGAACGCGATCGTTCGCTCCGATAATTTTCGCGCGGCCTTTTGTACCGCTGATCACCGCCGCCGTACCGGCAGCCAGAGACGCCTTCAAAAAGCTGCGTCGTGTCGTGTTAGGTTTGTTCATGATGATTTTGTTAAAAACTCCCCTTGGCCAAGGCCTGTAGGATGGAAAGGACTCTTTCCAAATCGGGTCGGGCGAAATGCTCGCACACCCACCTGAATTGTCAACCACTCCGGTTGGCCAAGCGCTTGGCCAATTTCTACTTTTTTTTCAGCAAATACCGGTCGAACCAGCCGGAGAAGGCCTCCAACTCGCCGTCCAGCGGCTTGCCCCAGCCGTGATTTTTGCCCTTGGCCACGAACAACTCGCCCGGCACCCCGGCCTTTTTCAGTCTGGCCTGAAACACCTGCGACTGCTGGAGCGGCACGATTTTGTCCTCGGTGCCGTGGATCAACAACACCGGAGGGTCGTCCGGAGTGATGTGCGTGATAGGTGAAAGGTCTCGGTAAAGTTTCAGCTGCGCTTGCCGATCGGTCACGCGCTCGAAGCGTGAGGTCTCGCGTGACCACCGGTGGAAATCAAACGTGGCATCCGCCTTCNTTCCGCGAGAGCGGAAGTGCTCGAGGATCGTTGTGTTTTGTTTCCCGAAGTGGACCATGTCGGTGCCGGGGAAGTAGGCCGCCACGGCCTGCACACGTGACGAGACGCGGTCGACCGGTTGTTCGGCGTCAGCGTTTGGGCCCTTGGCGGCNGTGCCGAGGAACAGCGATAACTGCCCGCCGGACGAGCGGCCGGTTACTCCCAGCCGGTTGCCGTCGATCTCGTAGCGCTTTGCGTGAAAACGGATATGTCGCACGGCGCGGGGCAGATCCTCCACGATGTCCTGCAGCGCAAACTTGGGCTGACTGCCATGCAAGACGGTGAACACTGTATAGCCTTTGTCCATCAGTGCGCGGAAACCGGGGTTTTTCGTGATTCGCGGGATGGCGCGACGGCTGGAGTTCATGCCGCCGCTGACCGTCCAAATCACCCCGGCCCCGTTTTGCTTGGCCGGCGTGAAGATATCCATCAACAAACCCAAGCCGTGTTTGTGGCCGTAGACGATGTTTTCCTGCTGGGAAAACTCGGCTGCGGTTGGCGCTGCAATGATGCCGAGGCAGGCTAAAGCCACTGCGGTCACGGTGCGTTTCGCGGTGTCGATCATGGTTGCGCTTGGTCGGTCGATTTGGAGAGTGCCTTGTGCGTCCACTTGCCGTCGAAGGTTAGTTTGTGAANGTCTCCCNTTTCGTCCTGATAAACGTAGTGCCGGTTGCCGGTTTTACCATCGATCCAGCCGATGGGATCGCCCTTAGCCGGAGGAGCAGCGTCAGGCTCGTACGGTTCGGTCGCCATCCAGTTTTTGCCTCGATGCACGCTCTCGCGGATGGTGCCCTTCGTGTCGCGGTAGGCGAGGTAATGTTGGCTCCGTTCCGGATTGCTGACGAGTGCGAACGCCCCGGCGAGTTCGTCGGTCGTGTGGTCGATCGAGATCAAGTCCTTGAACCGTTGCCCGNTCTCCGTGGCGTAAACCAGTGTGTTNCGTTTGCCTTCATAGGTACGATAGCCCGGGACGCGTCGGCGTTCGTTCCAGTCGAAGACATACGGCGCCTCCCTTGGCCAAGCGCGAGCGGCGAGCATGACGGCTTCGCGCCTGCCGCTCACGGTCAGGCCAAGAGGTTGGCCAAGCGCGGGGAGGCGATGGACACCATCCGTCCGCCAGGGGCGCTGATCCGGCGTGGCTGAGCCANGNTCAAGCGATTGCTCATACGGCACGCCGTACATCGAGCGATACATCACACGCAAGGTCGATCCATCCAACGAGGCAACAGCACCGCCCTCGGCGAGCGGCATGGCCGGCAAATGAAAGTGACGCCATCTTCCGTCGAACCACAGTTCGTGAACGCGGCCTGTCCCATCGACGTAAATCACATGCGGGACTCCGTTTGCGACCACCACGGACGGGTCGGCTGCGGCCTTGGGGAGACCAAGTTTTTGGGTCAAATTTTGTCGGGCCCAAGCGATGTTTTTCCAGACGTCAGAGGGGCCGGAGAGTTCGTGGAGATGCCCGTCTGTTGCGCGATAGACGAGTCGGCGTTCGTCCGCGCCGAGGGCGTACACGGCGGGTCGTCCGGCTGAGGGAGGCGAAAGCGGGAGGGCGGCGGTGACCCATTTGTCACTGCCGGGCGCTGCAACGAGTTCCTGCCAAGCGCCCTTTGTGTTGCGGTGGATGATGTGCCGGTAGCCGGCCTTGTTTTGCAGACGGGCCATGCCGGGGTTCGAGACCGGTTTGTTGCGGTACGNAAAATAGCCTTCCGTCCATCTGCGAAAATTTTCCCCCGCAACGCGGCCGAACTCCTCGACTTCACCGATTTTTCGATGCC
This sequence comes from Verrucomicrobiales bacterium, assembly GCA_002689335.1. Lineage (GTDB taxonomy): Bacteria > Verrucomicrobiota > Verrucomicrobiia > Limisphaerales > UBA1096 > UBA1096. The sequence continues at coordinate 13,683 of NZFR01000007.1, forward strand.
ACGTTTCGACGTTGTAATTNCGCANGCGATACTCNTGNTCGACTTCGGAGGCGATGGCATCGCGCAGTTCATGCGTNCGCCGAAGGACGTTTTTTTCGGAGAGCGCCCCGGCCAAATGTCGGCGGACTTCGCTTTGGTAATAGTCGCNATACTCCGGGTTGCCGAGCAGNGCGGTGAACATTTTGCGCTGGGTGTTGAAGCCGTACGCGCCGCCGCTGTCGATGAACGCATAGGAACTGGTGTCCGGCTTGTANGGGCCACCGCGGATGCCCCACTCGGAGTCCCAGCACATGAAGCGCCACCGACCGTCCGGCAGCCGCCGCGTGGCGTACCAGTTATTGTGGGGCCAGTCGTAGTTTTGTCCCCACAGATTAACGATCATGTAAGCGGTGAAATCCTCCACATCGACGAGGCGCTTGAGTTCCTCGTATTTTTCCGGTCGCGAAAAATCCGTTGCGGTTACGAAGCGGTCGAGTTCGTTCCAGCCGTCACGCGTTCCGCTGAGAATCGTGTTGCCGGTTTTCATGATGTCGAATTTTCCCTTGCCGGTGTGGGACGCCACGAACTCCTCGTCCATCCGCTCGACGACGTTGTACACGCCGTAGTGCAAGCCGTTGACGTAGAGCTTGTACCATGCGCCGTTGGAGGTCAGGCCGCCCATGTCTTTGTGCAGGTCGCGCATCAACTGGTCGCGGATGTACGAGCCGCCCGGGGCGCGGTCGTTGGCGTTGGCTCGCAGCACGAGTTTGTCAAAGTCCTTCACATTGGCCGAGGGGATGATGTTGTACTTCACCTTGGGCGAGCCGTAGACGTCGCGGAAATAGGCGCGGTACGACTTTTTGGTTTTGAAATCCCCCCGGCGCCCGGCCCCGCCATGCAACCGCAACCCGAACCCGGTGGACACCTTGCGGTTGCCTTTGGTGTTGAACAACTCCATGTGCGATGTCCGTTCACTACCGCGTCCGGTGGCACTGCTGCGCATGTGTACTTCGTAAAAATCCTCTGGGATCATCGAGATCGACATCACTGGCAGTGTGGGACGCCGACCGACGATGTAGGTTGCGGACTTGATCACGCCCACGCGTTCGTCCCCGACAAATGCCGCTGCCCGGAACAGACCGGTTTTCTCCAGCCGAACCGGCTCGTCCAGCTTGGGGCTGTCTGCGGTGGGTTCCGCACCGTCCCGCGTGTAGCGAACCACCACGTAGGCCGAAGCCTCCGCCGTGATGTTCACCTCCACACCCACGTCGTGAAAACCGGCCTTGGGCGAGAACACCAGTTTCGAGTCGACCGGCTTTGTTTGCTGCGGGCCGGCGTTGGCCTTGCCCGGAGTGGGCGTCAGGAAAAAGCCCCATTCACCCGTCCCGTCCTTGGCGCGGCCGTACGACTGGTCGGTGGCCTGCTCGCCGTAGCGGATGCTGTCCACCGCCGTCCCGTCCGGCCCCGTCAACTTCAACTCGCCCCCTTCCTTCGCCAGCCGAAAACTGGAGTGAAGTGTGGTTGGCAGAAAACCGAGTCCTGCCTTGAGGCTCATGTCAGAGCTGCCGCGGCCGGCATTCATCCCGGCGATCGCCAACATGTTTTGGCCCTTGCGCAGGAGATTCACGTGTTCGGAAAGGTCGAACCGATCCGCCACTCCGGCTTCGCGTCCGTNCGTCGCCATGCTACTCGCGCGTAGNTCCCCTTCCGGNGCGTTCATCGCCACGATGCGCGTGCCATTCAGGTAGGCGACAAAGCCGTCGTCAAAGTCGACCTCCAGCGCGAGCGACTGGGACATCGGCAACTCTGCCAGCTCAAACTTGTGCCGCAGNAATATCAACCCGGTGCCGACNGGGAGCACCGTGGCATCGTCGTCATCACCGTATCCAAACCCCGCTTGGCCAAGCGCGAATGCGCTGTCATCAAATCCAACATCATACCAGCCCTTGGCCAAGCGGCCTCCGACAGTCGGGACAAGGTATTTCCACTTCGCATCACTGGGTACGAGTGTCGACTCAAACGGTAGTGTCGCGGCCGAGGTCCGCAGCGCCTCTGGAGAGAGAGCCGCGCGATCTTGGCCGGACATCCAAACGACATGAAACCCGCCCGGCGCGATAGCGATGTTTGGCAGCTCCCAAGCGCTTGGTTTGTTGCCCCCGTTCGAGAGTTGGAACTTGGCCAAGCGCAGCACTTCGTCGCCGGTGTTGTGCAGTTCCAGCCAGTCGCTGCTGCTGCCCTCGTCGTCCAGCATCCCGCCGCGGTTGGAGGCGAGGATTTCGTTAATGCGAAGCGGATGAGGAGGGGCGGACGGCTTGGTCTCGGCATGGACGGCGGTCGCCCCAACCAAAAAAAGGAATAGAGTGATTCTGGAAACCATGAATCTGATTAGAGGCCGGTAACCTTCGCCGAATCCCCGTACCCCAGCAAGACCAATTCCCGCTTGGCCAAGCGCCCATTTTTGGCCTGGGCGCAGGGGCTAATTCAGCGCCTTGGACTCCATCCTGCTCCGCTAGGGGATCTTATTTTTTACTGGCCCGCCGCTGGATCAGCTTGAGGGCGTTTGAGGCGAAACGCTTGCCCAGCGTTTTGTAGCCTTCGGCGGAATAATGCAGGTCGTTCTTGATTTTTTTGCCCCGACGATTGAGGCCGTCGTTCAGGTCGTCGGTATTCACCCAGCTAAACTGCGGGTTGGAATCGGCCACCATCACCTGCATCTCGCGCACCAAAGTCCAATGTGGGTAGCGGCTGTTTTTCATGTCGAAATCACTCAGTCGGCCGATCACGAAATTGACGTCATCTCGGTGGAGATCCTTGCTAAGCTGCTTGTGCAAGCCTCGCAGACTGGCCTCGTAAACCTTGCCCCAGCGCATTTTGGCGTCGCGCTCGCCCTGCATCCAGATGAACGTCACCGAAGCGAGTTTTTGTCCCTTGATCTCAGGTTGAACCTTCGACATCAACCGGTAGTAAAGATCACCGGTGCTTTCCGGTTTTTTGCCCTCGGGAGATTTCCATTCCTTCCACCAACGCTGGATCGGTTGGCCGCCGAGTGCGTCCTGCACCACGATCACATTCTTATCGCCCAAGGCCGCCTTCACCGCCGGAGTGAACGCCTCATCTGGCCGATGCCCCTGCATGTTAGACTGCCCCGAAAGGACGAACAGGTGTTTTGCAGTTGGCTTCTTTTCTGCGTGAATCGACTGCGGCAAAAACAGCACTCCGGCCAGAGCGCACGCGATCAGTTTGAATGTGTTTCGTTTCATGTGAAATGAAATTGGCTTCGGCAAACTATCTGGCCCCTTTGGCCAAGGCAACTCATCAGCGTATGATCAACTCATCACTCGTGGTTTTTTGTGGTGATATGAAAGTTTTTATTATTATCTTATTTTAACGAATTCAAGCGACTCGGCATGCCGATGGTTGATTATCAGGGNTTCTCGGTTAAGCCGCGCCAAGTCCTGCAGATCGAACTCGNACTGGCCTAAAACTAGCGAGTCGCTCTCGAATTGCTCACTGATTCTATAAAANACTTTCATATGTGAATGAACCTGAAACTGTTTCCGGTATGGCAGAAANNCCANACCTTGGATTCCAAAGGGTGATTTAAAATTTATCTCGTGGGTTNTTATGTNCCTAAACGCCGAGTCGAACTCAANAATGCGATCCGAGTGGTCATTGTCAAAAAACGATTCGGCGACGAAAAAATTCCCCTTACTATGNGCAATCCCCCCGGCGCAAACNGTGAAGTGTTCTCCNACATCATATACACGGATCAACTCCAGCGAATTGGAGTCGTAGACATGCACGAAATGTTGGCCAGACCCTTCCGGTTCGCAACTGCTGACTGCGGCGTAAATTTGGTTCTTAACAAAAACGATGCCTCCGAGGTACAGTTTTAACCTAGGCCCCTTCATTACGAGCTTCCTGTTCAACCGCTACTTAAGAAATTGCTGGTTGTTTTGGACGTAGATGAATTCGCCGTCGGTCGCCAAACCTTGTTGACCATCATCGCTTGGTACCACTAGTCGTTCGATTATCGGCATCGAGAGGTGCTTTTGCTGCCCAGATGCAAATGTTGCATG